>JADHYM010000004.1 GCA_016782445.1 Candidatus Omnitrophota bacterium | reverse complement strand
GGGCAAGAATTATGCGGATTCGAGAAGCTCTTCGATCCGCTCGTTAAGGCGCATGAGGTCATCTATATCAACCTTTTTTACCTTTAATCCAAAGATAAATCCGGCCGGGTCTTCCATTAGTTTTGAAACTGTTATATCTTTTTCTTTGCCTGTGAGAAGTTTATAGAGATTTCTAAGGGCTAGATCATTGTTATTTAAGTACGCGACACCGGTTGCTATTATACCTCCTATCTGAACAATATCCTCTGCACCTATTGTTCTTTTCCTCGGATTCATATAAATAATGCTTCCGTTATTTTGCATACCTTTTTTATGAGGCATAATCGTGACCTGATTGCCTTCTTTACTTGCGCTCTCCATAAGTTCTTCGAGGCTCAAGAACTCTATTTTGTAAGGGCCTTTTTGAGAGATATTCTCGATTCGAGTTAGCATACTCCCCTGACTTGGTGAGGCATATCCCTTCCAAACCCTTATAGTAGCAGGCTCTGTGCGTTCTTTTGCGCTCATAGCATCGTTAATATATCTTTGGCTTAGTTCAGCTTTTATAAGCTCCCGAACCGTATCAAGCTTTCCGTCAGGTATTTCATATCGGGCTAAGGGTACGTTTTTTCTTCCTATCTTGAATTCCATATTATAAAGAGCGGCTATATTCCTTGAGGTTTCTTCGTCGTTTGAACCACGGAGGATTGCGCTGAGCCTGTATGTGCCTCTTTTTACGCGAATAAGGAGTCCAAGTTCGCGTAACATCCTAAGTTCCACATCCACTGTGGACGGATGATATTTTCTAAGCGGGAGCAGGTCAGCTCTTTTGAATTCTTTAAATCCAAATACATCATAGATAACCCGTAAAGCATCACCCGGTGAGCCACGCTCAATTCTCAGCCCTCTGCCCGTAGTCCTGTCCCTGAGTCCCCCTGAAAAATCATCTATACTAAAATCCAGCTCTTCTGCTGCTCTTCTCAGAATAGCATACAGCCCCCGTTCTTTATTACCCCTACGATCTGCGCGCATATGGCTACCAACTGATTCTCCTTTGTTTACCCTTCTTGAAAATCCTAATCTTAGCGCCATGTCATGTTGAGTCATGCCACTTTTACCTTTAAGTACCGGGGAAACATACTCGATTAAAATACGCCTTTTATACCCTCTCATTTTTCCGGGTGGAAACATACTTTGTACTATTTCTATGGCCCTTTTTATCATCACATCCACCATCTCGGGACGCACTACTTTCTTATATAGCTCATTCTCGCGGCTTGCTATTTTTTCCGTACTGTCACTTTCGCCGCCGTCTTCAAGCATATCTGGCTTATTCATGTAATGCTGGCCAAAAAGCGCAGCACGCAGCTCTCCAACCTCCGCTTCGGTAAAGTTTAGCGCCTCCGCAAATACAATATTATGTATTTTATAATTTCCAGGATCAAGACCTTGCTCTCGACACATACTTTCAAAAATGCTTGCTTCCTTGCTCAGTCTATACGGAAGCGTAACATCATTTTTTCTCCCATTGATTACCCCGTCTAATGCTCTTCTAACAGCTACCCCAGCATAAGACGCAAACGGTCTTCCATACTGTGGCTTATGGCGATGTGCAGCCCTGGCTAGACCAGACTTAATTAAACCTTCTTTACTCTTTTTTCCATTTGTTTTATTTAAGCCGTTTCCTATTGTTATGAGCTCCATAAATGAAAATTTGCTTTTTCCGAGATACTCTTTTCTCACTATATACACAACCAAGCGTAAGCATGATTCATAAAGCATCATCTCCGCATTTTCATCACCAAGTTCTTTAAGTACTCCGAACTTTATCTCCCCTAGACGCGTAAGCCTTCGCACGCTTGATATGCTTCTAATATATGCGATTAGCCCATCATAATCGGAACCTTTTGGCCTTCTGCCATTTTCGGATTCAGGAGTTAAAAATACCTTATCATTATCCGGAATAGAGTAAAAGAAATCTTGAAGCACCTTTAAAGTCTCGTCTTTAAGTATTCCTTCGTAATCCAAAAAGCGTGATAATTCCAGAGCAAGGGCTTCGGTCTTATACTCATCAGATGACTCCGCAAGTGCTTCAATTACCGCTATATTTACATGCGCCTGCGCCGGAAGGTCGGATTCCATATCCAGGTTAATCATTAAGTTTGTAATAACCTGGATTGTCTCGCCGTCCCGCGCTATTCCCTGTATGAATTCTACAAAATAAGTCCTCAGATGGGCGATCACTCTTCTGTCCGGGGATTCGCCGGTAGTCAGCGGAAAAAATTTCATATATCTTTCAACGCTTTCTCTGGATTTACCCGAACATATAAGCCTGGCCAGGATATAGGAATGATTTCTCAGTCTTTCGTCTTCATTAAGCAAACCCGGGTTTTCAGCAGCACTTTCATTCCGACGAAGGCCCTCGCGTGCCTGTCTTCTCAATTTAAATACCGGTATGCCTTTTACCGGAATAGCCTCTAAAACCTCCAAAGCCCTGCGATACATACCTTTTTCAATAAGTTCTTTTGCGTAATACACGTCCTTTCGCTCGATCGGTATAAGAAGTCCGGAATTAAGATCTCTTATAAGTACACGCTTAATTTCTGCTCCGTCGGGGTTATTTTTGTAATCTTCGGTATCATATGCATGAAAAACAAATTCAAATTTTTCATCAGGAACGCGTACTAAAATAATTTCTCTACCTTCTAAACCCTTAAATCCATGCATAAAAATTTGTTTTGATCCGAAAACAATATGCGCCCTTCCGTCTTTATTCACCAACCCTAGATTAAAGCGAGTTGGAGGTTTTATTTTTTTGCCATATATATTTCTATCTCCCAAAATGTAGTCCATCATTTTTACTGTTTCAAGCTCTGTCAGGAGATTGCCGCATTCTTTACGGTAATAGCGCTTTGCCAAAAGAATTCCATCTCTTGTTATTTCCCTATCAGAAATACGGTCGCTACCGGCGGCCTTAACAAAAATCCTGAGCCTGGCCAAGGTATCTTTTATTACATCTTCATTATTATGCCTTTCTAATTTTCGGCTTAAAACTGCCGCACCTCGCGCTATTTCCTTTGGTGTCGAACACGGCATCAACTTAAAAAGATCCAAGATGCTTGATTGAATACTCCTTCTTTTTCTTGTTTCGATATCCGCTTTTTCAATATATTTTTCGAGCTTCACTAAAGCGCCCTCTAAAATTCGTCTCGGGTATATTCTGACTTCAACATACCTTCCGTAATCAGGATGATAGGCAAAGCATGCGCTTAAAATCTTTCTTATAGTATCGCCTTTCTCAAAAAATTCATCAGCAATTTTCGAAAGAAGAAATCTTATGACTTGCCTGCCTTGCATAACCCTGGCCTCATATTCTCCTTTTGCGTTGGTATACAGGTTCATTCCCAAGGCTTGTTCTTTAACTTTTTTTGGCGCTTGGCCTTTCTGGTATTTTTTTATCTCTAAAAAGGCAGCAAAAGCCCTTCCTATCTTCGATGAATTTTCATACTCTGTTAATATTGCACGTTTACTTTTTATGTTAGGTCTATAATCTTTTTCGAAGTAAAAACTTACGCCCTGCCCCCTCTCTTCGTCATATTCAACACGAGCTATTACATACTTTCCTTTCTCTCTAAAATGATTCGCGCATTCCACCGGTAAACACAAATGTTCGTCCTCAGCAATGCTCGTTCCGCCCATGAATCTGAACCGACAGACATAAGCTTGAGGCCTTTGATCGATCTTGACTCTTGTTGGCCTGTTAAAAACTTTAAGCCTTTCACCCTTCAGCGCTTTTATTACATCAAGTTTGCCTAGCGGTATAGAAATAGCCTGTGTAACCCATTTCCCTGTACTTCCTTTATATTCGTAATATTTATACGTGGCGATTGGCTCACAGCTTGACTTATTTTTATAATCATCGGCTAAATATATGTTCACAACAAATCCATGATTCGGGTCATTTTCACCTACAAAAACGATCTCCCTTGTATCTCCCTCTTTTCCAGGAACATCTAAAATAAAACTTATATATCCATGTTTTCTTCTAAACTCTTTTTTGCCTCCTATCTGGTAAGGAATTTCTATCATGTCTCCTACCTCAAACCCCTTACCTGTACGATGCCATCTAATAAGTTTATCAACATTGTCTTCAACTGCAATGCTTTGTTTAGTACCTGATTTTTCAGATGCAGTTTGATAAAATCTCATTCCGTCTTTTATCGCGTCTTTTATTTTTTCCTGCCTCTTTTTGAGATCCCAGAAGTCGCTTAAGAAATAGCTGTGTTTCCTTGACCTTATCTCCCCTTTAAGCGTACACACAAGAGCGGCATAGGGCTCAGGGATTTTGGCTTCATCAATAATTTCGGCTTCAACGAGGGTCAGCCATTCAAAGACCATAGCAATGATATGATTTACGTATCTTTCAGATGTATCAAGTGTGTGCCCTTCCATGGGGAGTTTTCTTAAGACAAGGTCCCGTATGCCGTAATATCGATATTTGTCTTTCTCGCGGAGGATTTGCATGAGGATTTCTATATCCTCGTGAATATTGGCGCGCACGAATCTCAGGTCGTCGTTCCAAGCCCTTTCAGCTACAAGACGCTTACCGGTTGAAAGAAGGAGCGCTTCAGGGTCGCCGCATTCTTCCATGAAGGCTTTTTTCTCCGGTGTCCGGGCGCATTGGGTATCAAGGGACTTCTCGAGATGATTTCTTAAGTATTTTAGGCGGAACGCGGGGGTGTCTGCGACATACTGCGGCGCAAGTGCAAACGCATCACTCATAATAAAAAAACATACGAGTAGCGCAGTGATGAATCTGACTAATATTTTGCGCTGCTTATTTGTCATTATCAAAATCATATATAGATAAATATACCACATAATCAGCTTTTTATTGACATAACAGTGTAACTATAATGTAATAGTTTAGTATAGTTTTTTCAGCATTTTTTAACCCTTGACACAAGTAACTGATATGCTACACTAATGCCGTTATGACACCGATACAACCAAAGAGACAGTACGGTTACGAGAGGATCGAAAGGGAGCTCCGGCTTCTATACGAAGTCTCGAACGCAATGAGGACCACTCTTAAGCTCGATCAGATCTTCTATATCATTCTCACTGCCCTTACCTCGCACGAGGGCCTGGGCTTTAACCGCGCCATGCTTTTTCTGGTAAACGAGAAGGAAAACGTTCTTGAGGGAAAAATGGGCATAGGCCCGCATTCCGGAGAAGAAGCCGACAGGATATGGAAAGGCATAGAGATGGCCAAGCTTAGCCTGGAGGACCTTATCAATTCATACGCCAAATTTAAAAAAGACCCGGAATCACGCCTTAATACGCTTGTCAAGGGCATCAAGATGCCGCTCACGGAAGAAATGGGAATACTCGCGCTCACGATCCTCGAAGGAATGCCGTTTGAGGTGACCACTGAAGAAGCGAAAAAAATGGTCTCTCCCGAAATTCAAAATGCCCTTAACACAGAATACTTCGTAACCGTGCCTTTAAAGGCAAAGGACAAAACCCTCGGCGCGATTCTCGTTGATAACATATTCACGAAAAAACCCATAACAAAATCCGATATACGCATACTCACGATGTTCGCCAACCACGCCGGGCTCGCAATCGAAAACTCGCGCCTTTACGAGGAAACAGAATACCTTTCGAAAACCGACTGGTTGACAAAACTTTGGAATGCCGGGGAACTCAGAAAGCGCCTTATAAAGGAACTCGAAGAGACGCGAATCCAGGACGGAACCTTGAGCATGCTCATGATGGATATCGATAATTTTAAGCCGTTTAACGACACCTTCGGCCACCAGAAGGGCGACGAGGTGATACGAAAAATCGCGTTTATTTTATCCAAGCGTTCCCGGCGGGATGATTTTGTCGCCCGTTACGGAGGCGAGGAGTTTACCGTCGTAATGCCTAATACGAATAAAAAAGTCGCCGGAATAATCGCGGAAAGGTTCAGAAAGGAAATTGAGGAGACTTTCGAGAGTTCCGATATGTCAAAAGGCGTAAAACCGCTTACAATAAGTATTGGCGTTTCGACTTTTCCTTATGACGCTACAGACATGGATAAATTAATAAATAGAGCCGATATAGCGCTTTATGAAGCTAAAAAGACGGGCAAGAACAAGGTTTGCCTGTACGCAGCGAACCTTGGTAAGGGGTTCCTAGGGTTTATAAAAAAAGGCTAGACCAGTATCTCTTCTTTTTTCGCTTCCGTATCCTCACCGAATTTAACAGATACGACCTTCGAGACGCCTTTCTCCTGCATTGTTATCCCGTAGAGAACGTTCGCCATGTGGATGGTTTTTTTGTTGTGCGTGATAATAATAAACTGCGACATCTTAACGAACTCCTGCAATATACGTATGAACCTTCCGATGTTTGATTCGTCCAGCGGCGCGTCTATTTCGTCAAGTATGCAGAACGGGCTTGGTTTCACTTTAAAGATGGCAAAAAGTAGCGCTATCGCGGTGAGGGCCTTTTCACCGCCCGAGAGAAGCAGAAGATTCTGGAGTTTCTTCCCCGGGGGCCGGGCGACTATCTCAATCCCGCTTTCCAGAACATCGCCCTCATCTATCAAGAGAAGCTCTGCGTGGCCGCCGTTAAAAAGCATCCTGAAGTAGTTTCTGAATTCAATCTGTATCTTCTGGAAGGCGTCCAGAAAAAGCGCTTTTGTCGTCTTGTTGATTTTTACTATCGCTTTATGAAGGGAATCCTTCGCCTGTAAAAGGTCCTGTTGCTGCTCGGTAAGAAATGAAGACCTCTCCTCCAATTCTTTAAGCTCGTCTATTGCCACAAGGTTCACGGGGCCGAGCTTGTCCAGTTTTATCTTAAGCACCTCCGCCTGGTTCCGCAGTTCTTCCCAGTTCGTATTCTCATCAAACTCAACGCTGAAATTCTGGATGTCGATCTTATAGGCCTGGTTTATCCTGTCCTTTAAGTTGATTATTTTGAGTTCACATTCCTTTTCATGTATTTCAAAGTTCCTTATTTTATTTCGTAGCTCATTTACAAGATTTCCCTTTTCGCTAAACATTTTCTCGTTATCGGATAACTCTTTCTGTCCGTCCTTTTTTTCGGCCGAAGCCCTTGAAAGCTCAACCTTGAAATATTCCTTCTCTTTTTCTTTTTTCTCTATTTCGACGCAAAGTTTCAGGCCCTCTGCCTCTATGGTTTCTAATTTTTCTATCGCTTCGGCAATGCTTTTTTGCTTAAGCGAAATCTCTTCCCGCATCTCAAGAAGCGCGCCCTCGGCCCGCTTTAAGTCTCTTTCCCCTACTTCCTCATTATTAGCGATAAGAGTTAGCTGAGAGCGTATTTCAGAGGCCTCTATAGCCAAATCATTCTTTCGCTTCGTACTTTCTTCTATATGAGTTTCAAAAGACGAGATCATGTCAATTAGCGCGTTATGCTCGGTTTCTTTAGCGTTAAGGGCCCCGTTAAGTTCTTCGCCTTTTTTAGATATGTCTTCTACTGCTTCTTTTACTTCATCTATTTCAAGCCCTATAACAGCTATCTCGTCTTCCACTTTTTTAAGGTTCTCGAGTATCCCCTGTTTTTTTGAATCTATGTTTGCCAGTCTTATTTCTTTCTGACGTGCCTCTTTCTCGGCTTTGGCGCTATTTTGCCGGATAGATTCGATTTCTGCCCTTATCTTATTTTCTTCTTCTTTCAGGGCTTCTATATCCGCAAAAATCCTTTCTTTAGATTTCTTTACCTCGTGAAGCCTGGCGGCTCTTCCGATAAGAGAAGCGCTTTCGTCTTTGCCTGTGGAGCCGTCCTTGCAAAGGCCTTTCTTAAAAAATTCGCCGTCTTTAGTCACAAAAGAAGCACTCGTCTTTGCGCTTTCAAGCTTTGCCCTGGCCTCTTCCGCGTTCTCGGCAACATATACGTTATCTAAAAGGCAATCAGCTGCGCTTCTATAATTTTCTTCTATATTTACAAATTCGGTGAGGAGTGTTCCAACGGGTTTTTTTGCAAAAAATCCGTTTGCGGGCCTTGAGTATGCGTTTTGTACTTCACTGTGAACCACAAAATAGGCCGCTCCTATATTGTTATCTTTAAGGTAAGCAAGCGCCCCGGATAACGCTTCACGATCTGTCACAACTATCGCCTGGGCCCTTTCTCCGAGCGCTGCCTCAAGCGCCAGGTTATACCCGTCCTTATGGGATACCATTTCGGCGAAAAGCCCTATTATTCCCTTTAATCTTCCGCTCCGGGCTTCCTCCATAACCGTCTTTACGCTTTTTGCAAAGCCTTCGCGGCGTTCTATCATCTCCCTTAGAAGCTCTTCCTTCGAGTTAAGCGCATTTATTTCGCTTTTTGAATCTGCTATTTTTTGTTTTATCTCCTCCATGGCCCTTTCTTTAGAGGAAAAAAGCTCCTTGAGAGAGAAAAGGTTCTTTTTGGCGTCTTCAAATTCGCCTCTAGAGGTATTCAGAAAGCTTTCTGTCTCACCCAGGTCCGCATCGATGGTTTCTTTTTCCTGGTTCGCGTTTACCAGGTCTATCCGGAGCCTTTTGAGACGGGCGTTTTTTGTTTGCAGGTCCGCGCTAATTTTGATAAGTTCATTTTTTACTTTGGTCTGCCCCGAAAGAAGGTCCACGGTTTTTAGTTTTGCGCTCTTTATCTCCTTCTGATGTTTTGCGATTTCATGCTCTGCCTCCCCGGCAGCGTTTTCTTTTTCGCCGGATAAGGCAAGTTTTTCTTCTTTTAGTTTTACGATATGGTCAAAGCGATTTTTTATACCGCTTACTTCATTTTCTCTTTCCTGTATTTTTTCCTTTAGGCTTTCCAGTATTTTTTCGGACTCTTTTCTGGTCTGGCCAAGTTCTATGGTTCTTTCTTTGTCGAGTTCTATTTTATGCTGTCCTTTTTCGATGAAAACGGAAGCTTCGGATATCTTCTCCTGAGCGCTGGCCAAATCCTGAAGCACGGTATCCATCTTCGACCTGTATTCATCTATAAGCGCGCTTATTTTTTGGCATTCGTTCCCGAGCTCTTTTTCCCTGATGACAAGAGACGACATGTTCTCCTTGTTGCTGCCCCCCTCGGCCGCCAGTATACCGAAATCCCTGGCCGCGAGTTTCAGGTCCATCTCTTTCATTATCTCAAAATCGGCTTTGTATTTTTCCGCTTTTTTAGCGTGGCGCTCTATAGAATTGATCTGCCTCTTAACCTCTGTTACTATGTCGTTGATTCTCAAAAGATTGTTTTCAGTTTGCTCGAGGCGCCTCATGGCTTCTTTTTTCTTCGCCTTGTATTTAGTTATGCCGCTCGCTTCCTCAAATATATACCTTCTGTCTTCCGGTTTCGAGCTCAATATCATATCTACTTTTCCCTGCTCTATGATAGAGTAAGAGCTCGTTCCCATGCCGGTTCCTCTTAATATGTCGGATATGTCCTTAAGCCGCACGGGCATCTTATTGAGAATGTATTCGCTTTCACCCGAACGATAGAGGCGCCTGGTGATCGTAACTTCGTCATAATCTATCTGGAGCGCCCTGTTCTCATTTGAAAAGGTAAGCGAAACCTCGGCCATATTTATCGGCTCCACGCGGTCGGTTCCGTTAAATATAACGTCCTGCATTGAGCTTCCCCTTAAGGATTTGGGAGACTGCTCGCCCAGCACCCATCGTATTGAGTCCGAAATATTGCTCTTGCCGCATCCGTTAGGTCCGACAACAGCAGTTACGCCGGGCTCGAATTTCAGCTTTGTCCTCGTGGGAAATGATTTAAATCCGCATATCTCCAGTTCCTTGAAATGCATTATACCCCCTCGTTATTTTCCCTTAAGTAATATTCTTCTTAATATATCCAGGTCCTCTTCGGCGTATTCTCTGTAATGATTAATAGGGTTGCGGCGTGCTTTCGGAAAGATGCCTTTTGATTCGTAGTTCTTAATTGTACCTTTATATACGCCAAGCAGATCTGCGATCTCCTGTATGTTGTATCGCTTCTTCCCCATGCTAGCGTATTTATCTTCTGTAACCATCATAAATATATCTTTGTATAAGTTTATGCATCTTTATCCAAGTCAGTACAAGTATATACACTTTTGTCGTACTTGTCAAGTGCTAAAAAAATCTTTTTCCAAGCAGCAAGCGGGCATCCTTCCGGCAGCTTGATTAATAGAGGGTTACGGGCATTGCTTTCACTCGTCGCTCCCTCGGAGGATAGGCGCCTCGCTTCCGCTTTATGGATAGTGTATTCAGACCCCAACTGCCACGCTGCTCGGCATAAACTTATGATAAATATCTTAAAATAATGCCCTTGAGCATTCTGCCCTTGAATTTCCGCCTTCGCTCTATTGCTGTCGCGTAGAGCTTCGGCGGATCAGCCGAAGCTTACCATCCTGAGATTCTACTCGGCGAAGGCTGACATGCAATTTACTCGTTGAGATAGTAAGGTCTTTCGCGCCCAAGCTAGTAAGGACTCGGGCGCATTTTCTTGAACATCAACTTCGTAAATTGCTTCAGCCATAGGCTGATCCGCCTCTGGCGGAGAATTACGGTTGAATGCACTCGCCGCTTAGGCAGGTGGGGTCTGAATACATCCATCCCGTCCCAGGGACGGAATGGGTTACAAGCTGCCTTTGGGGGCATTGCTATATAAAAAGGGGCCCCCGACGGGGTATGCGTAGCGGGACCTAAAAATCCTGAGCGGGCATGGTTTTTCGCTTCGCCACGCCGCAGGCGTAGCAAGGCGAAAAGAGCGAGGGATTTTTTAGAGCGAAGACCGCCTCGCTGGGGCGGTCGAGCGATCCCGCGTAGCATACCCCCGAGTGGGGACCACAAAGCAATGCCCCGAACGGCAGCTTGAAAATATTCCGGCGTGGCAGGTGGGGTCTGAAAGCAGTTAGGTGTGACTATTTACTCAGTACTTGCTTGAATTTTTTGGTGAGTGCGGGAACGAATTCGAAGAGGTCGCCGATGATGCCGTAGGTAGCAACCTTAAAGATGGGCGCGTCAGGATCTTTATTTATCGCGATGATTATTTTTGAGGACTGCATGCCGATAAGGTGCTGTATCTGCCCGCTTATACCGCAGGCAATATATATTTTCGGGCACACGGTTTTTCCCGTCTGCCCCACCTGATGCGAATAGGGTATCCATCCGGCATCAACGGCACTCCGCGAAGCTCCAACCGCTCCTCCGAGCGTTAGAGCAAGCTCACGTATGATATTAAAATTCTCCGGCCCTCCGAGGCCCCTTCCGCCCGAGACAATAATATCGGCTTCCGCGAGGTTTATGGTTTCCTCTATTTCCTCGACTATGTCGATGAGCTTTGTCCTGGAAGAAAGAATATTATCCTTGTAGGTTTTCTCTACGAGCTTTCCTTTAAGGCTTTCGTCTATCGCGGCTTCCTGCATAACCTTATGCCTTACCGTGGACATCTGGGGCCTGTGGTTCGGGGTTATGATCGTAGCCATTATGTTTCCGCCAAACGCGGGACGTGTCTGGAGAAGAAGTTTTTCCTTTTCGTCTATGTCGAGCCCTGTGCAGTCAGCAGTAAGGCCTGTGTTTACGTTGATTGCGACCCGCGCAGTAAGGCTTCGGCCGATGGTGGTGGCGCCCGAAAGAAGAACAGCGGGTTTATATTCGTTTATGAGTTCGATAAAAACCTTGGTGTATGGCTCGTTCTGGTAATATTTGAGGTGCGGCGAATCAACAAGGTATACGATATCAGCGCCGCGCGCGAATAATTCTGGGACTTTTTCCTTTACATTTTCTCCCAAAAGAACGCCGCAAACTTTACAGCCGAGTTTCGAGGCAAGCTTTTTTCCCTCACCCAAAAGCTCATAGGCTACCGATTGGATAACGCCTTTTTTCTGCTCGCAAAAAACCCACACGTCCTTGTAGGATGAATGGTCATAGCTTCTCTGAATAGTTTTTAGTTCTATAGCGTTGAATTTGCAGGTCTCTACGCAGGCGCCGCAAAGATTGCATTTATCGTAGTCTATAAGAGCTTTCTTATCCTTCATGGCTATGGCCCCGAAGGGGCATACCTTGACGCATAGCGTGCAGCCGGTACAAACATCCTTCAGTATTTTTATTCTTTTTTCGCTCATATCTCGCCCTTGAGCTCTTTAGCCAATCTTTCCACGATCTCCTGAATGTCGCCCTTTAAAATTTCTCCGCCTTTTCTCGCCGGCGGCGTAAAGATTTTAACGACCCGCGTCGGCGAACCATCAAGGCCTATCTTGTCAAAATCGCAATTTAAATCCTCTGCTGTCATTTTTCTAATTTCCGCTTTTTTGGCCCTCATCTTGCCCTTAAGAGACGGTAGCCTCGGCTCGTTTATTTCCTTGACCACGGTAAAAAGGCACGGCACCGGCGTCTCTATTATCTCAAAGCCTTCCTCTGTCATGCGTTCGACGCGCGCTTTTTTATCATTTATTTCTTCGATTTTCTTTACGTACGTAACCTGAGGTATATTAAGGTGAGTCGATATGCCCGGCCCGACCTGCGCTGTATCCCCGTCAGAGGCCTGCTTGCCGCACAGTATAATATGGTAATCGCCTATCTTTTTCACGGCCTGCGACAGAACGTAGCTCGTGGCCCAGGTATCACTGCCCGCAAAGTTACGGTCGGTGAGAAGAACAGCCTCGTCGCATCCGAGGGAAATCGCCTCTTTTAAAGCCTCTTCGGCCTGCGGCGGGCCCATCGTGAGAACAGTGACTTTTCCTCCCAGTTTTTCCTTCAGGCGTATCCCCTCTTCTATGGCATACATGTCAAAGGGGTTTATAACGGATTCCACGCCCTCGCGTATCAGGGTGTTTGTTTCAGGATTTATGCGAACCTGGGTGGTGTTCGGAACCTGCTTTATGCAGACGATTACGTTCATTACTTTTGCTTCAGTTCCTTGATGAGGCTCGCGGCTATGACGCCGCGCTGGATCTGGTTCGTGCCTTCATAGATCTGCGTAATCTTGGCATCCCGCATAAGCTTTTCCACGGGATATTCCCTCATATAGCCGTAACCGCCGAAGATCTGCACTGCATCTATTGTAACCTTCATCGCCACGTCTGAAGCAAATGTTTTTGCCGTTGCGGAAAGTTTTGCTATATTTTTCTCGCCGGCGTCTACTATCTGAGCGGACCTGTAAACAATAGCGCGTGCTGCCTCGACCTGTATCGCCATGTCAGCCAGCATGAACTGTATTCCCTGGAAGCTCGATATCGATTTACCGAATTGCTTGCGTTCATGGGCGTACTTGACAGATTCGTCAAGCGCCCTTTGCGCTATGCCGAGTGCCTGCGCAGCAACGCCGGGGCGCGAGTAATCAAATGTCTTCATCGCGACGATAAATCCCATACCCTCTTTCGAGATAACGTTCTCCTTGGGCACGCGGCAGTCTGTAAAGATAACTTCTCTCGTGGCTGAGCCGCGTATGCCGAGTTTTTTTTCTTTCTTTCCGAAATCAAGCCCCTTGGTGCCTTTTTCCACGATGAATGCGGTCGCGCCGCGGGCGCCTTTCTTTTTATCCGTCATTGCAATTACAGTATAAATATCGGCCTCGCCGCCGTTTGTGATCCACTGCTTCGTGCCATTAAGAATATAGTGGTCCCCGTCTTTTACCGCGGTTGTTTTTATGGAGCCGGCGTCAGAACCGGCTTCGGCTTCCGTAATACAAAACGCAGCGACCGTACCCTTTGCTATTCTCGTAAGATACTTCTTCTTCTGCTCATCATTTCCAAAAAGTATTATAGGAAACGTCCCCAGGCCTGTCGCAGCGAAAGCCAGTGATATGCCGCCGCATCCCCAGGAAAGCTCTTCAGTGGCAATCGCCATCTCAAAAACGCCTCCGCCCATTCCGCCGTATTTCTCGGCTATGTACACACCGAATATATCGGATTCCGCAAGGATCTTAACTATCGGCCAGGGAAATTCCTCTTTCTCGTCATATTCGGCTGCAACAGGCGCTATTTTTTCCCGCGCGATCTTTCGCGTTAGCTCCTGCACCATCTTTTGTTCTTCAGTAAACAGTATATTGCTCATTTCATCCCTCCATATTTATATTTAGGGTGTAATTATAAGATATGAGTATAATTTTGTCAAGGCAAGAAACTTGCATATAATATTTGTGCAACTTCAACGGAGCAGAAGGGCGCAGCGCGACCTTTCCCTTCGCCTTCGGCTCGGGGAACCGACTGTAGTAGAAATTCGAAGTAGAGTCGGTTTCAGACGATTTTGTGGCTTCAGCCAGAGGCTGATCCGCCTCTGGCGGAAACGTCAAGCGGAAACACTACCCGGAACCTTCTTGTTATTCAGGTCGCCGAGGTGGCCCCGAAAGCATGCCCATTCACCTTTTTAATTTAAAGCTGAAATTTCGACGCGTCGGCTTTTTTGGTTTTGGAGAACTTGGCTTTTATGCCCTCGAGAGCGTCCTGAAGCGCGACGACTATCTTGTCCACCTCTTCTTGCGTGCACTCGTAGCTCGAGGCTGAGAGATGCCCTATAAGTTCTATCTTCTTAATAGCATTTGTAACACGCTTTGATGCTAGCCTCTTGAATTTCTCGTTTTTCGTTTCGCCGTTTGTCACTGATTTCTCCTTTCTTATCCAAACACTACCTGATATAACACTGCCCCTAAAACACACCCTATCAAAGGACCCAGAACCGGAACCCATGCATACGCCCAGTCAGAATCGCGTTTTCCCGGAATCGGAAGGACCGCGTGCGCTATTCTCGGGCCTAAATCCCGGGCAGGATTAATCGCATAACCTGTGGGACCGCCAAGCGAAAGGCCTATGCCGAAAACAAGAATCCCAACAAGATACGGCCCTGCGCCTTGCCCGATGCTGTTGTGCACGTTATAAATACCGAGCACTCCCATGAGTAGTATCGCCGTTCCGATAATTTCAGCCAGAAGATTCCATTTGTAGCGCCTTATAGCGGGAGCAGTACAAAAAACCGCAAGTTTTCTGTCAGGGTCATCTGTCGCTTTCCAGTGCGGAAAATAAGCAAGCCATACCATCACGCCCCCTAAAAAGGCACCTACGAATTGTCCCGTAAAATAAGGGATCGACTCTTTAAGGGTAAGTTTTCCTATTGCCATAAATCCTATGGTTACTGCCGGATTAATATGTCCGCCGCTTACCCAGCCCGCTACGTATACGGCAATTGCTACTGCAAAGCCCCAGCCCGTAGCAATAACTATCCACCCTGAATCCTTGCCCTTGCTCTTATTAAGCAAAACGTTCGCGCACGCGCCGTCCCCCAGAAGCACAAGCACCATAGTTCCGACAAGTTCTGCCAGAAAAATATTCATTTAAATTCCTTTTTTATCGCCTTTATAAGACGATCAACGCCTTTTGTTTTCGCAAAAAACCCGCATATATAATCTTCAAAAACATAAAGTTTCGTTTCGTATTCAGGATGGGCGGAAAAAATGAATATTTTCGTTCCGGGCCATTTATTTTTCACGGTGGAAAGAAGTTCAATCCCTGTTTTTCCGGGAAGTACGAGGTCCAGGACAATAACAGCCGGCTCTTCTTTGTCCTTCAAATACCCTAAAAGTGCGTATCCCGAGCTTACCGCATCCACGGAAAACCCCTCGTTTTCAAGCTTTACTTTGAGCACTGAAGAAGTAACCGGGCTATCTTCTGCAATTAGAATTATTCTTTGCATCTACGCCGCCGATCTTCTTTCTTTTACAGGCAGGATAAAATGAAAGGCAGATCCTTTACCAAAATCTGATTCTGCCCAGATCTTGCCCTTGTGCCCGTCTGTGATTTCCTTGCAAATGGAAAGCCCGAGGCCCGTTCCTTTTTCCTTTGTGGTTTTAAGTTGCATAAAGGTTTTGAATAATTCAGGAAGGTCTTCTTTCTTTATGCCATAACCGGTATCTTGAACTGTTACCTGTATAAAATTTCCTTCACTCGCAGTGCTAAGAGTAATGCCTCCTTTTTTGGTAAACTTGACAGCGTTATTGATCAGATTAACCAGCACCTGTATTATTTTATCCTTATCAAACTCGCTGTCCGGCATATCTTTCTTGAGGTTTAACTTAAAATACAACCCCTTTTGCTCTGCTAAAGAGTGTATGGTTTTGTGAATTTCTTTTACTGCTGTGTTTATATTATTTTTCTGAAAATTGAATTTCATTTTACCGGATACGAATTTTTGGAAATCCAATATATCGCTGGTAAGCCGGTTTATGCGGCTCAGCTCCTCCTTCGCCATATTGAGAAAATGTCTTTGCTTGTCATTCAACTTCCCTGTCAGCCCGTCCAGAACCAATTTGAGGCTTTCGTAGACATTAGCAAGCGCTCCCCTTACCTCATGCGACGCTATCGACGCAAACTTCGTCTTTATTTCCGCGGCTTCCGCAATCTCTCTTTTCGCCACTACCAGCGCCATCTCTACTTTTTCGCGGTTCTCTATTTCTTTATTAAGCGAATTTATAGAGGTTGTGGTTTTTTTAAGATTGCCCACCATATTATTAAAGGAATCTGCGAACTCTTCGATCTCATCGCCTGTTTTTATTTTTACCTGATAATCCAGGTCTCCGTCGCCAATGCGTTCCACACCCTCCTGAAGTCTCTTTATCGGCTTTACGAATATTCCGCTAAAAATGTATGCCAGGACTAACAGCACAGCTAACAAAACAAGAATAAGCGCCAAAAGCTGTCCCATCAAACGCTTCAAAGGAAGAAATACTTCCTTTGCTTCCTGCGCTATACAAACTCTCCAGTACATACCTTTTTGTAAAAGCATTGGGTACTCAACCAAAGCATAGGAAATAAGCTGCTGCACTCCTGGTTCTAAAAAGCTCTGCGTGACAATCCACCCATCTTTTTTTGTATCTTTGAGTTTTTTAAAGTCCTTCTCGCCGAAAAGCTTCTCTCTTAACGGCTTAATCCCCTCATGGAATAAAACATAGCCTTTTCCGTCCAGCAAAGAAGAGTGCCCTGTTTTTCCTATCCTAACAGCTTCTAAGGGTTCGAATAACCTGTTGACATCCAATACGGCCTTGCAAACACCTATTACTTTTCCCAGGTGATTTCTTATAGGGGACGCTATAGGAAGACTTAGGACCTTACTCGATTCATCAAATTCAATATCCTGAATTGAAACTTTGCCTTGCCCGCCGGCAAAAGCCTCTTGCCACCATTTTTCGTCTGCCTGATAAAAATCGCTCGTTTTACCCGATGAGGCTACCAGTCCGCCAAACTTGTCAGTTAGAAATATTTCGCTTATGCCCGTATCCATTCCCACGATCGCTCTCAACCTCTTGCTGGCCAAGGTATCTAAATATTCTTTTATCAGAGGATTATTTTCTGTGGCAAGGGCCCATTCTTTATCTATTTGGGTAAAATATTGATTGATGGAATCTCTGTCTCTTTTCTCGTATGTAGCGTTAGCCTTTTCAACCTCTTCTATTCTCAACGAATGAGATATGTATAGCTCTATATCCGCTATCTCTTCATTTATAATTCTTTCAATAGCACCGGTTGTCAGTTTCGCAATTTTTGTCTGATTCTCACCTATTGTATTACGCAATAAATCAAAGCCCCAAAAGTACCCTACGCCCACGCCTATTGCTATCAGGATAAGCGAGGATACTACTAATATCCCTGTAATTTTGGATCTTATATTCATTATATCTCCTTAATTTGCTCAATATTCTACACCTAAACAAACTACTTCTCAAGCAAAACCTCTCGCGATTTTTGTTTTACATTTTCGCGTTTCTAAGTTATCATATGTAGGTTATGAAACGAGCATATATCATAATTATAGCGCTTATACTCACCGGTAGCGTAGTATATTTGCGTCTTGTAAGGCCCGCACCCGAGACATCGATCGCTCGGCCGGCGCTACAAACGCCCATTCCCGCGCAAACACCCCCATTAGAGAAAGCACCTAAGGCCCCGAAAGATTACGCATTTAAGGTCGGTGAACGTTTTACTTACGTTATAGCGTGGCAGGGAATCCCCATAGGCGAGGCAACCTCGACAGTGGAGGCGATAACTACGTATAAAGGCTACGAGGTGTACAAAATCGTGGTAAGGGCCGGAACGAATGATTTTCTTTCGGCGATATTTAAAATTAGAGACTCTTTTATAAGTTATATGGATACTGAAACCCTCGAGAGCAGGTGCTTCGAGGTATCGCTGCGCGAGGGGGGATATAAGAAGGACCTCGTTGTAGACTATGACTGGGATAATAGAATAGCTACTTACCAGAATCTGACAGACGGCAGCATAAAAAAGTCAGCGCTTCGTCCCGGCGCCCGCGACCCTGTGTGCGCATCATATTATTTCAGGACGCTTCCGCTTAACCCAGACGAGCATATTGTCCTTGGTATAAACGCAAGCGAAAAGAATTATGAGATAGGCGGCACTGTTATCAAGGAAGCGAAAATAACAGTGCCTCAAATGGGAAAGTTTGACGCTTTTTTGGTGGAGCCGTACGTAAAACAAAAAGGCGAGTACGAAAACCGCGTTAGCGTAAAGGGTTACGTTAGCCAGGAGCCTAACCGGATCTTACTTCTGATAAAAATGCAGGTACTTGAGCTTATTCCGTGGCTCGGCGAGGTTACCGCGAAGTTAGAAAAAATCGAATATATTACCCCTGCCCAGGATTAGTTTCGCATCGAGCGCGCATTTCACTCTTATCATTTCTCTAATGCCTTTTTCCCCATAGAGAAGCTTAAGAAAATCTTTTTTCGCCTTTCCGATTCCATGCTCAGCCGATACCGTACCGCCCAAAGAAACAGATTTTTTAACGAAATCGAGCTGCATCCTCCGGGCAACGTCGTATTCTTTTTTACTTCCGGGCAGCATGTTCACGTGCATATGCGAATCCCCGATGTGCCCGAATATAAAATACAAAAAAGGCGCGAGCTTAAGCGTTTCGCGATAATGCCGCAGCATTTCCTCGTTTTTGTTTTCCGGCACGGCCAGGTCCGTTGAAACCTTGGGAAAGCCCGAATGTTTCGCCATTTCGCTCATTCTTTCCGGAATAAACTGCCTTTTTTCCATGAACTCCCGGCGCGTTTTTTCACTCATCGCCACCTGAGTATCATCCAGGGAAATGCCGCCTCGCGAAAATATCTTTTCCCATTTCTCGACTGCCTTGTCTTCTGTAGTGCTTATTTCATCCTCAAAAAATATCGCGGCTTCTCGGTCTTTCGGCACATTCGGGTATTTTTCGCTCAAAAGAGCGAGCGTGTTTTTGTCGAAATACTCTATAGCGGCCGGCCGCGCTTTCCGGGCATCCCGCGTAAATTTCAGGGCTTTTTCCTCATTTTTAAAAAATACAAACATGGTTAAAAATTCTTTGGGCATTTTTATGAGCCCGAGTTTTGCCTCCGCAATAGTCCCGAGCGTCCCTTCCTGGCCTATAAAAAGGTCTATGAGGTCCATGTCGTCTTTTGCATAATAGCCGGCGGAATTTTTAGTGGGCGGCATTTTATATGTCGGTAACCGGATTTCGTAATCTTTTTTACCTGTTTTGAATTTTATCGTCCCGGCCTTTGCCTTTACATCTCCCCTTTTAAGATGAAACACTTCCCCATCAGCTAAGATGAGCGTGAGCTCGAGAACATACTTCCTGGTCGAGCCATAGCGAAATGATCGCGCGCCGGAAGCGTTCGTGGCGATTGTGCCCCCGGCAAAAGCGGTTTGCTCGGTAGGGTCATAGGTATAAAAAAGCCTCTTACGCTCGCACGAGGCTTTGAGATCCTTTATGAGAACGCCCGCTTCTACGATGGCGTAACCTTTTTCTCCTATTTTCTCAATTTTTTTTATTTTGGTGAGTTTTTCGGTTGAAATGACTATTCCGCCAAACGGAATCCTGCCCCCGGCCTGGCCGGTGCCGGCGCCCGAAACAGTAACCGGCGTTTTATCGGCGTAGGCTTTTTTAAACGCGGCAGATGCCTCATCTATGTTTTCCGGAATTATGATTTTATCCGCATGCCCACCGGGCGTGTTGGAGGAATCCTCAAGGTAGGATTGAATAGTCGAAGGATCTTCTTTTACCAGCACTAATATTCGCGATAATTCGCGTCTTTAGACGCCCATTAATACGATCGAGCCGAGTATAATTATGACACCCCCCATAATGCGATAGGTGTTCATTTTTGCCTGCAGTAATTTATTCTGCCATTTTGCGAATTTTTCGGTTGCCGCTATCGCAAAAACGCCTTTGGCTATAGCAAGAATTCCCAGGATAACCACGAACAGCGTGTGCCTGTTAAACTGGGCCGAGAGAATAATAAATACGCCGATTGCTATCGGAATAATACCGATTTTCTTAAGGGGTAAATCCTTTATTTTTGGAATAACTTTTTTCCTTATCACCTCGGGCGCGAATATCATAAGCGTGCCCGCCACGATCCATAATATACTCAATACATATAAAAACATCCTGCATATAAATCCCATAAACCCACCTCCATTTATTTTATACTAGTATATCACGAGAAAGCCATAATGCAAATTATTTCCGATAGCTGAACTAGCGGAAATAAGCCTGAGCAAAGCTGAAGGATCATTATCTCTGGCTGGAAATAACCCCGCCCTTTTGACAAACGTAATAAAAACTTTGTTTTTATCCGTTCCCCAAAAGGGCGGGGTTAGGGCTAAGGAAGGTAGTTTGTTACACTACCCCTTCTTTGTTATTCACGCGCTGTTAATTCACTGCTGCTCGAGTGGTTTCGCGAAGCATTGCATTTGGATGCCTGCTTCGAGATCTCCTTTTAGAAATTCGCCGGCTATATCAAGCGCCTCGTGATCGTTATTCGCTTCGCAGACGATTTCGATCACTGTCTTATACTGCATCCGGGATCTCCTCTCTTTTTAATAAGCTAACAAGGAACCTTTAACTTTTTATTGTTTTAATTGTAACAGAAATGTAACAGGAAGTCAACAACAATGTATCTTACTTTTTTGATTACTAACTTAAATAAGTTGTTCACCTACGCTGTACACTGATATTGCTTGATTCAGGTGATAAACTAGCGCGAACTGAAAGCGGACATCCTTCTGGCGACTTGATACTCGAACAGTGCATCGAAACGCTTTCGGTTCCAAACGGGAAAGTGTACCCATAAAGGGTACACTTTCCATTTTGGATCGAAAGCGTTTCGATACGCGTATTAACGTTGGAGGACCCTAATCATTTGGGAGTGGAGTTTGGAGTTGGAGGCGAGGAGTTCTTTATCGTAAACCGTGAATGGCGAGCCGTCGAATTGTGTAATTTTGCCGCCGGCCTCTTCGAGAATGAGTGCGCCGGCCGCCATGTCCCATGGATTCAGATAGAGTTCCCAAAAGCCATCAAATCTCCCGCAGGCCACATAGCAGAGATCCAGCGCTGCTGATCCCGCCCGCCTTACAGCCTGGGAGGCTTTTAGAAATCTCGTAAAGTTTTCGATATTGTTGTTTCTCGCGCTTTTTACGTTGTAGGCAAAGCCTGTCACGAGCATTGATTTTTTTAGTTCTCGTATCTTTGAAACACCGATCCTCTTGCGGTTTAAATAAGCGCCCTTGCCGCATTCTCCCGTAAAAAGCTCGTTTTTTTCGGGATCATAGACAACCCCGAACAAAGGCTTTTCCTTATGAAAGAGCGCGACTGACACGCAGAAAAAAGGAAAGCCATGGAGAAAATTGGTCGTGCCGTCAAGGGGGTCAATGATCCATTTGAAGTCTGACTGGACCTTGGCGTAATTTTTTTCCTCCGCCAGAATGGCGTGGCAAGGAAAAGATTTTTTTATTCTCTCGACAATGATGCGCTCGGCGTTCTTATCGACATGCGTGACAACGTTTATCTCTCCCTTGTAGCGAACGCTTAAATGTTTTCCTACATTCCGTTTTATATAAGCTCCCGCTTTTAACGCTGCTTCGATCGCTACTTGCTTATGCGCTTTTTGAAAATCAGCCAACTTTGATCGCCTCGACCGGGCACTGGCTCGCTATGTCGTTCACATTCTGATCACCGCAGTCCGCGCCGATTACCTTCGCAATATTATCGTCGCCAACCTCGAACGCGCCGGGACAGAGCGATACGCATAACCCACAACCCGTACATAAACTTGCGTCAACTGTTATTTTCGCCATTTTCTCCTCCTTTTGTTAGTTTGTGTAAGTATCGAACGGTTAGAGTTCGTCTTTTGCGGCCTTGGGGTCGTCCTGGATCTTGAGGCCGATCTTTCGCGATATATCCGCAAATTCCTTTTTCGTTATGCTGTCGAGCGTCTTATGCTTTTTAGTGAGGTGCTCGTTGAACTTTACCGCCTTTTCCTGCATAAGCTCGTGAGTTTCATTAGAACCCCCGTAAAGGCAAAAGTTCTTCCCCTTCGTCATACGCACGTGCCCGTCCTTGCAGTCGAATCCGAGTCCTAAAAGCATCTTCCTGTATATTCTATTATTCATCTCTCGTCTCTCTTATCTCTTCTGTCGTCTGTCTTCTGAATTCTATATCTTATATACCTTATCCCCGTGCCTTACTTTTGATTTAACCTTCATCCCTATCTCCTGGCCCTTGGATGCCTTTTCGATAGGTGCGTGGTTTGCCTGCATGCTCTTTACCTTCTGCTCAAAATCCGTAGTATGCCCTTTAATGTAGAGCGTGTCCCCTACGGCAACGTCGCCTTTTTTAATCTTTATGACCGCGGCCTTTACGTGTGGAAAAAAATGCGTTATCTCTCCGATAGATTCTCCGAGCTCTTCTGTGGTTCTTCTCTTTCTGAATAATCCAAATATCATTTCACACCTCCAATTTTTCGATTCTTACAGCTTATAGCTTAAAGCCTACAGCTTACAATATTATATCACAAATCTTTTAAAGGGCAACTGTTACAAAGAGGTTTTGTTTTCTTGCAGTAACGCTTGCCAAGCTCCACGATGAGCGCGTGATACTCGTTGTAGAGGGCTCTTTTAGTCGGGAGATTATTCATGAAAAAATCCTGCACCTCGCCGTATGAGGCGTATTTTTTTATCATTCCGTGCCTTGAAAAAATCCTTTTCGTGTATGCATCGACGACAAAAACAGGCTTGCCCAAAGCGTAGAGAAGCATGCTATCGGCCGTTTCAGGGCCAATCCCGTTTATTTCAAGAAGCCTCTTGCGCAAGAAACGGGTGTTTTTAAGCTTTAGCCTGTCCATCCTCCCCTTGCAGGAGCTAAAAAGAAAATTCGTAAAACTTTTAAGTTTTTTCGCCTTCTCGTTGTAGAAACCCGAGGGCCGTATAAGACGCTTGAGCCGGCCAAGAGAAATATCACGAAAGCTTTTGGGAGAAAGCGCTTTTTCCTTTTTAATATTCAGTATGGCTTTCTCGACATTTGCCCAGGCAGTGTTCTGCGTAAGTATCGCGCCTACCATGACCTCAAAATCCGTCTCAGCGGGCCACCACTTTCTCGGCCCGAAACGCGCATAAAGCTTCGAGTATATAGCGAGAAGTTTTTGCTTGTTCTTCATCGCATTATCCCAAAAAGCCGTTTTTCCTCAAAAAAATAAGGCTTTCTTTTGCCTCTATCTTTTTTTTCGGTTCGAGAACAAATACTATTTTTTCGTTTCTTTTCTCGAGGGCTTTGAAAACCGCTTTTATGTCAATGTTCCCTCTTCCGAGAGGAAGGTGTGTATCACGGTCTCCTTCGTTATCCGCAAGATGCACTTCACGAAGTGCGCCTTGTGGGTACTTTTCAAGCCATTCAAGTATCCCGATCTTACCAAAAACATTTACGTGGCCGGGATCAATGCATAGTCCGACATTTTCTAAATTTATTCTTTTATAAAGTTCAACTATAGAATCCGGATATCCCTCGCAGTGGTTCTCAAGATTCACACGCAATCCGCTCCGCGCAAGAAGCAAAGATATTTCCTTCCATAAAAAAACGTCATCGCTTGCCTCTCTGTGAGAAACGATTGTATTAATATTAAGTTCTTTGCACAAACGCACTACTTTTTCGTATAGGGAGTAATCGAGCGGTACGATCGGGGCGTGGAGCTGCAAGGGAAGGCGGTTTTTCTCGATAAAGAGCCGTATGCGCTTAATAATACCCGCATCGTATTGCTCGATTGCCGAGGAGCGCATGTATAGCTCCGCACCAAAGCCCAGAAGAGATTCCTCTAAGCCCGCCTCGTTTTCGCAAAAACCAGCATACTTCGCCTGTATTAGGAAGTTCTGTTTGGTTAAATACATGCAGTATCGTCAATCGGTTGCGGTTGCGGTTGTGTCGCGAGAATCAGTGGGGTTGATCGGTTGCGTGAATAAAACACGCAACCACAACCGACCGACGTTTCGCGCGACGCAACCAATCAACGCAACCGACAGACAATTATTGTATTATTATCTTCTCTTCTTTTTACCGCCACGCTGCATCTTGGCCTCGCTGACGTTTCCTTTCTTATCGATATAATAGAGGTGTCCTTTTTTCCTCTTTATGTTGCATTTGTGCACTATCTTTCTTCCGCCGCCTTTCTTCGCGCCGCGTGCCATCTTTGTCTCATACGCGCAGCCGTTCTTGCCGACGAAATAGAGGTACCCCTTCTTTCGCTTTATACCGCATTTGCATACCATTTTACCCATTCTGTTTCACCTCCCTTCGATTCACGTTCCGATTTTCACGCTGTCTGCTATGCCCCAAAGCGTGGCCATTGCAGAAAGCGCCGCTAACTTGCTTGTTTTAGGATTTTCAGAAGGCACGTTTTCAGTTACTATGTTTATCCTGCCAAACTCGCCTTCTATCTCTATCTCATGAGTATTCTTTTTGTACTTGGGCGAAGTCATGATCCTGACTTTTGTTTTTTTTGAGCCGAGCCCCGCTATGCTTAAAAGCGATGCCACGTTAACGTTTTTGGGAAATGCTTTTACGGCTTCGGCCGCGTTTCCTTCAAAAATTATTGTTTCGCTTTTTATCGCGCTTACATCTATGCCTTTTTCCTTAAGATACGGGGCTCCCACTAGGCCACGCGGCGGCTTGCGGGTTGTCAGCGTAACCTTTCTTATTACAGAAAGCTTGGCAGCTTTTAACCCGTCTATGCCAAGTATGGCGCCGCTCGGCAGGTACACTTTTATGCCCTTTTCCCTGGCCTTATTCAGTAGATTACTGCTTTTTATAAGCCCTCCCACGCTCATTATGAGAATGCTTTTTGACATTTTTATAGCCTTCTCAAGAAATGGTTTAGCGGTCACGGGGGAGGCGCACTCTATTATGAGGTCGCTTTTCTTAAAGACCTCGTTATCCGATTTTGTTATGGCGCCCTCACTTTTTAAAAAAGAAGCGAGCGTCTCGGCTTTTTCGCGGCGTATATCGTAAAGGGCCACAAGGCGCGTAATGTGCGAAAGTTCTTTTTTTGAGAACTTTGCCATCTCCGTTCCCATAAACCCACATCCTATAATGCCTATTTTAAGCCGCTTCATCTTATACCGGGGTTCGTATTCACTATTATATTGTCGATTAAACGTGTTTTTCCTATTAAAACTGCAGCCGTGACAAGCGCTTCGTTTTTTATGGTCGCGACATCCTCGAGGCTTTCCGTATCCACTACGGATATATAATCTATTTTTGCGGACGAGGCTTTTTTTATTGTTTCGCGCATAGCTTTCGTCATCACTTTAGCGCTATTCTCGCCGGCCTGCACCATACGCTCGGCCCCTAAAAGTGCCTGATATACAATGGGTGCTTCTTTTCTCTCGGTTTTTTTCAGATACGAGTTTCTTGAGCTCATGGCGAGCCCGTCTTTTTCCCGCACAGTAGCCAATATTTTCATTGTTATATCGAGGTTCAGATCTTTTATCATTTTCTGTATCACGAAAGCCTGCTGGGCGTCTTTCTGCCCAAAATAGGCAATCTCCGGCTTTACTATCTCGAAGAGTTTCATCACTACGGTTGTCACTCCCCTAAAATGCCCGGGACGGGCCTTACCGCAAAGTTTTTCCGTTAAACCCTCTACGTTCACGTAAGTAGAATAACCCTCCGGATACATGTCTTCATCACGGGGAACGAAGATTACGTCCGCACCTTCGGTTCTTGCCAGTTCTTCGTCTCTTTTTATCTGGCGGGGATACTTTGTAAAATCTTCATACGGTGCGAACTGCGCGGGGTTTACATAAACGCTCACGATCACGGTATCGCACTGCTTTCTGGCAGCGCGCATAAGGGACAAGTGTCCTTCGTGGAAGTATCCCATGGTGGGGACAAAACCGATGACCTTACTGTCCTTACGCATTATCTTCGCGTAAGTTTTCATTTTGTCTATTTCAGTTATTACCTTAAGCATTTTTTTCACCGACGGGGACAGGTCTCTATATCAGGCATAGTCTCAGGAAGAGACCTGTCCCCGCTTAATCTCCCTTAATCCCCGCAAAACAAATTCCCGCTTGTGCATCCTGGGGTGGGGTATCACAAGATTTCTTTTTTTTATCCTTTTGTCGCCATAAAGAAGTATGTCCAGGTCTATCGTTCTCGGCCCGTTCCTTAACGCCCTTTTCCTTCCCAGAAACGCCTCAATGTGCTTGAGCTCCTCGAGAAGCCTTAGAGGATCGAGTCTTGTCTCAATTTCCATGACACCGTTTAAAAATGCACCCTGCATAGGCCCGCCCACGGGCTCTGTCTCGTGAATCGAGGAGTTTTTTTTGACGGATGTATCTTTTATGAGATTTACGAGCTTTCTCGCCTTTTCTATGTTGCCTTTTCTGTCACCGAGATTCGACCCTACGCCTATATACGCAACAGTTGTTTTATTTCTCATCATTCGTCTTTTGTTGCTTTTCGGCAGCAAATAGGCTGCCGAAACCACCCACTAAAGTGGGTGGCTAAATTTAACTTATTACTTTACCGATTCTCTTGACTGCCTCTGCAAGACGCGATTCATCGACGGTAAGCGACATGCGCACATAGCCCTCGCCGCTCTGGCCGAAGCCATTGCCCGGCGTGACCACAAGGTCCGCCCTCTCCAGTAATTCCCGGGCCATAGTAACCGAAGTATATCTCTTAAGGACAGGCGCCCAGACGTAAAAAGAAGCCTTCGGCTTCGGCACGTTCCAGCCGAGTTTTCGGAGGCCGTTAACAAGGACATCTCTTCGTTTCTGGTAAAAGCGTGAGTTTTTCGCGGAGATAACGCGGGCTTTCTTTAGCGCCTCTACGCCGGCCATCTGGACAGCGTTAAAAATGCCTGAATCAATATTGGATTTTATTTTGGCCAGGCCCTCTATGAGATGCGCATTGCCACAGGCAAATCCGATGCGCCACCCTGTCATATTGAACGTCTTAGAGAGGGAATGAAATTCTATCCCCACTTCACGCGCGCGGTCTACGGCAAGAAAGCTCGTAGGCTTGTAACCGTCAAAGCTAATCTCGCTATACGCCGCGTCGTGGCATACTATGATGTTATTTTTTTCGGCGAACCGCACGACTTCACTGAAAAACTTAGGTTCCGCGGTTGCGGCTGTCGGGTTATTCGGGTAATTCAGGAACATGAGTTTCGTCCGCGAAAGAAGGCTGCTTTTAACGGCTCCCAGGTCCGGAAGGAAATTATTTCTCCCGAGAAGCGGCATTATGGACACTTCTCCACCCGCGAATATCACACCGGACTTGTACGGCGGGTAGCACGGCTCCGGAACTAACACCGCGTCGTGCGGGTTTATAAAAGCAAGTGGCATGTGAGCTATGCCCTCTTTCGAGCCTATAAGCGGCAGTATTTCATCGTCGGGATTAAGCTCGACGCCAAAGCGCGACTTATACCACTGTGCAATCGCTATCCGCAATTCAGGAAGCCCCTTGTTGCTCGGGTACGCATGCGTCTTCGCATCAAGGGTTGCCCTGTGAAACGCATCTATGATAAAACGCGGGGTTGGCTGGTCCGGGTCGCCTACGCCTAAATCTATGACGTCACGGCCCTTCTCCACAGCCTCCTTTTTCGCCCTATCCATTTCCACGAATAGATATGGAGGTAATTCTTTTAGTCTCCTTGATATGTCGAACCTCGGTCCCATTTTTTACTCCCTGCCTGCCGTCAGGCAGGCTTAAGCCCCAGCACTTCGAGCATGTCGAACATGCCTTTTTTCTTTTTTACGACAAACTTCGCGGCCTTTAAAGCGCCCAGGGCGAAGATGTCCCTCGTCTTTGCGCTATGCGATATCTTTATCGTATCTACTTCACTTTCAAACACAATTTCGTGGTCTCCTACGATCTCGCCTCGACGGACAGATTCTATAGAAATCTCCTCGTCTCTCTCAAGGCTT
Source organism: Candidatus Omnitrophota bacterium (assembly GCA_016782445.1). Classification (GTDB taxonomy): domain Bacteria; phylum Omnitrophota; class Gorgyraeia; order JABMRN01; family RBG-13-46-9; genus BS750m-G79. The sequence goes on along the minus strand of JADHYM010000004.1, from coordinate 24,003 downwards.
TTTTTGACGATCTCTCGCATGAGCTTCGCCGTGCCGCTCGGTTTATCCTGCTTGTGTACGTGGTGCGCTTCTTTCACGCTCACCCTGTAATCCTTTCCCAAAACACCGGCTGATTTTCCTATGAGGCTTAAAAAAAGATTAACCCCGCAAGACATGTTCGGCGCGAATACTATTGGTATACGTAAAGACGCCTCGTAAATAACATGTTGCTGCTCTTTAGAAAGTCCGGTCGTGCCTATCACGATTGCTTTTTCAAGCTTCTTCGCTTCCTTTACCCGCAAAAGCGTAGCCTCGGGAGTGGTAAATTCAATCACACAGTCAAACCCTTTCTTTAAATCATTTAAAGAAGAGAATATTCCAAGATCTGCACGGGGAACTTTTTCAAGAAGGCCTGTAATTTCCAGCTCTCGGTCCTTTTCGGCCAGCTCTCTTATACGCTTACCCATTCTGCCGAGCGCACCGCTAATAACAATTTTCGTCATAAAAGCCCGTACTCCTTAAGCGCTTTCTTTAGCGTTGCGCGGTTTTTAGCTTCCATTTCGCAGAGAGGAAGGCGCATCTCGCCATTCAGCATGCCGAGCATCTTAAGCGATGTCTTTACCGGCAACGGGTTTGTCTCTATGAACATGGCCTTGCATAGAGGAAGTATTTTATAGTGCATTTTTCTGGCCTCTTCAATATTTCCGTCCAGGTACGCCTTTGTCATTTCATGAACCTCACCCGGCACAACATTCGCGACCACACTCACAACTCCCCGGGCACCCACAGCCATCATCGGAAGCGTAAGCGAATCGTCTCCGCTTAAAACCGTTATGTCGCAGAGTGAGATGATCTGGCTTACCTGGTCCAGGCTTCCGGAGGCTTCTTTTATCGCCGCGATATTATCAATTTTTGAGAGCCTCGCGACCGTCTCCGGCTTTATGGATATTCCCGTTCGTGAAGGCACGTTGTAAATCATGATCGGTATATCAACGGCCTTAGCGACCGCCTCATAATGTCTGTATTGTCCCTCGGGCGTAGGCTTGTTGTAATACGGCGTTATCGAAAGGATTCCGTCGGCACCCGCTCGTTTCGCGCATTTCGTCAGTGAGACAGCCTCGGCCGTAGAATTAGATCCGGCGCCGGCTATGACCGGCACGCGGTCATTCACTATCTCGCATGTAAGCTTAACGAGCGCCGTTTGCTCCTGGTGCGTAAGCGTCGCAGCCTCGCCTGTGCATCCTGCCGGGACTATGCCATCGGTTCCATTCTCGATCTGAAACTCGATAAGCTCCCTGAACTTCGTTTTATCTACTTTTCCATTCTTAAAAGGCGTAACTATAGCTACAAAAGAACCTTTAAACATAATCGAGCACCCCCTTAAATACGATAAATGCTTTTCCTTCAAAATAGACATCTTTAAAAACGTCCCGTTCCTTCCTAAAATAAACTTTTAGCGTCTCTTTGCTTTTTGTAAGCACGCTCACCGGCTGGCTCACGTCATGAACAATGTTCGCGATAACAGCCGACGCCACAATGCCGGTGCCACAGGCCAGGGTCTCGTCCTCAACTCCCCGCTCGTAGGTCCGTACCTCTATGGTAGAAGGATCTATAATCTTTACGAAATCGGCATTTGTTCCCTCGGGCTCAAAAACTTTGTGACGCCTTACGAGTTCGCCTATTTTCTTTACCGGGTAATCTTCTATGTTATCCACAAAATGGATCGCGTGCGGAACGCCCGTGTCCACGCTGTGCATGTTTACGATAGATGACTCAACGCCTATATTCTGATCTATTTTAACATTCTTCGGCTCGGTCATTTTAACCTTTACGCTCTGCCCGTTTATTTCTGCGGCCAGCGCGCCGGCAAGAGTTTCGATCTTCATTTTTTCACCCGCCAGATTGTTTTCATATGCGCACACCGCCGAAACGCGTATACCGTTGCCGCACATGGAAACCTCTCGGCCGTCCGGATTAAAAATTCTCATTTTGAAATCAGCTTTTTTAGACGCTTCCAGAACGAGAAGTCCGTCAGCGCCTATTGAAAATCTCCTGTGGCAAACGAAACGGGCAAAATCCGCAAACCTCGTCTTAAGATCCCGGTATTTGTTGCCAAAATTATTGAGAATCACGAAGTCATTGCCGCTGGCAACAGCTTTGGTAAACTCAACCTGCATCAGTTTCTACCTGTTTCCCCTCTCACAAGATTCTTGTAAGTTTCACGCATCTTTACAACGAAGAATTTCGCGCCGTCAACCATTACCTCGGCTGCGCGACAGCGTGAGTTATAGTTTGAGGACATGGTGTAGCCGTACGCGCCCGCTCCCATGATAGCTAAAAGCTCTCCCTGCCGGAGACTCGGCAGACTCCGCCCCTTTGCGAGAAAGTCCCCTGTCTCGCAAATAGGTCCTACTATGTCATACTTTATTTTAGCGCTTTTTTTGCTTTTCCTGACCGGAACGATCGTATGGTGAGCCTCGTAAAGGCTCGGCCTTATCAGGTCATTCATGCCTGAGTCAACAATCGCGAAATTTTTGCCCGCGGTCTTTTTCCTGTAAAGGACTTTTGTAACCATAATGCCGGAGTTTCCGGATATGAACCTGCCGGGCTCTACTATAAGCTTTAAGCCCGTTTTCTTAATAAGCGGTAGGACCCTCATCGCAAAAGAAGCGGCCGTCTGGGGCTTTTCAAAAGAATAGACTATTCCGAGCCCACCTCCTATGTTGAGGTATTCTATAAATATCTCGTTCTCTTTTAAAAAGACGAGGACCTTCCTGACCGCCTTCTCAAAGGGCCGGGAATTCAATATCTGCGAGCCGACATGAACGTGCACGCCGTTCATCCGTGTGTTCCTGTATTTCCAGGACAAACGAAAAATCTTTTTCGCCGTGTCAAAATCTACGCCAAACTTCGTATGCGACTTTCCCGTAGTGATATAGCTGTGCGTAGAGGCCCCTACGTCCGGATTGATCCGGACGGCTACGTTTACCTTCTTCCTGAGCGTTCCGGCACACCTGTTTATAAGCTCGAGCTCTTCCTGCGACTCAATGTTGAAAAAAAGTATGCCATAGCGTATCGCCTCGAGGATCTCGTCCTTCTTCTTGCCGACACCCGCATATACGATCTTTCTCGGGCTCGCCTTGGCACACTTCGCCCGATAGAGCTCTCCGCCGGACACAATGTCGAGCCCGGCACCAGCGGCGACAAGGGCCCTTAAAACCGAGAGGTTTGAATTGCTCTTTACCGAAAAGCAGATAAGCGGCGCTATCTCGCGAAGCGCGTTCTCGATCTTTCGATAGTGGTCAATGAGCGTATTTTTTGAGTAGATATAAAGCGGCGTGCCGACATGTTCGGCTATCTCGGCGACGCTTACGTCTTCGCAAAAAAGCGCGTTATGTTTGTATTTAAAGCGATGCATATTCTCCAGCTATAAGCTGTAAGCTTTAAGCTATAAGCTCTAAGCTTTCTCCTTTTCTTTTATTTTTGTTCTATTGACTGAAACTCTAGACAATACTGATACTTCCGGATCAATAAGCTTATATATTTCATCGTGTTTTAGCTTGTTTGAAAATTGCTTAAGCTCCTGATCTTTCATATCCTTTATTTTTCTCCCTGTATTAAGCGAAAATTTAACTAATTTTCCTATAATATCATGAGCGTTTTTAAACGGGATATTTTTACCAATAAGGTAATAAACGAGATCTGTAGCATATAAGGTTTCGTCTTCGTCTATAACTTTTTTAATATTTGCCTTATTCCACTTAAGCGTTTCGATAAGCTTAGGTAATACCTTTAGTTCTTTTTCTATAATCTCAAATGAACTAAAAAGAGGCGGTTTATCAAGTTGCATATCTCTATTATATGTAAGGGGCAACCCCTTCATTACTGTCAATACACTTACCAAATTGCCATATAGTGTACCCGTATAACCTCTTATCAGCTCAAGTACATCTGGGTTCTTCTTTTGCGGCATTAAAGAGCTACCCGTAGCAAACGCATCGTCTAGCTCTACAAAACCAAACTCTTTTGTTGACCATACTATTAAATCTTCCGCCAACCTAGAAAGATGCATACCTAAAATTGATAATGCAGATAGGATTTCGATAACAAAATCTCTATCGCTTACAGTTTCAATTGATTTTGGTGTCGTAAGGCTTTCTTCTATATTAAGCACTTTTGCTAACTCTTTTTCTTCAAGAAGAAATTCTTTTATAGCATCTTTATATTTTTTTGGTTCAATTGGGGTACCCGCTAGGGCCCCTGCACCTAGAGATAGCTTTATATTGTTTCTTATCGAGCTCAACCTAAAATCGTCTCTCTCCAACATCTCAACATACGATTGCAAATAATCGGATAATAATACAAGCTGTGCGTGCTGTAAGTGGGTATAGCCAGGTATTATTAAACCTATATTTTTCCTAACTACTCCTAGTAATGATTTCTGTAATTCTACACATAAGATATTTAGTTCTAATAGTTCCGTTTTACAAAATAGCTTTAGCGAAAAAAGCACCTGATCGTTTCTCGATCTTGCCGCATGCAACTTAAGCACTAAATCACCTATTATTTTATTTTTTTCTAGTAAATTTTGAATATTAGTATGAATATCTTCACATTTCTTATCTGGATTAAATTTCCCGTTTTCTATTTGGCCAGATATTTTATTCAGAGCTACCATGAGTTTGGTTTCTTCTTGACTTGTAAGAAGTCCGCTTTTTCTTAGAACTCTAACATGTATTTTTGATCCCATAACATCATATTCCGCTAATTTATAGTCATGGTCTATAGATTTTGTAAATTCTTCAACCATCGGGTCGGTTTTTTTACTAAATCTTCCACCCCAAAGTTTCTTTGCCATTGTTCCCTCCGCTTATAGCTTACAGCTTATAGCTTCTTCCTGTACGGTAGCCCGAATAATTCGATAAATCCCTTCGCAAGAGACTGGTCGAACTTGTCGCCTTTTGAGTAGGTGGCAAGCTCCTTCTTATACGCTGAACACGGCGACTTTCTGCCCACAACAAAAGCATTCCCCTTTAGGAGCTTTATTTTAACCGTCCCTTGAACGTTTCTTTGCGTATAATCTACAAACCTGTCGATCGCCTGTTTAAGCGGCGTAAACCAGAGCCCGTCATATATAAGCCTTGCGTATTTTAGCGACACAAGTTCCTTAAAATAAAGCATTTCCCTGTCGAGCGTCAAACCCTCAAGCGCTTTATGCGCCTCGAAAAGTATAAAAGCAGCCGGCGCCTCGTAGATCTCTCTGGACTTAATCCCTACCAGCCTGTCCTCTATAAGATCCGACCTTCCTATAGAATGCTTTCCGCCGATCGAGTTCAGCTTTTCGATGAGTTTAAACCCATCGTACGCCTTCCCGTTAATCTTTTTCGGAATGCCGTGTTTAAAGTAAATTTCAAGATATGCCCCCTTCGCGGGAGACTTTTCGACCGGAAGAGTAATTTGATAAGCGTCTTCAGTCGGTTCAAACCACGGGTCTTCCAACTTTCCGCTTTCTATGCTTACCCCCCATACGTTTCTATCGATGCTGTAGGGCTTCTTTTTTGTAACATCTATAGCTATATTATGCACTTTAGCATACCTTATCTCTGATTCCCTTGTCGGAAGATCCCATTCCCTTACAGGGGCTATAACCTTTATTTTAGGGTCAAGCGCAGCTATCGAAACCTCGAACCTTACCTGGTCGTTTCCTTTGCCCGTGCACCCGTGCGCCACAAAGTCCGCCTTTTCAGCGTGTGCCGCATTTACAAGTGCCTTCGCGATAACAGGCCTCGAAAGCGCTGTCGCCAGAAAGTATTTGGACTCGTAGACAGCGTTTGCCTTTAGACTCGGCCAGACAAAGTCATTTACGAATTCCTTTTTAAGATCGCCTACTATTACCTTGGAGGCGCCTGTCTTTTTGGCCCTTTTTATGGCAATAGAAAAATTCTGCCCCTGGCCCACGTCCGCCATGTAACAAATAACGTTAAAACCCTTTTCCTTAAGCCACCTGACGGCAACCGATGTGTCCAACCCGCCGGAGTACGCTAATATAATTTTTTTCATTTCCTCACCTATTTTATCAATTTCAAGAGTACTGCCTTCTGCACGTGCATCCTGTTTTCGGCCTGCTCGTATACGACAGAGTTCTTACTATCTATGACCTCGTCGGTTATCTCTTCTCCCCTGTGAGCGGGAAGACAGTGCATTATCAAAGCGCTTTTCTTGGCCAGCGAAACCAGTTTTTTATTCACCTGGAACGGTTTAAAAAGCTTTATTCTCTTTTCCCTTTCCGCCTCATGCCCCATACTCACCCATACGTCGGTGTAAATAACGTCCGCATTGCTAACGCATTCACAAGCGTCATGCGTGATCTCGATCGTAGATTTACTTCTTGCCGCTAACTTTCCGGCGGCTTTAAGGATCTCCTTCTTCGGACCACAGCCCGCGGGCGTCGCCGCGTATATATCCCTCCCGAGCATGCCGCATCCGAGAAGTAAAGAATGAAGCACGTTATTTCCGTCTCCGATAAAGGCTATCTTTATTTTTTTATTTCCAAAATAATTGTCTATCGTAAAAAGATCCCCGAGCGCCTGGCACGGATGCAAGAGCTCACTTAAGCCGTTTATTACGGGTACCGTGGAGAATTTTGCGAGGGCAACCACGTCCTCATGCTTGAACGTTCTCGCTACTATACCGTCAAGATACCTGGAGAGAACCTTGGCAATGTCCTTGACGCTTTCCCTCACGCCTAATTTAAGCTCGTCGGGCCCCAGATATACCGCGTGCCCGCCCAGGTCCACCATCCCTACCTCGAAAGAAACCCTGGTCCTGTTAGACGGTTTCTGAAAAACAAGCGCTATTGATTTTGAAGAAAGCGCGTTCTTCCTGCAAAATGGGTTCTTTTTAAACTTTTTAGCCTCCTTAAAAAGGCCAAGGATTTCCTGTTTCTTGAAATCCGTTATAGAAATCAGGTCTCTTTTAGCCATGTAAAACCTCATCAAGTATTTTTATAGCCCTATCTATCTCATTTCTAGTTACGGTAATCGGCGGCATTATCCTCAAAACATTCCCTTGAGTACAATTTATAAGAAGCCTCTTCTCGAGGCACTTTTTATATATATCATCGCCCTTTATCGAAAGCTCCACCCCTATCGTAAGCGCAACGGCCCTCACCTCTTTTATCGAGGGGTATTTTCTTTTGAGCCCAAGAAGTTTAGCCACAAGATATTTTCCTTTTCTTTCGGCGTTCTTAAGGAGCCTATCGTGCTCTATAGCTTCAAAAACCGAAAGCGCGGCTCCCGCTACAAGCGGCCCTCCTCCGAAAGTCGAGGCGTGCGTACCGGGCTTCAGGACATCTCTGAATTTTCCCCTCGCTACCATGACGCCTATGGGAAGTCCGCCGCCGATCGCCTTCGCAAGCGTTATGACGTCCGGCTTTACTGCATAATTCTGGTAGCAAAACATTTTTCCTGTCCGGCCCATGCCTGTCTGCACTTCATCTATTATAAAGACTATGCCTTTTTTATCGCACAGCCTCCTTACCTTCCTTATATATTCCTTCGAGGCTATATTGATACCGCCTTCGCACTGGATAAGCTCGAGCATTATACCGGCGGTTTTCGCGTTTACGGCTTTTGCAAGCGCCTTGTAATCGTTAAAGGGAACGTGCTTAAATCCCGCGGGAAGCGGGCTAAACCCTTTTTTTACCTTATCCTGGCCCGTAGCCGTTATCATAGCGAGCGTCCTTCCGTGAAAGGACTTCTTCATCGTAATGATCTCATATTTTCCCTTTTCATGCCCATACAACCGCGCCAGCTTCACTGCGGCCTCATTCGCCTCGGCTCCTGAATTGGCAAAAAACACCTTTCCCGGAAAGGAGTGCGAAATTATTTTCTTAGCGAGCATCCCCTGAAGCGCACTATAATAATTATTCGATACGTGTATAAGTTTTTTAACCTGTCTCGATACGGCTTTTTGCACCCCGGGGTGGCAATGCCCTATCCCGCTTACCGCCCAGCCCGGAAAAAAATCAAGGTACTTCTTGCCGTCGATATCAGTAACATCGGCGCCCCTGGCTTTCTCAAATACGAGAGGAACTCTCGTATAGGTTTTCATTACATACTTATCGTAAAGCTTTGTTACGTCCTTTGATTTCATCTTACCTTACCCCTTATGACTATCATAACCCTTCCGTCGCCTTAGTTCTTCTTCCCAACTTAATAATTTCCGTTCCAATACCCTTATCCGTGAATATTTCCAAAAGAAGCGCGTGCGGGAGGTTCCCGTCTATTATGTGCGCCTTCTTTACCTTTCCCTCGAGCGCGCTCATGCAAGCCTTTGTCTTCGGTATCATTCCCGATTCTACGATTTTTTTATCTAAAAGCGTCTTCACGTCGGACAGGCTTAAAGATCCGTAAAGCGTGCCAAGATCGTCTTTATCCTTCATTATGCCCCGCACGTTTGTCAGGACAAAAAGTTTATCCGCCTTAAGGGCCATGGCAAGATGCGAGGCGGCTTCATCAGCGTTTATATTATAAAGTTCGCCGTTTTCACCCATCGCCACCGGCGACACGACCGGAATTATGTTAGTATTTATCAGCCTCGTGAGAACCGTCGTATCGACCGACTCGACCTGGCCTACGAACCCTACGTCTTCGCTCGTCCCTTGTATTTTCTTAGCGACGATCAATCTGTTTTCCTTACAGCTTAAGCCGAAGGCTTCGGCTCCCATTTTTTTAATTTCCTCTACCATGGTACGGTTAAGCTCTGTCAGGGCCGAGTCCACTATTTCCAGCGTTTTTTTATCGGTTACTCTAAGGCCGTCTACGAACCGTGGCTTCTTTTTCGCCTCTTTCAACTTCTCGTTTATGAACGGCCCCCCGCCGTGCACAAGGACCGGCTTCATGCCGGCGTAGTTCATGAACATGATATCCTCGAGCACGCTATGCCTTATTTTTTCATCCGAAAGCGCGGAGCCACCGAATTTTATGATAAAAACTTTCCCGAAAAACTTTTTTATGTACGGCAACGCCTCTATGAGGACTTGTGACTTTCTTATCGCTTCTTCCATGTTTAGCTATACCTCGCGTTTATTTCGACATATTTCTTAGAAAGGTCGCACGTAAAAACCGTGGCCTCTTCTTTTCCCGCGTTCAGATTTACCATTACCGAGACATTTTTCTTTTTGTAAATCCGCGCATATTTCAAGCCTTGGGGCATCGTGAATTTTCCGTTTTTAAAAACGCACACCTCATCGAGATAAACCTCTATTTTGTTTGGCGCAATACTCTTGGCGCCGCTTGCGCCCACGCTTGAGGCGACTCTCCCCCAGTTCGGGTTTTCACCATGTATGCTCGTCTTCACAAGAGGCGAATTTGCAATCGAACGCGCTACCTTGCAGGCGTCTTTCTTTGTCGCTGCGCTTTTGACCGTTACCGTAACGAATTTTGTCGCACCCTCACCGTCTTTTATGATATCCTGGGACAGTTTTTCGCATATATGAGTCAGGGCTTTCAGAAAAACCGAGTACTCCTTGGTTTCTTTCTTTATCGGCCTGTTCCCGGCAGAACCGTTTGCCAGAAGAATAACGGAATCGTTAGTACTCATGTCGCCGTCTACGGTTATGGAATTAAACGTGCCGTCTGCGGCTTCTTTTAACGCGCCTTTTAAGGCGCTCTTGTCGACTCTTGCGTCCGTTAAAAGAAAAGCGAGCATGGTAGCCATATTCGGATTTATCATCCCGGCCCCCTTTGCGAAGCCGGTTATTATGATTTCCTTTCCCCTTACTACTATTTTTTCCGTATATACCCTCGGTTTTTTACCAGTCGTAAGTATTGCCTTTGAAGCGCTCAAAAGCCCTTTTTCGGACAGCGTTTTTACTAGCTTTGGCACGGAATTTTCTATTTTTTCTATCGGGAGCCTCTTTCCTATTATGCCTGTTGACATGACAAGGATGTTATTAAAACCAATCTTAAGGCTTTTCCCTACGGCATGCATCATGCGCTTCGCATCCCTCGGGCCATACCACCCGGTGCAGCAGTTGGCATTTGCGCTATTCGTAATAATAGCGTGTATAGGCTTATTCTGTTTAAGCACTGCTTTTGATACGAGAACAGGCGCTGCCTTTACCTTGTTTTTCGTAAAAATACCGGCTGCCTTACAGCCCATTTTTGAATACAAAAGCGCAAGATCCGGCTTTCTTTTCTTAAGGCCACAGTGTATACCGCTGGCCAGAAAACCTTTTGGTAATATTTTTTTCATTTTCTAGCTTCCGCTATCAGTTGTTTAAATTCTTTTCTTAAGCTTGTTCCGTTTGCAACATCAATTTTTTTAAGCCATTTTGTAATATACCTTAAATCAAGCTTGCCTTTTTGACGCCTAAGAACGCTCTGTAAATCATCAAAGTCGTGCGCTCTCGCGCCTGTTATTTTATGTATCACCAGGTCCTCCGGACTCACAAACCTGGCTTTGATAGAATCTATTTTTTTCAAACGGCTTCTTTTTATCGCAGAAAACTCAAGCATATTTTCAGCGATTATAATGTCCACAAAAAAGCTTTCGCGCTTTTCCTTAAGTTTGAGGCACAGCACTCCGGTTTTTTCGGCTATTTTTTTCGAGTCCCTAGCTACCGGGAATATATTGTGCTTTTTTGCGGCTCTTACCAGCTCGCCTACCCGCTTTCTATCAAATATTATATTAATGTCGATATCGGCGGTAAATCTCGGTTCGCCGTATACTAAAACCGCTATTCCTCCCAGTATTGCGTATTCGATTTTTTCCGAAGACAGCAGTCTTATAATTTTCTTAAGCTTTGAAACGGTAAAATTCACTTCTGGACCCTCCCGAACATCTGATGTATTCGAACAAGTCCTTTTAAGTTTTCCGGTCCGGGCTTAATCTTTTTGTTGCAGCTATATGCAAAGGCGAAAAGATTTTTAAATATTCTAAAGCTTTTTGCGACAGTAAGGCTATTAAGAAATATTCTTTTTTGCCTCTTTTCAAACTCGCCGTATGATTTCCATCTTCTTCTGTGATGATCTAAGTTAAAATCATTCATTTTGTATTTTTTTATAAACTTCCAGGTCTCTTTTGAGAAAAGCAAATATACCTTATCTCATCGAAGTCATTCGTATCTTTCTGAACCGGGTTCACTTCTTCTGAACCCGGTTCAGAAACTCAATTCGTTAAACCCTCAGTCTCCTCGAATGCGCACATTATATTCATGTTCTGTACAGCTTGCCCCGCAGCGCCTTTTAATAAATTATCAATCGCGCTTACCGCAATTATGAGCTTTTTACTCTTATCCACTGCCAGGCCAAGATCAAAGAAATTCGTGCACGCTACTTCTTTTAGCTGCGGAAATTCTCCCTCAGGCTTTATCCTTACAAAAGGACAGTTCTTGTATTTTTCCCTGAAAACTCCTGCGACTTTTTCGTATTCCAGGCCGCTTTTGGCTTTCATGTATACGGTAGAGAGTATGCCTCTCTCAAGCGGCAAAAGATGCGGAACAAATGTAACTTTTATGCCTTTGCCGTGAATCTCACTTAGTATCCTGTCTATCTCCGGCGAATGCTGATGGCTGTTTACTTTATACGCCTTAAAGTTGCCTTTTATGTCCGGGTTTTCCAGGTTCCATCCCGGTTTTCGGCCTGCCCCTGTAATCCCGCTCTTCGCGTCGCATATTATATTATCGGTTTGAATTAAATTCTTTTCAAGAAGCGGTGCTATCGCGAGCATCGCTCCCGTCGGGTAACAGCCGGGGTTTGCTATAAAATGAGCCTTCTTTACTTTTTCCCTAAAAAGCTCGGGCAAGCCGTATACCGCTTTTTCGATATTGGCGGTGTCAATGTGCTTTGTTTTATACCACTTTTCGTATTCGCCGGCTTCCAATCTATAATCCGCGCTCAGGTCTATCACCTTTTTACCGGCTTCGAGTAACGCCGGCGCGATCTTCATTGAAACGGTGTGCGGAAGAGCAAGAAAGAAAAGTTCTGCTTTTTTCTTTGCTTCTTCCAGGTCCGGTTTTTTGCATACGAGATTCGTTTTACCTTTTAACTCAGGTAAAATATCCGATATGGGCACCTCTTTCTCGATCACTGCCTGCAACACAGCCAGGTCGACATCCTTATGCCGGATGAGTATCTTCACGATCTCTTCGCCCGTATAACCGGTGGCGCCTATTACTCCAACTTTAATCATCGTTTACTCCGTTCAGAAGTCAGATGTCAGAAATCAGAAGTCAGAAGTCAGAAGACAGAAGACAGAAGACAGAAGACAGAAGACAGATTTTATAGGTTAGAAAAATTTTGCCAGCTGTTCATTAAGCTATAAAGCATGGCGTTAACCTCATCATATCTGTCATCTAATCTTTTATGATCTACTGCATTTATATATTTGCAATCTCTTGCAAAACTCAACCACCCTCTTGTTTCTTCGGATGATCCTAAAGAATCGTTTAGGTGTCGAATGAATACTTGCTCATACTTTCTCTTAGCATAACCTTCTCTAATATTCATAGCAATCGATCTGGATGAACGCCTAATTTGATCTTTTAATGAATAAGTTTCTTCTTTTGGGAACATTTTGCTTATTTCAAATACCTCCATAGCAAGTTCATAGGCTATTTTATATACTTTCAAATCGTTTATGCTCTTAATCGCTATTGTTTTCATTCTGCCTTCTGACCTCTGGCCTCTGTCTTCTGTCCGCTGTTCCAGTATAAACAAAAAAGCCTACACTGTCAATATATTTTCTCGTCGGAAAACTTGACGGAGCAGACTTTCTGGTTATGTTCGAGTAATTTGTAATTTGTCATTTTTTCACAAATTACCAATTACCAATTACTCGTTAAAGCGTCTTGAATTAGCGCTTGGAGTACTGAAACCTCTTTCTGGCGCGTTTTCTGCCGTATTTCTTTCTTTCCTTTGCCCTGGGGTCCCTTGTTAGAAACCCTTCCTTCTTCAGGACCGAGCGAAGATTCAAATCAAAATTTACGATGGCTCTTGAAATACCATGCATCAAGGCGCCTGCCTGTCCGCTTACCCCGCCGCCCCGTATATTAGCAGATATATCAAACTTGTTCTCAAGTTGTGCCGCTTTTATCGGTTGGTTGATAATAAGGCGGTGCGATTCCCGCGGGAAATATTCCTCAAAGGAACGTTTATTGACTAAGATCTTACCCGTTCCTTCGCGCAAGAATACCCGCGCGATAGATTCTTTCCGACGGCCCGTGGCCTGCACGTATTTCGTTTTTATTTGTTCTGTCATATATTCCTCGTTCCGATGGACGATAGGACGACCGCTCACTTCGCTCGCTCAGACGAAAAGACGATTCGTCCATCGTCCCTCGTCCTTTCGTCCCTTCGTAACTAAACTTCTAGTTGCTTCGGTTTCTGTGCTATATGAGGGTGCTTATCCCCTGTATAAAGTTTAAGGCGCTTTATCATGAGGCGCCCAAGTTTATTCTTCGGAAGCATACCCCAAACAGCGTGCCTTAAGGGCTCTGTGGGCTTTCTTTTTAAGAGACTCTCGAGCTTTTCAAGCTTCAACCCGCCGGGATAGCCGGAAAAACGCTTGTATTCCTTTTGCTCAAGCTTTTTTCCCGTAATCCTTACCTTATCAGCATTTAGAACAATAACACCGTCTCCACAATCGAGATGCGGCGAATAGTCGACCTTATGCTTTCCCTTCAGGATAGACGCGATTCGCGTGGCAGCTCTGCCAAGCACCTTATCGCGCGCATCTGCAAGATAAACCGTCCTTATTATTTCACCCTTTTTCGGGTATGTTGTCTTCATAAGATAGACGGTAAATTTACCACATCGCGTCTTTTATGTCAAGGGTAAAAGTAGGCTGCAAACCAAGCATTCTTCCGGCGACTTGATACTAAGAGGGTTAGGAAAGAATGGCTTTTATGGCCTTTCTTATTTTAGGCTCATTGTGCCTTACGAGGTCGGTTGAATCGCCGACATCAGACAGTATAATCTGCCCTTTTGCCATGCGGCGGATCTCGTCCGTATCACCGGCCTTAACCGGTATTTGGCCCTTGCCGGCATATTCCCTCATGGCTTTTTTGGAAAGCTTCGTATTTGATATTATGACGTAATCCAGCCGGCCGCCTCCTGTATACTTCACAATCTCCCTGACATGATCGCAGGCATCGTACCCCGGGGTTTCTCCCGGTTTTGTCATGAGGTTGCAGATATAGATCTTTTTCGCTTTTGTTTCGGCCAGCGCGCTATTTATATTTTTAACGAGAACATTGGTTATGATACTCGTAAAAAGGTCTCCGGGCCCGAGAATAACTATATCCGAATTTATGATAGAAGAAAACGCTTCGACACTGCATTGAATAGGGGGTTCGTGCCATACTTTTTTTATGCGAAGTTTTAGGTTCCTGCCCTTTCCGATGTCGATCATGCTTTCGCCTTTTATTACTGTACCGTCCTCAAAAAGCGCAAACAATGTCGTAGGGTCCTTCGCAACCGCTTGAACAATGCCCTGGATGTTCATTATATCACCGATGGCCTTGACGGCTTTTGAAAAAGACCTGTTTATATCCGTAAGGGCCGTGAGAAAAAGATTTCCCAGGCTGTGCCCGGCGAGCCCTTCTATTTTACGAAACCTGTACAGCATGACCTTATTCATCATTTCGGGCGCGTTGGAAAGAGCGACCAGGCTTCTCCTGACATCGCCGGGAGGCAGAATGCCCAGAGATGCCTTAAGCCGGCCCGAGGAACCGCCATCATCGGTCGTGTTGACAATGGATGTGAGTAGAACTCCCGGCAGCGATTTTAGCCCCAAAAGCAGGTGAAAAATCCCGGTCCCGCCTCCTATACAGGATATCCTGCGCTTGTTGTTCAACACGGCATTAAAGCGGCTTATAAATTCTCGCTGGTTATATGGTTTTATTATGCAGTCGGCAGCGCCGGCTTCCCGCGCCTCCCGCACGACGTCGAATGTTGCCCCGGAAGCCAAAACAATAAACTTTTTACCCGACTCAGAGAGGACTCGGAACAACTTTGATTTCAGCTTTCCTTTTTTTAAACTACCCAGATCCAAAATAAAAAGCCCTGTGCTTTTTAGCCTTGATAGACGTTTTATTTTGCCTTCCGTGTTTTCGTTGATTACTTTCAGACCCAGGGCAAGAAGAATCCTTGTTAGATGTTCGAATGTTTTTTTACCGCCTACAATGCAAATCGTTTTCTTCAAACTATCTCCTCCTCTCTGTGTATCCCCAAAGGCTGCATAGCGAAAGTGAGGTATTCAACTCTGTTTAATTTAAAATTGAACGCATAAAACGCGATCGCGAGCGAGAACAATGCCGAGAAAAAGTAACCGTATCCCAGAAAATAAATGCTAAGGTTTACCGTGGCAAGCGTAAAAAGGCAGTTCGTAACCAGGAACACCGCGGTAACCAAAACTGCCAAGTTCTGGAAATCAAAGTAGAGAATCACAATGATTGCTACAAGAAGAAGGCTGTGCAAAAAAGCCCCCATAGCGGTTATCCTGAATATGGGTATGGCCATGGATTTCAATCCAAGAACACCTGCGAACTCCGGCGCGAACGTAACCGCGATAAGGGTTATGAGCCCCTGGCACGTTATAAGAAGGAAAATGCTTTTTTTTAGGCTTTCTGACATGCCTTGATGCGCGCTTTTTATTGCCCCGTACGTTCCCTTGCCGAGGATCTCGGTATAAAACCTCCTGTAAGCTTTGTAGAAATCAGTCTCTACGTGTATGAGAAAAATAGAAATAGCCGGTATTATGGTAATATAGGCAAAAAATACCGCACTGTCATAGAGAGGATATGAACGCAAAAAAGGAGTAACGCAAATCGCCCTGTCCGAAGCCCAGAATACCATTTTATCGATCCATATAGCCGTGTTGTAAAAAATTCCGATAAAAACGAGTTTTTTATTTCTCAGCATGAATGTAAACAGATCCCTGTCGAATATTCTTTTTGAGTTGAACTCTGTGAAAATGCGTAAAGATAAAAGCATGACTATGACCAGGTGCCCCAGAAGATACCCTGCAAAATACCCGATGAGTCCTGTGATGCTCCCGAAAAGCAAAGAAGCGGCTATCGCCACAACGGTGCCCGCAGCATACGCTACGGCTATCGATTTATAATCCCGGAGCGCCGTAAGAAAGATCATTATGAGCCATAAAAGACTCATCGCCATGTATAGAAGCACGGACAACAATACGATCGGCGCTTCCATTGAACCGCTGAAAAAGAAATACCCTGTTACCGCCTGAATAGCCAGAAGAAGCAAGGCTGCCGAATTAAAAGCCGGCAAAAGCGCCTCGGGGTCCTTCTGGTAAAGCTTATCCGCTAAGTATCTACTCAAAGAAAGATAAAAAAGGCCGGTTATTATAAGCGAGAAGGCAAAAATGTAGATTACAGTGGTCCTGAAATACATCGCTTCGAAAATATCAATAGTTTTTGGCCTGAAATAGTTCAGGCAAAATATGGTCAGAATGCTCAAAAGCCACGGCCCCGAAGATATGATAACCGAGTAAAAGTGCGCCCTGAGAGAGGCCGTGAACGTATCCTCAGCCAGGATCTTTCCTATTTTAAAGCCTATTCCCGCCATCTTACCTCGCTCATACGCCTAGCATAAAGCGCTCTGTAGCCGGCTATCACGTTATCCATCTGATAATATCTGGCCACGCGCATTTTTCCTACCTTTGACATCCTATTGTAGAGATCTTTGTCCCGCGCCAACCGGATCACGGCTTCAGCGGTTTTCTCGGGATTATACATAGGCGTAATGATCCCGCCGGGCCCCAGCAATCTGTCGTCCGGAGAACTGCCATGAAGAAGTTCCCTGCATGAACCAACATCTGTAGCTACGGAGGGTATACCGCAGGCACCGGCCTCCAAAACGACAAGAGGCTGCCCCTCGCTTATGCTGGTTAAAACTATAACATCGATTTTAGGATAATAGTCCTTTACGTTTACTTTACCCGTAAACCGCACGACATGCTCAAGCCCCTGCATCTGGGTCAAGAGCGTGCACTCGCGGTAATACTCTTTGTCCTCATCGGTAGGGCCCATTATGTAAAATTCAACGTTTTTAAGTTCCGAGTATATTATGCGACATGCCCGTATAAACGTCTTCACATCTTTAATAGGCACTATGCGGCCCATGAAGCCCACCCTAAAAACGTCTTTTTTCTCCCGGTTCCTCCCGAGAGCCGAAAGAGCCCTGATGTCAACGCCGTTCGGTATTACCCGCGTCTTTTCTTCCGGGGCACCTTCCTCGATCTGGATCGTGCGGTTTCCTTCGAACAAAGTAATAATGTTATCTGCCCTGTCGTACGCCAGGCGGCTGAAGAAGGAAAAGAAATCGATCCACCATTCTTTAAAAAAATCCTTTTCCTCTGTTACTTTAAGGTCGCGGGCGCTTTCGGAATATATCCAGTCTGCCTGCGATATCTCGATTTTTCTTTCCCTTGTGTATATGCCATGCTCAGTAAGAATAAAAGGCCTCATGCGCCGGTGCTTGGCGAGGGCCCCTAAAACACCTGCGTATCCGGTCGATACCGCATGGTAAAGCCTGGCCTCCGGCAGATTTACGCGAAGCAGGGAAAAAAACGGAAGGTAAATAAACCGCCAGCTCCAGAAGTAATCTATGAATGAGACGTTTTTGGCTTCTCTTGCGTAGATCGCTTCAAGTATCTTCCACGCCTCGTAAGAATAAACAAGGTCGTCAAGCCCAAGCGCTTTCCCCCCGTCCATGCCCATTATGTCGGCAAGGCGGTTGAACGCGGTGGTATCGCCTTTTTTCATGCTTATCAGAAAGTCTTTAACAGCGGTGAATGCTTTTTTCTTCTTCAAACTCGGCAGCTTAAAAGTTGGGCTGGCCTCATAATCAAAAATATAATGTTCGTTGAAATCAGTCACGTTATCAGGCATCTTGTAATGCATTTTTTTTGCCGCGTACCGGTGCGGCCCCAGATACAGTATTGAAAAAGACACCTCGGGCATTTCCTTTATAAGGTCGTGCACCCATGTCGATACGCCGCCGGCGACATAGGGATAGGTACCTTCCAGCAAAAGACAAATATCGCTCATGCGCCTTTACCCGTGCTTTCCTTTGATTCTTCCATCCAGTTCGATATTATATCGCTTATTTTTTTTCTGATAAACTCGCTCTTTTCCGTGCGCAGGCCCTCAAAAACTACACGCTCTATGGGTTTGCTTTTCACGGACATGCGTTTGAAAAAATTGAGATATTCTATTTTGGCCTCAACGGGAGCGTTTTTATACTGGGTTGCCATGAAATCTATATCAAGCCCGCGGAACTGGTGTATATCCGTGGCGTTAATAACCCTCATCATAACCCAGTATTCTGTTTCGCTCATCTTTTCGCGTGCCAGGTACTCAAGAAAAAAAGACCTTCCCTTTAATGCCTGTATCTTTAAAAGCACCATAAGCCGTATCGCGTACAAAGCGCTTTTGGGCGGCGGCTTGGCTATGTGTTCGTTGATAAGCCGCAGGAGTTCTTTTGTTATTTTTATAAAACCCTCTTTCGAGGTAACTATTTTCCTGAAAAGCCCATAATAAAAAAACGGGATTTTCTGATTACATGCGCAATTATCGAGAATGCACGATAGTTCATCCGGATTTTTCTCCAGCAAAAAAGCCAGGCTGCGCGTATAAGCGTCTCTTACGCGTGAAAAGCCATCGTCCTGCACCCTCTCGGCTATTTTCGCTGAAATGTCACAGGTTTTTATGCTCGGGAGGCACCTGGCTGCCAGATACCTTATATGATGCGATTTTGAGCGGGAAAGAGCTTCTATGCGGGCTTTAACGGTTTCCGGAAGGGAGTAATCATAGGGCAACGTCAGCACAAAACGCAAAAAAACCTGCACCGTTCCGGAAAAAGTGCTCTCCGCGAGCGAAAGCATTTCGTCCACAATGCCCCATCCGGACTTATCTATGAGATGGGTAAGCGCCAGGGCCGCGGCGTAGGAAAACCGGGTATTCGCCTTTACTATATCCTTAAGAAACGGCGCGTATTTCTTGTCCCCGGCCTCTCCTAAAGACTCTATGGTTATAAGTTTTATTTTATTGTCCTCGGAACGGCTGTAATTTTTTACGAAAATACGCGCGGTGCTTAACGCGCCTCTGTATTCTGCCAGAAAACGCATAAGAAGGATTTTTTTCTCGCCATCTGCGGCATTCTCTTCGCGCATAAGATAGCGGAGCATCCTGGGTGATTTTGCTTTTCTTATTGCGGAACGGGCCATCATCATCACTCTGGGAAATTTACTTTTAAGGGCAATGCCAAGAACGGCTCTAAAAAGCCGCTCGGAGTCTATACTATTGATCCAGGATAATATATTAAGCTTGACTGATTCTTCACTTTCAACGGCCAAGCCATCTGCCAGGTAGCGCTCTCCCCTTTTGTAAGGCATCCTTGAGGCGGAGCGGTACGCAATTTCTCTTATCTGCCTGTTTTCGGACATGAGATATTTACTCAGGTTACCGGGGGCCAATACCCTGGTAAGCCGATTGAACGCAGCAAGGGAAGCGTCCTTAACGGTATCTTTCGAATTTTCTATCAAATCTTCGAGCGCTACAAAAGCCCTTCTTCCGCCTATGCTTCCCAGGGCTTGCGCGATGGCTATTTTTATGTTGTCATTTGAGTCGTATTTTTTAAGCAGTCCGAGCAAGGGGATAACTGCTTTCTGCGCCCGCAGGTCCCCGAGCCCTTTTATGGCAAAGCAAATCTCCTCTTCCCTTTTGAACTCCAGCATCTTAATGAATATTTCTGTCCTGGAATCCGGATCTATCCTTGCGATGCCGGCAAGGGCTTCTTTCCATATGAACTCGTTTTCATTCCCGGCGAGCAAAAATAACTTCTCGAACCCGTAAGGCCTCTCTATCCCCGCGAGATACCTGACAAGCCAGTAAATATTGTGCGGCTTTTTATCACGCATAAAAGAGGAATAGACAAAATCTATGTCTTCGTCTTTTAAATGAAAACTGAGTGATTCAAAGGCCTCCTCGGACTTGAGCCCTTTGGGGCTCAACAATTCCGCAATCAAGCCCTTTATATCTTCGTGTCTTGCGACCTTTCCGTCCATAAATCAAAGACCTCTCTTCTTCGCGGGTCAAGACCGGTTCTTTTAATTCCATAGAGGCACGCGGGCACTTCTCTGATAAGTCCCAGCTGAAAACATACCCTGCTTCGCAAAAAAAGCATCTGCGTGTCGTGCGGCCATAACCTTACGGCTTTATCCAGTAGCGACTTCGCTTTATCATACCTCGCCAGGGCTATCAGATTCTCTGCATAGGAAATAATGGCTGCCGGCTGGTCCGTATCAATATCAAGCGATTCTTGATAAGCCTGGCAGCTTAGCTCAAGATAATGCCACCCGAGGCTTTTCTCGATAAGGCCGATTTCTGCGTATGTGCGGTACAGATCCCCGAGACTTAAGTAATCTACGGCGCCGCCCCTTCTTTTCAGCCGCTCGAGAGACGCATGTATCCTTGAGTTCATTTCTTCCTCTGTTTTCAGAAGTGCCCCGGCCGCGTAAAATCTAACCTCAGCCGAAGCATCCCTAAGTGCTTCTTTCAAAAGCTGGACACTCATTCGGGAATTCATGGTGGCCAATTTTTGCACGACTTTTTCTTTCTCCTCAACATTTTCGCCTTTTATAATATCTATGAACGGTTTGAAGCTTACTTCTCCGCGGATTTTTCTCAAGATAACAGAGAGACTCTCCCGTTCCCTGTACGAGGTTTTCTCGGCTTCTATATACTCCTCATATTCCTCGTATATTTCTTTTTTCGCGGTTTCTCCGAATTTTTTGAGGCCTACTATGATGCAGGCGGCCATTGCAAAGCCGGCTGCAGGGAAGAACACGGCTATCGCGAAAACGTAAAGGTAAAAAGCTCTCGGCTCGCCCGTACCTTTTTTTTTCTTAAGAAAAAGATAAAGCTTCGCTCCTGATAAACAAACGAAAAATAAGTGCAAAAGCACGCATACGCTGACAGAGTGAAATGCGTACCACGCCGGAATGATTAAACATTCGCAAAAAAGGCCCGCCAGTAATAAAAAACGTGTTTTCATATCAGGATTTATCGATTTTCAGTTTTTCGGCAGCCAAGCGCAAAAGTCCGGGCGCATCTTTTATGCCGGGCCCTGCTTCCGCGCATCCAAGCGAAAGCTGTACAACAGGCCTCTCTTTTTGCGCTTCCGGGACTATCCCGCTAATGCCCTTTTCCACGTCGGCAATTTTTTTCATGACGAGTTTTTCCGAACTCATAGGGCTTATGAGCGCAAACATGCCGTCATACTTATACTTAAAAACCATATCAGTGACGGGAAGATAGCGCCTCAAGAGGGCTATTACCGCCTCGTTCAGAAGCTTTTGCTTTTCTTCGCCGAAAAACCCGTACCGGTCAAGCTTTACCAGGGAAACCGCAAGTGGAAGCTTGTAGTCGGTGGCCCTTATGAATTCGTTCTCCAGAACGGACCCGAAATAATGAAAGCTGTATACGCCAAGCTCCTTATCGTTTATGGACTCTGAAGTAGCCACATCGTAAAGCTTCTTGTTGCAAAGGGCCCTGCTTACCCAGTTCACTACAAGCTCTATCAGTTCGAGATTGGGCCTTGTAAACGAGAGAAAATCCATCTCCTCTATGTTCAGTACGCCTATCGGATGATTTTTTTCATCTCTTAAAGGGAACATTGCCAGGACCTGGCCGTACTGTGAAATATATCGATGGGAGGCTTTTTCCTTCAATATGTCCTGCACGGTAACGACCCCGTTCTTTTCAAAAACAAGGTCCATTAAACTTTGTTCCTCCGAAACCTTTCCTTCCACGGCTTCTTTTTCTGTCCATCCCATGTAAGATTTAAGCACGTAATATCCCCCTTCACGGATATGAACCGAGGCCTTTTTTACCTGGAAATGCCCTGCCAGTATATCCAGGCCGCCCTGATAAATGCTTTTCGCGTCCATGGCATCCAGCTTTTCAGCGGCTTTGTATAATGTCTTTACAGTTGTTGTCTCTCCCACTATCCTGGCTTCAAGAACCTTTTTCGCCTTCTCCAGGGCCTCATATCTCTGATTTAAGCCATCAAGGGATTCTATTTTATTACTCAAAGCGGCACTTTTTTCCTTGTCCATATTTATATACTTCTGCCTTATGTTTCCCAGAAAGGCACCTACGAGAACAAACGCAAGCGGCACAACAAAGCTCCCATTCTCAGCCATTTGTTCGATGATAGCCCTCGTAGGCATTCCGCCGAGTGAGAAAACGAGAAACTGAAAACACGCCACAAAACCTACTGTTATACCCGGATAAAGGCCGTAGCGCGCGGAGATCAAAAGGACAGCTATCCAGTAGGGATGCAATTTAAATCTGACAAACCCCGGGTCATCCGGAAAAAAAATAAAATTCAGGCAATTATAAATAATAAAAATTACCGCTATTTCAATAATAAACTTATTTTTTTTCATAAATCTATTTCCTTTACCTTCCTAAAATCATGTTTATCTTCTCGTGCCACACCGAGGCATTTTCATACTTGTTCATGAAATAAATGCGCTCTTTTTTTAGAAACAGAGATTTATCTATCTCCGGTTCTTCCGGGGCGACAAACATTATATTCATATTTTTAAGGTTTTTTTGCCCTGAGGCGCGGATCATTTTGCACAGCGTGTAACCATCCAGGGGGTAGGCTAATTCGCTGCAAATGAGAAAGTCGTATTTTTTACTCATGAGGCGGGCCATTACCCGGGAGGAGTCATCTTCAGTATCAACCCCGAGGCCGAGCCACGCCAGGTAACTCGCCATGGTAGGCATTAACACCGAATCGCTGTCAGTAATCAAGATATGAGCCATTTAGAAAGTTACCTCGACTTTTGCCGTAAAAAGCGTCACATCACCCGCGCCGTATACGCCGTCTACATTCATGGCGTATTCATAGGCAAGGGTAGCCGTCATGTTTTTTAAAAACCACATGTCTATGGCGAAATTTGTATAGCTTGAGTAAAATTTTCTTTTGCTGTCATAGGTTCTGGTAAAACCACCGTATACTCTGGCAAGGGACCCTATTTTATCCTCCCCATAAAACCCGAACATGTAAACTTTTTCATCGCCTACAAAGTCCAGCACCTCGTTCGCCCTCGGAAACGATTTGTTCCATTTTCCGTAGCGGCACCTCGAATTAAACGTAACGTACGGCTTTTTAAGAACGATGACGTTGGCATAGACCTCGTTTATAATCTTATAGCCGAGGTATCCCTCGCCGGTTATTGTGTTTTCTTCGGGCCTGACGCTATACGACTCGAGCCAGAGATCATCCCCAAAAATCAGGCGTTCGAACAGAACCTTTTCGCCCGCGGCATAAAATCTGTTGAGACGGCCCTCCTTATTTAGGCCCTCTATGGGGTCGCGTATGAGGTGGTTATATTTGTAACCGGTCACGCAACGAAAATTCGGCTTGTCTATGCGCACCTCGCAGCCTAATTCGTTCGTCGTGTCGAAGTCATGATAGTCAACCTGCCAGTCAGCAGCGAAAGTTGCGACGCCGTTTAAGAATCCCTCCCATTTAAATTTATATCCGGGTATGAATTTTTTTATAGGCGGCGTACCATCCCGGCGCCCTTTTCTGTGTATCTCCTCAAAGGCATTAAACGTCATACGTACCTGGGGAGCGAGCCAAACCCGCATGCCCTCGACTATCCTATACTGCTTCAGGGTCTCCGGGCCAAATAAGTACTGGAAGTCAGTGTTTATCCTTATGGCCCCTTCCAAGTCTGCCGCGCGGGAAAGCCACACAAGCTCTTTAGCATTCGAGTAATCATTTATTAGTTCCGAATAAGTTTTTTTTGCTTCGGGCCACATGTGGAGCAAGGAAAGTGACCTGACCCCCTTAAACTGTACCAGTAGTTGTGCTAGAATACAGGTAACAGAAAGGGGTAAAAATGAAGAGGAAAAGGTTCAAAGCGGAACAAATCGTTGTTATGCTGCGCGAAGCCGAAATACAGATGTCTAAA
>JADHYM010000003.1 GCA_016782445.1 Candidatus Omnitrophota bacterium | reverse complement strand
TGACCCTTAACAGCAAGCGTCTTTGTTATGGCGCTTGTCAGACACGTCTTTCCGTGGTCGATGTGACCGATCGTGCCCACGTTTATGTGGGGTTTGGTGCGTTCAAATTTTGCTTTTGCCATATTTTACCTCCTTTTAAGAGAGCCCACGGCCGGAATCGAACCGGCGACCCCATCCTTACCATGGATGTGCTCTACCAGCTGAGCTACATGGGCGTATTCTTTTGCCCATTCTTTTATAATGCCTAAAAGCTTCGTATTATGAACATATATCGTGATCGTTCCAAGCTCAGAGTGATGCCTTTTTGCGTGAGAGCTTTTTCTGTTTTTAAGAACTGTTGTTTTTGTAAACTGTTTTACCGGAAGGTCCAGAAATTTCGCCCAGTATTCTTTTGACACTTTTGCGGAAACATCCGGATAAATTATGAGAGAGAGTTTTATTTTTTCGCTTGCAACGCCGCATATAACTTTCAGGAATTTAACGAAAATCTTGACGAGGGCCGGGTTTGAATTGGAGAACCGCACGGAATTTTTGTTTTTCAGATTTCCTTCAGTGAGATAAAGGCCGAGGGCCATCGCCTTCAAATGCTCTTCTTCCGGCGTTAACTCTGTAAGTATGTCGAACGGGTCGCCGTTTTTGTTATTTTTAAGATATGCGGCCTCTCTGTGACTTCTCATTATTATATCATAATTACTAAGCACGTCGCGTACCCTGTTCGGCGAAAGACGAAAAAGTGTTGCCACTTCGTTTACCGAATTTCCGCGTTTGTAACTTCTTATGATTTCAGCGAGTTGCATGCTTTTCCTCTTCTGTAGGCGAAACTCACCCTTCGGATGTAAACAAGTTCAACATCATACCATATTTGAGGTTTTTGTCAAGGGTATTCTTAACTTTTTTTGATTTATTTTTGAAGGCTTTTTAGGGGCAGAAATGGAGCGGGAGAGCGGAATCGAACCGCCGTGAGCAGCTTGGAAGGCTGCCGTTCTACCATTGAACTACTCCCGCGAAGCCCTTTATGCTGTGTAATAATACCATCGGGTATGGCATTTGTCAAGTATGAGCTAAGCCAAGCAGTGATTGCTGGAGCGTCGGTCGGTGGCGTCGCAGGAAACGGTTGAGTCGACCGGTTGCGTGAGGAATGTACGCAAACGTTCGACGCCCGACGTTTCGCACGACGCAACCGCAACCGAATGACGCCCAACGGGTTAGAAAAAATGAACAAAAAAAAGGACTGTCGGCTCTTTAACCGGGGCGACGCGAGTAGCCCCTCGGGGCGTTCCGACAGCCACAATATTATAGCGAATACAATATTTCCTCTCTTCGTTTCTTAAGATCTCTTAAGGACTCCCAGTCAATTGCGTGGATAATAAGCTTTTTGTCTGTAAAAATTAAGTGTAAAACATTTTCTGCGAGAGCCTGTCGGTTGCTATCCAAGTTTAGAGCCGCAGCTTCTAGATCACTAAAATTATCAACTGAAAGTTTTAAAAGTGACAAAAAACCGTTCTTTAGTTTTTTAAGATTCTCCCTATCCTTTCCGGCATCCCCTACCTGATAATAACCTGAAACATATCTGTCAATTTCTATCGCCGTGAGGTCAACAAAAAGATCGATAACAGTGTTGAGGTGCCTTGGCTCTCTGCCAATATCCATTTCAATTATTTTGATCCTTGACATAATCTTGTCTCTTTGTTCAAGCGTAAGTTCTCCGCGTGCAACCATTTTAGTTAGCACGCCTCGAGCCCCCTCTTGATTGCTCATAAGGTGAGAAATTATCCTACTTCTCGTGCCGGCTATGCCGTCGACAGTTCGTATTATCATTCGTGCCCCGGGGTTTTCCTCTACGTCTTTTATAAAATTCTCCAGTTGTCCATCAACCTGCTGGATAAGATTTTCGTAGCCGTTCTCGTTGTTACCGATTCTGTAGTGATTTAAGTGTATTTGGTGGTTTGCCTTTTGAAGCAATTGTTCAATTTTTCTGGCGTAAGAGAAAGTCTCATTCGCCTCTTCGTAGGGAATAGGCGCAATGTCGTATGTCGGGACATCGCGCCGTATTAATTTTGCCACCGCAGGAACAAGCGCCTCTGCAGCGTCATATATTTTTTTGGCCTCAGATATCTTATTAGCTTTTTTTGCTCTACCATCCATTGTCACGCTTTTCAATCCTTCAACAGGCCGCATATGTGCTGTTAGTATAAGAGCAACTCTGTCAGTTGCAACTGCTGCATCTCCCCATACGGTATCCTCAACAGGCTGCGTTCTCCACTCAAGATACCATGAGTTTGGATTATTGCTGCTCTCTTTGCGGCGGCTTGGTAAATAGTGTTCCAAATGAAATGACATCATGCACGGCAAGGCCTCAAATTCAAGCGTTTGACCATCTTTACCTCTAACGATTGCATCTATAGCGCTATCTACAAGATGAGAGGCAATGCCATGGTGCCATTCTTCTTGAACAACTAAGGCGTTACCAACTTTTGCAGCTCCACCAGGCTTATTCAACGAGAAACGTACAAAGCCGACCATTACTCCATTTTTAATCGCAAAATTTATCTTTTCAGTTTGAAGCATGTTTTTGAACATCTCTCTATAACCTGATAAGCGTCCGGACTCTAAAGGCGCATCTGGGCCACGAAGTCCTTGATGGTACATCCCTACCAATGATTCTATTATCTTCTCGGTAAGTCGCGGAAATTTATCTACACTATAGACGCCTTCGGGCAATGCTTCAAGAGCAACCGAAGGTTGCTTTTCTAAAAAATTGTTCAATCCGGCCTCATATATTGCGTGCGGATTACTAATTCTGTATATGCCAGTGCCCCGGTCCGCTAAACTCATAGCGGAAGAAGGTTCGCGAGAAAGCAATTCTGAAGCGGTTAAGAGTCTGGTGCCGGGTATAACCGAAACCTCCCCAACGTCTTCGCCTTCTGTGGCCGGCCCGGATATTGGTTCAATTACAAAAACGCTACCCGCTTTGCTAAGAACTCGAAAAATGTTTCGCCTGGCTATATAAGTCCTAAGAAGGTTTCGCAATACATGAAGATTGCCTTCGCGCAGTTTGATCAAGCGCTGCATAAGTGACTGTGCTCTCATGTTTGAGTAGTCAGTATGGCGATAGAAAATAAAATCGCCTTTACCGCGCGATATTTGCGTAAGCCTTGTTGCGTTCAGCGCATCTGCGTGTTCAAAATAAATCTTAAGCCATTCCGCGGAGGCTTCACTCAATTGCCTTATTTTCATGTTGTTTTCTGCGGCACTTACCAGCTCTTTTTTCGTATCAACCGCTATCAGATCAATTCTCCACCCGCGCAGCGTTATTTTACCCTTACCTGCCATACCCCTCAATACGCGGTTCAGCCACTTGATGATTTTTTCGGTCTCAGTTGCTTTTCTTCCGATGCCTATATCGTATATTAGAATGCTCTTCTCACCGCTTTGCTCTCTAACTTCTATTAGTCTCTCTAGTTGCTTTTTCATTAGATTTAATTGCTGCCATCGCTCCGAGCCATCAAAGCCAACCGATTCACAAGCGGGGGATTGATTGGAAAACGAGCTTACTATGCGGCGGATTTCTGTTTGTAGGCCAGGAACATGAGCAAGGCCTGCTATCTCGCTTTCGTCCAGCCCAACTATTTCTTCCAGGCCGAATGAGGCGATGTAACTTCCGGCCACTTCCCGCTGCGCATCAAACCATTCGGTTACAGAAATAGTTTCCAAGCCACATTCTCTTAGAATATTTTTTGCGGCATTTTCAGCTGTAACTATATAATTTTCTGAAGGAATTAAATAAGGCCCGCTATACCACTTCGCGATATCAGCCTTGCCGCTACTTTCCGCCTGTTCTGTAGTCATAATAATAATTTTTTTCTCTTCGGCCATTTTGCGCACTTCTCTATCCGGGCTTAGTCGGAGCCATGATGGATAGGCATCAACAATAAATTTCTCATTAACTAAAAGGTACCAGTGTTCGTCATCTCCGATTTCTTTATAGATTAAATCAACTTTCCAGCCGCCTCTCCCATTGAGCAAAACACCTAAAACTGAATTCACTGACATGCATCCTTCGGCGATTGCGGATTCAGGGCTTCTTTTAGATCCTCCTTGAAAGAACTGCTCATATAAGGCGCGGACGTTATTGTTCAATTTTAACAGTATATCGAATCTTTCGAGCTTTGTAAGATTCGCTTGCAACGCGTCGCGCACAACGTTTACCTGTTCCGGTAATATATGCCCGGCCGTAACATGCTCTACCAGTTCCTCAGCGCTTTCGTTTAACGCTAAATACGCTACCCCCTCCGGGCTCATCCCACCGTTCGCAAGAGACACGCGGGGATCAGGCCGCTTGGCGAGTGCAGCATGGTCGAGAACAGCCTTCATCATCGCCGGACTTAGCGGGTCGGGTATCGCAAGGGCGTTGCCGAGAACGGATGGTAAGGCATTGGCTATATCTAAGCTTTTTTTCCCTGAAAGTATCTTAAAATACGGGCATTCGTAGCCCCCTTCGTTCTTGAAATTCGGCATTATGGAGATATACGAAATGTTGTTCTTTTTAAAAAGCTCGTGTAGATTTTCTGCGTGAAACCCTCCTGTGACGAGAGCGGTGGTGCGTTCGGATGGGGACAGGTCTCTTCCAGGTATTACGCCAGCCTGCCCTGAGACCTGTCCCCATCTAAGGTTTCTTAAAAACACCTCATCTCGTTTTTTTGAACATTCGTAGAAACGCTGCATTTTTTCACGGTAGGAATTGAGATTTGAAATATTTTTATCGGGTTTTGCCTGTATCTTATAAAGCGGTGCATTTTTCGCAATAAACGAAACGTATTCGCTTACACTGAAAGACTCTCTATTTTTAATATAATATTTATAGTCATCGGGGATTAGAGTAACGTTAAACATGTTCCGCAAGATAGCAAGGTTCTTCGAAAGGGCATTGAGCCGCCTTTCGATTTCAGAGGTAAAAAGCGTTTCCTTTATATCTCTATCAAGCGAATCGAGCTCCGCGGGTATTTTTGTTTTATCGATAGAGGCATAGGCATCGATATAAGTGACGTATTTTTGAAGCGCGGAAAAAGCTGCAAGATCAAGATTCAGGAATCGCGCTTTGTTTACAAGATATGCGTAAAACTCCTGTTCTTTGATTTTATCTGATTTAAATTCAACTGTCTTTATTACGAGCCTCTCAAGCTCTATCTTCGAAAGCGTCTTCCGGAATACGTCAATGAGTCGGCTGCGCTCTATGTCGGCAATCTTAAAATCTATCTCCCCCTCCTGCCGGAGTGCCTCATGTAAGACAAACAAATTAGGGTATGCCGTAATATCAATTGCTCTTTTTTCCGCCGCCATAACAAGAAAACCGACGTATTCCTTTAAATCAATATTACCCGCTTTGTACCGGCCATATTTCCGATCGGCCTCCAATAGTTCTTCAGGATAAATGTGAAATTTGAAATTGCTTATGATGTGATTTAGGATTTTGAGATGTTTGTCGATTTCCTCTTTATGTTGAAGTACGTCGCGGTATGCGTTCAGATTCTCGATATATAGCCCTGTTTCTTCTACGCCCCATAGACTGACCTTCCCGGGATTGTTAGACGCAAAGTATTCAGCGCCGTTGACAAGGCCTTCTTTAACGAAATAATCAGTCACCTTTTCCCTTGTCCTGAGGTCCTTAATACGGGTAAATATCGATAAATCGTAATCGCCCTTGCCTCCTTCAAGATTTACCGCATTTATGCTATACTCGTTATTCAGATATTTGACTATTTCAGCAATTTTTTTCTGCGCAGCGTAGTTACAATGCGCGTCCTGGACATGTATTATCGTTTGATTAATTTGTGAATTGGTTGATTGTCTAGTTGGACTCCATGAATCCAGGATGCGACCAAGATGCGTTGGCAAGCTGAAGGTCTCGGTATTTAATATTTTTTGCGGGATCGCAGGTTTGAGTGCCTGCGCATATGATTTTTCAATCGGAATGGATGTACAAAAGAAGGCTATGGCTGTTATTAAAGCGGCTGCCCTACAACAATAGCCTCTTAATACTACGCTTAATAGTGTATTATAAGGGTGTGTGGCTCTGGATAGACCACCGTTAGATCTCGCGTCTTTAGTCACCTAATAGCTCCTTTTTGACTTTTTTAAGCACTAACAAAAGTTTCAAAAAAATACCTCCGGCTTTCTCCTTATATTACGAAGCAGAAGGTTTACTCGCGTCTTGAGTATATTATACGCTAAAACTTGTCAACCGTCAATCAAATCAATGTCACTTTTTTATCTCCTAACATTCCCCATCGCGTAGGCGATACCCATATAAAAAAGGGAAATGATTTGTATTCATTTCCATTTGAATATGGTTCTTCTTCGCCATGATGCTTTCGCTCATGGCTTCGAAGGAACAACATTCTACTTCGCTAACGTTGTAATTCCTACGAAGCCCCACGCGTAAGCAATGGGGCGAAGTAGAATGGTGGGGAGAGAAGGATTCGCACCTTCGTAGACCGAAGTCGCCAGATTTACAGTCTGGTGCATTTGACTACTCTGCCATCTCCCCGAATTTCAAATACGAGCCGAGGACTGGGATCGAACCAGCGACCTGAGGTTTACAAAACCCCTGCTCTACCAGCTGAGCTACCTCGGCAAATCTATCTTGCTGCCCCGGCTTAAACTTCTTCTATTATCGCTTCCGGGAGCTTTTCTAAAAGATCGCTCGCGATCATGCCGAATTGGCCTTTATCGCGTGAGGCCAGGTCGCCGGCCTTACCATGCAGGTATGTTCCGATAACTGCCGCGCTATAGGCCTCTATCCCCTGTCCGACGAAACTCGCTATCATGCCCGTAAGAACGTCCCCGACTCCGGCAGTTGACATGCCGGAGTTTCCGGTTTCGTTTAAATAAATCTCGCCCTTCGGACTCGCTACAATAGTTCGATATCCCTTAAGAACAAGAACGACTTTATGTTTTTTAGCGAAATCTTTCGCAAGTTTTACGCGCGCAGCTTGTACAAATTCAGTCGCTTTCCCGAGAAGACGCGCCATTTCTCCCGGATGCGGAGTAAGAATCGTAGGGGCTTTTCGTTTTTGTAAAAGATCGCACTTTCCTACAATGGAAACTATACCATCCGCATCAAGCACGAGAGGCCTGTTTACCTTCTTTATTACTTCCCGCACGAGTTTCCCCGTGTCTTTATTGCGCGATATTCCGGGTCCCACGGCGAGAGAATTTATTTTTTCTGAAAATGAAACTATTTTCTCAAGAGCCGCAAAGCAAAGGGCCTGCCCTTTCGCTTCCGGAAGCGGAAGCGTCATAACCTCGGTAAGCTTCGCTTCCATAACGAGGTTTAGACTCTTTGGGATTCCGCAGGTTACAAGCCCGCTTCCCGAACGGATTGCAGCCTGCGAAGTAAGATACGCCGCACCTGTCATACCGGCTGAGCCTGCCAGAACAAACACGTGCCCAAAGTCGCCTTTCTGCGTATCTTCTCCCCTTGTAGGTATCTTAGCTATATGTTGCTTTACCATTTAATTCTCCCCTTGTCCCGTTCAGATAACAGAAGTCGGAGGTCAGAAGACAGAAAAACTATCTGTCTTCTGTCTTCTGTTTTCTGTCTTCTGAAATCAGGATAGCGTTAGCGACGGCGTGCTCCCTGCAATGCGCCATGCTAACCACAACATCTTTTATTTTTTCTTTGGCCTTCAGCTCTTTGGCGCTACGATGAAATTTTATGTAGGGCCTGCCGCTTTTGTCGTTCAAGACCTCTATGTCCTGCCAGTTCCGTATACTGGAGAGTTTGTCGCCAAATGCCTTTAAAACCGCTTCCTTCGCCGCGAAGCGCGCCGCGAAATGCTGGTCCTGAAAGCGCCTTTTTTTGGAATATTCTATTTCGCCTTCCGTAAAGATCTTCTGGATAAAATTCCGGCCCCACTTCTTCTTCGCGAGGCGAAAGCGCGATATTTCAACTATGTCTATGCCGGTCCCGACTATCATGATATTAGCGCCTTCATCTCCCTCACGGCTTTTTCGATCCCTACGAACACTGCCCGCGCGACAATAGAGTGGCCTATATTATACTCTTCGATTTCTTTTATCGGCAAAAGACGCTTGATGTTAGCGTAATTAAGCCCGTGACCGGCAAAGACCTTCAATCCTATGGACTTGCCGTAACGCGCGGCTTTCCTTAAAACAGAATATTCCTTTTTTATATTTCTCGCGCCCCGGGCACTGGCATAGTTACCCGCATGGAGTTCTACCATTCTCACGCCGGCTGAGCGTGCGGCTTTTATTTGATGCCTATCGGGATCGATAAAAAGACTCACTTTTATACGAGCGGCGTCCAGTTTTTTTATAACGCGGGTGATCCTTTTGCTCCCGCCGATAACGTCCAGCCCTCCCTCGGTTGTAAGCTCTCTTCTTTTCTCCGGAACAAGAGTAGCCTGGTCCGGCCGCACTGCGCACGCTATTTCTACTATATCTTGGGAAGCGGCCATCTCGAGGTTAAGCTTGACAGATACACTTTTTTTAAGGCGGCGTAAATCTCTATCCTGTATGTGCCGCCTGTCTTCCCTGAGGTGGCACACGATGGAATCAGCCCCTCCGAGTTCGGAAAAACGCGCGGCCGCAATGGGATCCGGAATGTCGATGCGACGGGCCTCTCTTAGAGTCGCGACATGATCTATGTTTACTCCAAGCTCCATCTTTACTCTTCGCGATTCTTCTCTATTGGCAAGAGCACCCTAACAGTAGCGCTTTCGACCTTAACGGAAGACGAAAAACTTCTTAACCCAACATTTAGAAGCTTGGTTTTAGTATATTCACTCAAGTCGATAGGCTCCGTGTATATAAACTCCTTACGGGAAAGAATCTTTACGGGGGCCACGACAAGCACGTTACCGGGCGAAATCTCGAGCTTCTGATCGATTAACCGGTATCCTTCGGGTACCTTACCGATAAAAACCGGCTTTACAAAAAGCGTTTTCGCCATGTAGTTTTTCGGCATGAAGATCTTCTCGAACGCTGTTTTTGAGGTGTCTTCTTTGTTTGCTTCGCCAACGTAAAACCAGGTGGCCAGCGCGAAAAAAAGCGCCAGTGCCTTGAATCCCATGTTGTTAAGTAACTTATTTTTTATTTTCATTGTTCGTCCGTGCCGGAGCCAACCCGCGAGGCGAGCCTGTTCCATAAATCAAATATTGATTTTTTGTTTTTACGCGGCCTAAAAATATTGCTGAGCGCCTTCTCAAGGTCCTTTTCGTTAAGGTGCCTGTTTAACTTACCGTTTGTCGCTATGGATATGTCGCCTGTCTCCTCGCTCACTACTATACAGACGGCGTCTGTTTCTTCCGTAAGGCCTATCGCTGCTCTGTGGCGCGTTCCAAGAGAGCCGGAAACATGGGGATTCTGGGTAAGAGGAAAAAGACACCCGGCGGCGGCTACTATCGAGCCCTGGACAACTACACCGCCGTCATGAAGCGCCGTATTCGGCGCGAATATTGTCGTAAGGAGCTCGCTCGTTACCCGACTCTCGAGCAATATGCCGCTCTCAATATATGGCTTCAGGCCTATTTCTCTCTCTATCGCGATAAGCGCACCGACCTTTTTCTTGGAAAGAATGAACGCGGCTTTTGCAATTTCATCAAGCGTTGCCTCCTGACCCGAGAATATGCCAAACTGGCCTATACGCGCTAAACCCCTTCTTAATTCCGGCTGGAATATGATAACGAACGCGATAACCGATATCGTGAGAAGCTTTGCCAGAATCCAATTTATCGTCTCGAATTTAAGCTCTTTGGTAACAAGGAAGATGATGAGAATGATAACTATTCCTTTAAGCACCTGGACGGCCCTCGTCCCCTTTATAAAAAGGAGGAGCATGTAGAACACAAACCAGAGTATCGCTATCTCTACGAGAAACTTGGCAATCTCTATAAAGCTATAAAACATTTCTTTCTCTCTTTATAGCGTCTATCACGCGCGCGGTATCCCGAATCTCAGTGACATCGTGAACACGCAGTATATCGGCTCCGTTCATGATCGCTGCGGCGCACGCCGCGGAAGTTCCGAAGAGACGGTCATTAGCAGCCTTGCCGAGCACCGAGCCTATGAACGACTTTCTCGATACACCTATCAGTATGGGCTTGGCGAGAGCCTTTAGCTCACCCAGCCTCGCTAATATCTTGAGATTCTGCGGGGCTGTTTTCCCGAAGCCTATACCCGGGTCGATTATGATCTTCGCAGGGTCTATTCCCGCACGAAGAGCAATGTCAATGGACTCACCAAGCGAATATATTATCTCACCAATGAGGTCTTCGTAGAAAGGATTTTCTTGCATATCCTTCGGAGTACCTTTTATATGCATGAGAACAACCGCGGCTCCGTATTGCGCAATGACGCCGGCCATGAGAGGGTCGCCTTTTAAACCGGTTATGTCATTAATAAGGCTCGCGCCTTTACGCAACGCCTCCCGTGCCACTTCATGTTTATAGGTATCGACTGAAATCGGGCAGGCCACGATGCGGGATGCTTTTTCGATTACTGAAGCGACGCGATTCAATTCCTCTTCCACGCTTACAGGATCCGCGCCGGGCCTCGTGGACTCTCCGCCTATGTCGATTATGTCGGCGCCCTCTTCGGCCATCTGTTGAGCGCGGCCAAGCGCAACAGCTTCATCGAAATATTCCCCGCCGTCTGAAAAAGAATCCGGCGTTCTGTTTAAAACGCCCATTATATATGTCCGCCTGCCGGGCTCCAACACAAGCCGCCCGCAAACGATTTTATGCGCTCTTGACTTCTCCTGAATCTCCATGTTTTTCCTCGTCTTTAAGGCCCAGTATTTTGCGTGCCTCGCAATCACCTATGACTTCTTTTTCGAGCAGTGTATCCGCGAGTTTTTTAAGCCCTGCTTTGCTCCGGACAAGCTCTTTCTTCGCCTTAACATAGCACTCATCCACAATGCGCTTTACTTCTTGGTCTATAAGCGTGGCTGTCTCATTGCTATAGTTTTTTTCTTCGTGTATATCCCTCCCGAGGAATATCTGCTCATGTCTTTTTCCATATGTAAGATGGCCAAGTAGTTCGCTCATTCCGAACTGCGTGACCATGTCCCGCGCCAGTTCCGACACAACCGTGAGGTCGTTGTGCGCGCCGGTCGAGAGCTGCTTGAACGCAATCTCTTCCGCTGCTCTTCCACCTAAAGCAACTATAAGTTTCGCTACCATTTGTTGCTCTGTCGTGATATAGCGGTCCTGCTTAGGCGGGCTAAACGTATAACCGAGAGCCATGCCCCGCGAGATTATCGTAACTTTGTGCATCGGGTCTGCGTCAGGCGTTACAAGGGAAAGAAGCGCGTGCCCTGATTCGTGATATGCGATTATTTGTTTTTCTTCTTTCGTTATGACGCGTGATTTGCGCTGCGGCCCGGCCATGACACGCTCTATTGATTCTTCGAGGTCCTCTTGCACGATCGCCTCACGATTTTTCCGCGCGCCGAGGAGCGCGGCTTCGTTTACCAGATTCGCGAGGTCCGCTCCGGAAAATCCCGGCGTCTGGCTGGCGACCCTTTTTAAGTCAACGTTCTTGTCGAGTTTCATATTTCTTGTGTGTACCTTTAAAATAGCCTCTCTTCCGACAATGTCGGGCCTGTCTATTACTATATGCCGGTCAAATCTTCCGGGCCGAAGGAGCGCCGGGTCGAGAACGTCTGGCCTGTTGGTCGCGGCGATTAGAATTACGCCTGCTTGCGTATCAAAACCGTCCATTTCGACAAGCAAAGCGTTCAGGGTCTGTTCCCTTTCGTCGTGTCCCCCACCTATCCCGGCAAAACGCTGCCTTCCGACAGCATCGATCTCATCGAGAAATATAATGCACCCCTTTTTTGTTACCTTGACGCTTTTTTTCGCCTGTTCGAAAAGGTCTCGCACGCGCGAGGCTCCCACGCCCACGAACATTTCCACAAAATCCGAGCCGGAAATACTAAAAAACGGCACCTTTGCCTCACCCGCTACGGCCTTGGCAAGTAGCGTCTTGCCGGTCCCCGGCGGGCCCACGACAAGAATGCCCTTCGGCATTTTGCCGCCAAGGCGCTGGAATTTGCGCGGGTCCTTTAAAAATTCTATGGCCTCGTTTAGCTCATCCTTGGCCTCATCTACTCCCGCAACATCGTCAAAGGTAATACGCAGATGTTCTTCCGTGGCGAGTTTCGCGCGGGATTTTCCGAAGGAAAGAACGCCCCTGCCGCCTCCCGCAGACGCTCCGCGGTAAATAAAAAACCATAAAAACAGGATAAAAAGGATCATCGGCCCCAGGGTATAAAATAGGTTTGACCAGAAGGTTCTCGTCGGCTTTATGTCAAACTGCCCCACATTATCACGTAAAAGCTCAAGGAGGAGGGGATCATTTTCAGGAACGTTAACCGTGTAGCGGCTACCGTCGGCAAGCGCACCCAATACGCGCGAATCCATTTTTACGGCGCTCTCTATTTTCGTCTCCGAGCGATTAGAGCGCAGGAGATCGAAAAATTCCTTATACGTAATTTCGCGGGGAGGCTTCTCGAGCGTGATCGACGCCCACTGCACCAGGTATGTAAGACCGAAAATGATAAGCACGACAAGTATTAAGTTGCGGCCGTTCGGAACGGGACTCTTTTTTTCTTCTTTTCTCGGTTTTTCGATGTTTTTCATATTAGCTTATTATTTTATCAAATATAAGCGCTTAACGCAACAGCTTAATGAAGTTAATAGTGTTTTCCGCTTTAACGACCCGCACGCCGTCCGGGAGATCAAGGGATTTGCCTTTCGCTTTTTTAGTAACAAAATCCTCTATATCTTTCCAGTGCCTGTATGTTAGTTTTTTCACGTTAGCCCCCATCAGGAGGAGCGTTTCACGCATCATCTCTTTTTGTATGGCCTTGGGTTGAAGAAGAAGCGAGCTCAAACAAATCGAACGCGCCGGTCCTTCGCCCTTTAAAAGGCTCGCCCTTTTCTTCTTTTCCCCGGCTATGAAGTCAAAGTCTTCCTTTAAGCTCTCCGCCAAATTACAAAGGGACCTCTTTATTCTCGGGTTGTACCGCGCAAGATGCGGCAAAAGCTTATTGCGGATCCTGTTTCTAAAAAATGCGTTTTCTTTATTCGTCCGGTCCAGGCAATAGGGAATTTTGCTTTTTTCTAAAAAACGCAGAAGTTCTTTCTTTTCAAAGCGTATGAGCGGGCGTATAAACTTTATTTTATTTTCAAAGCGCACCGGGTGCACCCCTACAAGCCCTTTTATCGACGAGCCTTTGATGACGCGCATGATGACTGTTTCGGCCTGGTCGTCCATTGTGTGTGCGGTCGCGATCGCATCTGCCCTTACCGTGCGCGCGGAACGCTTGAAAAATAAATATCTTTTCTCCCTGAGCCATTCTTCCTTTGATAGTTTCTTTGAGGATTGTTTTTCCTTTATTTTGGCGGTTACGGCCCGCAGGTTCAATTTCTTCGCAAGGCGCCTGACGAATTTCGCGTCCAGAGATGATTCCTTTCCCCGCGTAGAATGGTCAAGATGACAGACAAAAAGCTTTATGCCAAGCTTGCCCTCGAGCCCCTTCAAAACATGTAGAAGAAAAACAGAGTCCGGCCCGCCTGAGACGGCAACCAGAACCTTGTCTCCGGATTTTATCATATTATAATCACGGATTGTTTTTAGAATAGGCTTTTCAAATTCCATATATGGGAAGGCCCTTCAGCAAAAAGAAATGCTTCCATAGGCGCATTTCTTTCTTTGTTTCAGGATCAAATTTTCTTCGAAAATTTGGTAGCGGGGGTCGGATTCGAACCGACGACATGCCGGGTATGAGCCGACTGCTCTAACCAACTGAGCTACCCCGCCAAATTTTCGCCTTAGTAATTTATATCTTACTGCCCCACCTTTGTCAAGCCCATTTGCTTGAACCCGCTCGAGACGTAAGTCTCACCGTTCTTCCCTATTATATAGCACTCGGCGCCTTTGATGGCCTCAACGGTCGACAGGCCCTCTTCCGGGCCGAGAATGTAAAGCGCCGTGGCCAGGGCATCTGAGATAGCGCAGTCTTTCGCCACTACCGTCACACTTTCGGCTTTTTTCTTTGCAACCTCACCCGTGTGGGGATCAACGATGTGACCGTGGCGCTCGTAATCACCTGAAGTCGCGACGCCCTCATTCCGCACAGTGAAACTCGCGATTATCCTTTTGGGTTCAAGCGGATCGCGTATTCCTATATTCCAGCCGCCGGCCTCTCCGTCCGAATCGCCCAGGCAATACAAGTCTCCCCCGGCATTTATCATCGCGTTTTCAACGCCTCGTGCGGCCAAAAATTTTATTCCCTCATCTACGATAAACCCCTTGGCGAAACCGCCGAGATTTAGATTTACGCTCTCCGTATCAAAAAAAATTTCCCGGGTCCCGGGATCAAGGCTCCAAATTCCTGTCCCAAGCGCAGCGTCGAACGCGCCATGCGTTGCCTTGTTTATCTTTTTTGCGATGGTGAGCGCATCGTACATATTTTCGGAAACCGCGAAGCGTTCTCCCGGGCTAATTCTATTTATACGCGAAATCTCGCTTTCCGGCTCATGATAATTAAACTTTTTTTCAAGGTTTTTCATAAGAGCTTCTGCCTCGCGTTCAAGCTTCTTTGAATCAGCTCGCTTATCTTTTATAATGATCTCCACAAACGTATCCATAAGAAGCGCTTCAATAGCAAAAGAATTTAGCGGGGTTACAAATAGGATGGCCGGGGCAAAAAGGAAGGCAATTTTTTTTATCGTACCTTTTCCCATCGCAAAAGCTCTGTTACTCCGGCAAGGGTACTGCCTGCGTCTATCTCTTTTCGGAGACGATTTTCCGCCTCGAGAACGCTCATCGAGCGGTTTGCGATTTCTACCGCCTTCTTATCCGGAACGATCACGGCGCCGTCGGAATCAATAACCGCCCAGTCGCCGGGATGGATCTTTACGCCGTCCACCGTAAGTGGCACGTTTATCTCTCCGAAACCCTTGGGCTCGCCGGCCGTCGGCGTTATAAGGCGCGCGCATACCGGAAACTTAAGTTTTTTAATTTCGTCTGTATCGCGCACCGCGCCGTTTATTATGACGGCCGCTATTTTTTTCTGGATCGCTCCGTGCGTGGTGAGTTCGCCCCACACGGCCGGGCCCACGCCTCCGGCATCGATCACGATAACGTCGCCCGGATTGGCACGGTCAACAGCCTCAACCGGCTTTGCCCAGTCCCCGGGATAGGTTCTAACCGTAATCACACGGCCGAAGGCCTTTACCGGCTTGTGAACGGGTGGTATGTTTTTTAGCTCACCCGAGCGGTGCATTGCATCGGAAAGGTTGGCGGTTGAAACTTTTCTAAAAATGTCACAAATGTTTTTTTCGGAAACGCGTTTAAAAAATTTTGTCTTTAAGCTTTTTTTTCTTGTGATCGCGGTCTTAATGCGCGAGGTCGCCTTTGCCGGATCGCTTGCTTTTATGATCGCCCCACCCACGACTAAGATGCTTGCGCCGCACGCTATCGCTTTTCTGACCGTTTCGGAATTCAATCCTCCGGCAACCACGACCGGTATCTTAACGGCATTTACCACATCCGTTAATCTTTTAAAAGAGTCCTTGCCTTCCATCTGCTCGTCAATCGCGCAATGAACCCCGATAAAATCAGCTCCGATTTTTTCGGCCTCGGCCGCGCGACGCGGAGCGTTTTTCACTCCTACCAAATCAACCTCGATTTTCGCGCCGTAATTCGCCGCTGCTTCCACAGATTCGCGTAAAGTCGCGTCGGAAGCCGCACCCAGGACCGTAATGACATTCGCACCGGATTTCGCCGCCGATTCAACCTCGATCCTCCCGGCATCCATGATCTTCATATCCGCTACTATTGTTTTATTCGGAAATTTCCGCCTGAGCGCACGAACGACATCCAGGCCTTCCGATTTAATAAGCGGCGTCCCGGCCTCTATCCGGTCGACACCTCGCGGCACCGCCTTTTCGGCAATTTTCAATGCTCTTTTGAGGTTCACGAAATCAAGGGCAAGCTGTAAAGCAGGGCTCATTTTTTATCGCCTATAAATTGAAACACGAGCTCCCGGGAGCGCGGCCGGTTATCGAAATCAATAAATATGATCTGCTGCCACGTTCCGAGCAGAAGCTTACCCTTAGAAAACGGAACAGAAAGGCTCGGGCCCAGAAGTGAGGCCCGGACATGGGAAAAGCCGTTACCGTCAGACCATCGCAGATTGTGCGCGTAATCGGCTCGTCGCGGAGCTATCTTTTCAAACGCGGTCTTCAGGTCCTGTATGAGGCCGTCCTCAAATTCAACCGTTGTCAAGGCTCCCGTGGCACCGGACACAAAGATAGTAACCGCGCCATTAACAAGTTCGGATTTGCGAAACGCCTCCGCAACACGCTTTGTTATGTCGATTATGTCGGTCTCGCCCTTTGTCTCAAGCTGTATTGTTTTTGTGATTACGGCCATCTTTTAAACCTTTTACTTTTCCCTCTTGGTCCATTTCTATGCGAGTCGCCCGTATTACAGAAGGCAAGCTCGGCATTGTCGTTATGTCATCGCAAAATACGTTAATGAATCCCGCGCCCGTAAAAGGCGTTACGTCGGTTACGGGCAGCTTGAACCCGTGGGGGCGTCCTTTTTTCTTAGGGTTGTGCGAAAGCGAAAGGCCGGTCTTTGCCATGCAGACAGGCAAATTATCAAGTTTCAGTTTTTTATAGAATAGAAGCTTCTTATTTACCTCGTCGGAATACGCGATCTCCTTCGCGCCGTAAAGGCTCTTTGCGATTCGTTTCACCTTATCCTTCGTGGGTAAATCAAGCGGGTACAGGTAACGCGGTTTGGACCTGGTTTTCGAGGCAGCTATGACTTCCCGGGCTAGCGCCTCGGCGCCCTCCGAACCCCTGGAGCACGCCTCACTTACTGCCACATGCCGGATATTTAAGCTTTCGGCGCGCCGCCTTATTGCAGCTATCTCTTTTTCCGTATCATCGGGAAACCTGTTCACGCATAAAACTATCGGAATTCCGAAAACCTCTAGATTTTCAACCTGCTTTTCAAGATTCGAAAGCCCCCGCTCGACAGAGGATATGTTTTCGCGTGCTATGTCCCTGGGTATCTTTTTCGTCTTGCTTATTTCGTAATCGCCCGAGTGCATTTTAAGACCCCTCACCGTACACACGAGAACCACTGCATCCGGCGTTAAGCCAGAGGCCCTGCATTTTAGGTCAAAAAACTTCTCGGCGCCAAGCTCGGCAGAGGCACCGCTCTCGGTAATAACATACTCGCAATGTTTAAGCCCTATCCTGTCCGCAACAAGCGAGGTCTGCCCGTAAGATATGTTCCCGAAGGACCCCGCGTGCATAAAGCAAGGCGTGCCTTCCTGAGTCTCTATGATAGTCGGACTCATCGCATTTTTCAGCATTACGGCAATCGCACCAGAGATCTTAAGATCTTCGCAGGTAATGGGCTTTCCGGTTTTTGTAAACCCGACCGTTATTCGGTCAACCCGATTCTTGAGATCTGTAAGACTCTCGGCTATTTCCAAAAGTGCCATGAGCTCGCTCGCGGCTGTTATTTCAAAACCTGTTTTTCGAGCTACGCCTTCTGATTTTCCGCCCAGCCCAATATTTACATTTCTCAGGGCCCTATCCTCGATCCCCGAAACCCTTTTCCAAACAATATTGTCGAGGTCAAACCCAAGCGGGTTGCCGCGGAATATTGAATCGTCTAAAACAGATGCGCAGAAATTATGCGCAGTCTCTACTGCGTTCGTATCGTAAGTTAAGTACATGCTTATGTCTTCAAACGGCAGGACCTGCGAAAAGCCAAAACCGGTGCCTGGGCCCTTGGCGCCCATAAGAAGAGCGACTGAAGGCTGACTTATGCAGGCAACGGCCTTTTTCTTTAGCTTATTTAGCGCCATCGAAAGCCCTATGGTTGTTACGGTTTTTCCTTCCCCGAAAGGCGTAGGCGTTATCGAGGTAACAAGTATGTACCTTGAGTCCTTCTTCTTGCGTTTAGACATTAAAATATCAAGGTTTATCTTAGCCGCGTACGGGCCATGGTTTTCCAGAAATTTTTTCTTTATGCCGATGGAACGGGCGACCGTTTCGATGGGTTTAAGAGGGATTTTTTTTACTTTTTTAGCCGGCTTTGGAGCAGGCGTTTTTTTGATTTTTACGATTTTTTTTACTTTTTTCTTCAATTTCCGGCGTTTCATCATTTCTAGCTCCTTTTGGTTAAAGTAGCATTTAATTATATTAAATACGGGTAGCTTTGTCAAGGAGATAGAAATTCTGACTACCTTACACGGTTGCGTCAATCAGTTGCGATTGCGTCGCGCGAAACGTCGGTCGTAGGAGGGTTGCGTAAACCGCAACCGGGTTAAAAAATCATACGAGGTTTTTTACAGGACTGAAGCTACGTCGGTGGATAGGACACGGGCCATGAGCCTTAATCCTGGCAAAGTGCTCTTTTGTCCCGTACCCCTTGTGGCGGGCAAAATTGTATTTCGGGTACTTCCGGTGGTATTTCTCCATTATGCGGTCGCGCGTGACCTTGGCGACTATCGAGGCGCAGGCAACGGTAAGACTCTTTGAGTCGCCGCCCACGATACAGCACTTTTTGTGCGGCGTATTTAACCTTATCCTGCCGTCTATCAAGAGGTAGTCAGGTTTTACAGGAAGCTTTTCTATTGCCTCCTCCATCACCCGGCGCGTAGCGTTATAGATGTTTATCCTGTCTATGACCTTTTCGCTCGCAATACCGATTCCGAAACAGGATTTTTTTATGATTTCCCGGTATGCCGCAAGACGCGCGCGCGGGGTAAGTTTTTTTGAATCATCGATGCGCGCTTTGAAATTCGTGTCCCTGAGAAGGAGAGCCGCCGCAACAACCGGCCCGGCCAACGGCCCACGCCCTGCCTCATCGACACCGGCTATAGCGCTATGGCCCAGCCTATTCGCCCTCCGCTCGTGGAGTAGTTTCGATTTTTTCCTCAATTTTTGACGCCTTCCCGATTTTTTTCCGAAGGTAATAAAGCTTGGCTTTTCTTACAGCACCTTTCCTCTTCACTTCGATCTTGCTTATGGAAGGCGAATGAAGCGGGAACGTGCGTTCCACGCCCTCGCCGTAAGATATACGGCGCACAGTAAACATTTTCCCCGGACCGCTACCCTTCCTTTTGATTACAATGCCTTCAAACACCTGCGTTCGGGTTTTTCCCTCTTCTTTAATTTTTACGTGCACGCGCACGGTGTCGCCTACGCTGAATCTCGTTTTTTCTTCCATATTATCTCCTCCCTGTCTGCCCGCAAGCAGGTTTTATCTTGATTGCTTTTTTCTTCCGCCAATTTTTTATACGCTTGTGGTCTCCACTTAAGAGAACCTCCGGCACAGGCACGGATTGAAATACCCTGGGCCTGGTGTACTGCGGATATTCAAGATGCCCTTTCTCAAATGATTCCTCATTTAATGAACCCTCACCGCCTAAGACTCCCGGAATAAGCCTCGTAATTGCGTCGACAATAACCATAGCGGGTATTTCTCCACCCGTAAGAATATAATCGCCTATAGAAACCTCGTCGGTTACAAATCCCTTAACGCGCTCGTCGATCCCCTCATAATGGCCGGCAATGCATACAACATGCTTTTCGCAGGACAGTTCCTTTGCCATTTCCTGATTGAAACGTTTCCCCTTTGGGGTAAGTAATATGATTCTAGTTTTTTTACGCGCTATATCGGTAAGAGCCTTGCATATCGGCTCCACCTTCATGACCATGCCTGAGCCGCCTCCGTATGGCTTATCATCCGCTGTCTTATGCCTGTCATTGGTCCAGTCCCTTAAATTGTGTATGCGTATTTTTACTTTTTTCTTCTTCTGCGCTATTTTGAGCATAGATTCTCCGAGCACGTTGGTAAACATGTTCGGGAATAATGTAAGTACGTCTATCTTCATATTCTTTTAGTTTCAGGTTACTGACTATAAAACCTGCAACCTGTGACAAAAACTATTTAATACCCTGCTTCTTCAAAAGGCTCTTTACGGTTGCGGACGGTTGCGCGCCGTTTTTGAGCCAATTTACAACCTTTTTTTCATCTATCTTTATTTCAGCCGGGTTTTTCTTGGGATCATAGTAACCAAGCTGCTCAATGAAGCGGCCGTCCCGTGGACTCGTTCTTTCAGCAGCCACTATCCTGAAAAAAGGTTTCTTGTTCGCTCCCATTCTTTTAAGCCTTAAAACTACAGCCATTCCTAAACCTCCTTATTTATCTTTTTCTCTCCAAATACTCGCCCCTATCCCTCTAAGTTTCTTATCCAATTTCTCATATCCGCGGTCAAGGTGATATATGCGACTGATCTCTGTCTTGCCACGAGCGGCGAGCCCCGCGAGAACCAAAGCCGCAGACGCCCGAAGATCCGATGCCATTACCCGCGCGCCGCTCAGACGCTTAACGCCCTCGATGATAGCGTGTGGGCCTTCAAGCATTATACGGGCTCCCATGCGACTCAGTTCACTTATATGAATAAATCTTTCCGGAAAAATTTTTTCAGTTATCACGCTTATTCCGTCTGCCAGGCACAGCACGCTCATTGCCTGCGCCTGCATGTCAGTCGGAAAGCCGGGATATGGAAGGGTCGTAACCGCTACGGGTTTCATCCTTTTTTTTCCCTGAACCCTGAGACCCCCGGGCAATTCTTTTATCTTCGCCCCGCATTCGGTAAGCTTGTCAATAAGCGCTATGATATAGTCAGGCCGCGCGTCTTTTAGAAATACGTCGCCTCCCGTAATAATCCCCGCCATCATATAAGTGCCTGTCTCGACGCGGTCGGGAATAACGCTGTGCACTGCGCCATGAAGTTTTTTTACGCCTTTTATTTTTATCGTAGGCGTTGATTGCCCCTCGATCCTCGCGCC
Organism: Candidatus Omnitrophota bacterium; assembly: GCA_016782445.1. GTDB lineage: Bacteria > Omnitrophota > Gorgyraeia > JABMRN01 > RBG-13-46-9 > BS750m-G79. Next base: position 32,718 of record JADHYM010000003.1, on the reverse strand, counting down.
CATTGAAATTAAGAAATTCGCCAGATCCACTATCTCGGGCTCGCAGGCCGAATTTTCGATAACAGTAACTCCTTCGGCTAAAACCGCCGCCATCATCGTATTTGCCGTCGCCAGAACGCTCGAGCCAAAATGCCCGCCGAGATAAATACGCGCGCCCTTCAAGCGTTTTGCTTTCGCGATAATATAGCCGGATTTTATCTCTATTTTTGCTCCCAGCGCCTCTATGCCCTTTAGATGGAGATCGATAGGCCTCGGCCCAATAACGCACCCTCCAGGAAATGAAACTTCGGCACGCCTGTTTTTGCCCAATAAAGGCCCGAGAACACAAACCGAAGCCCTCATCGTGCTGACAAGGTCATACGACGCCTTTGTTTTTCCGCACGAACCAGATAGAATAAGAGTCCCGGATTGCTTTTCCGCCGAGAGACCAAGGTTTTTTAGGATTTTTATCATTGTGTCTATGTCGCTAAGCGCCGGGACGTTCTTTATCGTGCACGTCTCATTCGTCAAAAGAGACGCGGCCATTATAGGCAACGCCGCGTTTTTGGCACCGCTTATGCGAACGGACCCCTCAAGTCGCCTTCCGCCCTCTATTATCAGTTTTTCCATAATACAGTTTTTCGGTTATCCGTTTTCAGCTTTCACTATCCTGTCTATCCCTGAATAATCCTTATAAATTACTATATTCACAAAGCCTGCATTTACCAGCATTTCTTTTATACGCGCGGCCTGGTCGTATCCCGCCTCCATCATCAGAAGGCCTTTTTCCTTCAAAAACATCGGAGCGTATTTTATAATCTCCCTGTAAAATTTCAAGCCGTCTTTCCCGCCGTATAAAGCTCTATACGGGTCGCTATGCACTTCTTCCGGCAGGGTGGAAAAATCCGCAAGCGATACGTACGGCGGGTTAGACACTACGAGGTCAAAATATAAACGGTAGGCGCTCGAGAGGTTTCGGAATAAATCGCTTTTTATGAAATCAATGCATTCTGATGCGCCATACACCCCCGCGTTGCCCGAAGCGACCCGAAGCGCCTCATCGGAAATATCGGAAGCGACTATTTTACTTGAAGAAAGATACTTTGTCAAACTTATTGCGATATTGCCGCACCCGGTGCCGATATCGAGGATATTATAGGGGTATTCGAGACCTTTTTTTTTCAAAAGGCACTCAATCGCCTTCTCGACCAAAATCTCGGTCTCGGGCCGTGGAAAAAAAGCATTATTTTCCGTATTAAAGGTAAAATCCAAAAAATGTGCCGTATTCATCATGATGCGCTTTGTTTTTTCTTTTCCGCGTCTTTGAGCGCCGCCACGATATCGTCCAGGCGCCCGTTAAGAACATCCTCAAGGTTATGTGCCGTAAAGCCTATCCTGTGATCGGTAATGCGCCTGTCGGGAAAATTATATGTCCGGATTTTTTCAGATCTGTCGCCTGAGCCGACCTGAACCTTGCGACTGGCCGAAATTTTTTTGCGATACTCGGCTTGCAGAAGATCAAAAAGCCTTGCCCGCAGGACCCGCATAGCCTTCGCCTTGTTTTTATATTGTGAGCGCTCGTCCTGGCACGAAACAACGAGCCCCGTGGGCATGTGCGTTATTCTTACCGCAGAATCAGTAACGTTCACGTGCTGACCGCCCCGGCCACCCGCGCGAAATACGTCGATCTTAAGGTCCTGTGGTTTTATGTCAACTTCCACATCTTCCGCTTCCGGTAGAACAGCTACTGTCGCTGCCGAAGTATGGATCCTACCGCTCGCTTCCGTAGCCGGGACGCGCTGGACCCTATGGGTCCCGCTTTCGTACTTGAGCGCCCCGTAGACCCCTTCGCCGCTTATCGAAAATATGACTTCTTTCATACCGCCCTTTTCCGTCGCGCTCATGGAAATAATCTCTGTCTTCCATTTCTTTTCCGTGGCGTATCTTGCGTACATCCTGAAAAGATCCTGCGCAAAAAGTCCGGCCTCAGCGCCACCTGTGCCCTGCCGGATCTCCAAAATGACATCCTTGTCAATGTTTGGGTCCTTTTCAGCTGTTAGCTCTTCAAGCTCATCGTAAAGAGCATTCCTCCGCTTGCGCAAGTTAGTGATTTCTTCGCGCGCCAGGGACAAAAATTCTTCTTCCTGTGATCCATCGTTTAAAACACGCTCAAGAGAACGTATTTCTTCCTCGGTTTTTTCGTATTCGTCATACCTCATCATAACCTTCCGGAGACGCGCCAGCTCTTTCGCGAGCTTCCTGTATTCGCTCGTATTGGCTATAACCTTGGGGTCAGCCAAAAGGTCATGGAGCCGGTCAAAGCGCTCTTTTTTCTCTTCGAGCTCTTTAAACATTTTACTCCTTATCAACGCCTTCTATGTTATTCAGGACATCTAGTCCTTTTTGATCGGACGAAGCGGACGGCTTAGAAGATTCTTTTTTTGCCTTCGGTTGTTCTTTCTTTTTTTCGTAGCGACGCTTGAACTTGTCAACACGCCCGGCAGAATCCATGAGCTTTTGCTTGCCCGTGAAAAACGGATGACAGCTCGAGCATACATCCACATGGATGTTCTGCTTCGTGCTCCTTGTATGTATCGAGGCGCCGCATGCGCACACGATCGTGGTTTCCTGGTACTTGGGATGTATCTTTTCTTTCATTTTATCCTCCTTTATTATTTCATCTGGTTCATGCTCTTAAGAAAGTCCTTATTTGATTTTGTTTTTTTAAGCCTATCAACTAAAAGCTCCATGGCCTCGACCGAATTAAGGTCGTTTAACACCTTTCTCATCAGCCATATCTTCTGCAATTCATCCTCCTTGACGAGAAGCTCCTCTTTTCTTGTATTGGATTTCTTAATATCAATTGCCGGATAGACCCTTCTCTGAAAAAGTGCCCTATCCAGTTGTATTTCCATGTTCCCTGTTCCTTTGAATTCCTCAAAGATAACCTCGTCCATCCTGGAGCCGGTATCAACGAGGGCTGTCGCGATGATCGTTAACGACCCCCCTTCCTCTATGTTTCGCGCTGCGCCAAAAAATCTTTTCGGTTTATGCAACGCATTTGAATCCACTCCCCCCGACAATATCTTTCCGGAATGCGGCATAACGACGTTATACGCGCGGGCAAGGCGCGTAATAGAGTCGAGAAGTATAACTACGTCTTTCTTGTGCTCTACAAGGCGCTTCGCTTTCTCCAGAACAACCTCTGCTACCTGTATGTGCCGCTCGGCCGGCTCGTCAAAGGTCGAGCTTATGACCTCGCCCCTTACAGATCTTTTCATATCCGTTACCTCTTCCGGCCGCTCATCGATTAAAAGCACTATGAGAACAACATCGGGATAATTCGTCGTCACGGCGTTGGCGAATTTTTGAAGAAGCACGGTTTTTCCGCTGTAGGGCTGCGCCACGATCGTGCCGCGTTGCCCCTTGCCAACGGGAGTAAGAAGGTCCATAACCCTCATCGATATCTCTTCCGACTTTGTCTCCAGAACAAATCGTTCGTTCGGGTAAAGCGGAGTGAGATTATCAAAAAGTATTTTGTCCTTCGCCTTCTCCGGATCCTCGAAGTTGACAGCTTCTACTTTTAGGAGCGCAAAATACTTCTCCCCCTCTTTGGGTGGGCGTATCTGCCCGCTCACAGTATCGCCGGTGCGCAGATTAAATCTGCGTATCTGGGACGGCGAGATATATATATCGTCCGGGCACGGCAGGTAATTATAATTATGACTCCTCAGGAAACCGAATCCATCCGGGAGTATATCCAAAACCCCCTCTCCGAATATGAGACCCTCCTTTTCGGCTTTGGCCTGCAGTATCTTAAATATAAGATCCTGCTTTTTAAGCGAGCTGACGCCGTTTATGCGCAAGCTCTTGGCTGTCTTAGCAAGCTCCGACATGTTCATCTCCTGCAATGTTTCAAGTGCAACCTTTTCCATTTTTTTTCCTCCTTAGTTCTTGCCAGATTATGGCTGTTTTTTTTCTTGATTCTTCTTTCGAATAGTTGTTATCTATGACGAAATCGGCTAACGCGATTTTTTTCCGCATGGGGATCTGAAACGAAAGCCTTCTCAGTATGTCCATCCGCCCAAACCCTTTATTAAGGCACCTTTCTATGCTTTTTTTTCTGCTCGCTTTTACCGTAATGACCAAGTCTACCGCGCCCACAAGCCCTGCTTCCAGGAGAAGCGGCGCGTCTATGACGACGATTTCTCTTTTTGTTTTGCCGGTCAGGCTCCTTATGCGCCGGATCACTTCCGGGTGGATTATCCGGCACAACTTGCGCAAAGCCTTCCTGCTTTTGAATGCGGCTTCGCCCAATTTTTTGCGGTCTATCCGATCGCGCGGCGCGCTTACGCATTTTCCGAATTGCGCGATTATCTTTCGCTTTATGCGCACATCTTGTGAGTATATTTCATGAACGAGCGAATCTGCGTCTATTACATAGGCGCCCATATTTTTAAAAAACCCGGCCACGGTAGTTTTTCCGCTGCCGAAGCATCCGGTCAACCCTACTATCGTTTTCATATTTCGAGTCGCTCCATCTCAAGCCAGTTTGGGCCGTATTCGATATGCGCCTCCAGGGGAACCTCAAGCTTCACGACGCCTTCCATATCGCTTTTAACGATTTTAGCGAATTTTTCAAGCGACTTCTTTTCCACCTCAAAAACAAGCTCATCGTGCACCTGCAAAATCATTTTTGCTTCCGTACCCTTTATTTTTTTATAGATAGATATCATAGCAAGCTTTACGAGATCCGCAGCCGAGCCCTGAAGGGGCGTGTTTACCGCCGTGCGCTCCGCAAAATTTCGCATGGCCACGTTCGGACTTTTGATCTCCGGTATATAGCGCCTCCGCCCGAGAATCGTTGTAACATATCCATCCCTTCGCGCTTGGTCCACTTTGCTCTCCAGGTAGCCTTTTACCGAGGGATATCTTTCAAAATAAGCGTCTATAAATTTTGAAGCCTCTCGAACATCAATGCCCAGGTCCTTTGAAAGGCCATAAGGGCTCATCCCGTAAACAATGCCGAAGTTAACAGTCTTTGCCGCCTGACGCATTTCTTTTGTTACTTCCTTTTCACTGACGCCGTAAATGAGGGATGCTGTAAACGCATGAACATCTCTTTCTTCTTTAAAAGCGTCAATAAGAACTTTATCGCCCGAAAAATGCGCAAGCAATCTAAGTTCGATCTGCGAATAGTCCGCAGCAAGTATTATCCGGGACTTTTTTGGCGCTATAAATGCTTTCCGGATCTTTCTTCCGAGCTCCGTCTTTATAGGAATATTTTGAAGGTTCGGATTACTTGACGAAAGTCTACCCGTAGCCGTTACCGTCTGGTTGAACGAGGTATGAATCCTGCCTGTTTTCGGGTTTACCAGGCCGGGAAGGCTGTCAACATAGGTTGACTTCAATTTTGCCAGAGCTCTGTATTTAAGGATCTCGGCCGGCAATTTATCCTTTTCAGAAAGCGCACGCAGAACCTCTTCGTCGGTTGAGGCTCCTGTTTTTGTTTTTTTTATTACGGGGAGCTTCATTTTTTGAAATAAAATAACCTGTAACTGCTTTGACGAATTGACGTTAAATTCTTCCCCTGCGAGGGTATAGATGCATTTTTCGAGTTTCGCTATGTCTTTTTCCATCTCCTTCGAAAGTGTTTCCAGGTATTTTTCGTCGATCGCGATGCCTGAAAATTCCATATCAGAAAGGACGTCTATCAAGGGGACCTCAACTTCGTAAAAGAGACTATCCAGGTCCTTTTCGGCCAGTTTCTTTTCCAGTATTCCGCGCAATTTGAACGTAACGCAGCTGTCCTCGCAGCAGTAGTCGCGCACCTTACTTACCTCGACTTCGTTCATGGTTATAGCATGTTTTCCTTTTCCTATCAGCTCTTCTATGGGCGTAATCGACCTGTCGAGGTATTCGATCGATATCTCATTCAGGTTGTGGTTCGACTTCGACGGATTTAGAAGATACGCTGCCACCATGGTGTCAAACCCGATCCCGCAAACCTCGATCCCGAGATTTCTCAGTATGAGCATATCGTATTTTATATTCTGGCCTATTTTCTTTATCGAGCTCTTTTCAAAAACGCTCTTAAGGCGCCTTAAAACATCTTCTCGGCCTATCCCGGAGAGCGCGTTAAAAGGCACGTAGTGCGCCTCATTTTCCTTCCAGGCAAAAGACACGCCTACGGCGCTTGCTATCATCGGATCATAATGCGTTGTTTCAAAATCAAATGCGAAGGCTTTTGCCTTTTCTAATTCGCCTGCAAGCTTATTAAAAGCGGCCGCAGTATCCGCTAAATAATATTTTCCACACGGGTCTTTCTTCGACGCCACGTCCTTAATAAATGACCTTAATTCAAGCTCGCGAAAAAGGGCTAGAAGCTCTTTTTCGTTGGCCGCTTTAAGGCAAAGGTCTTCCATCTTAATCTCGAGCGGGACATCTTTTTTTAGCGTTACCAACTCCTTTGAGAGAAGCGCAAGCTCTACGGATTCCTCGATCTTCCTGCGCCTCGACTCATTTTCTATGTTTTTCGAGTTCTTCAAAAGTTCGTCGAGGCTTTTGAATTTCCTCATGAGCTCAATGGCCGTTTTCTCGCCGATGCCGGGGACCCCCGGGATATTATCGGATGTGTCTCCCATAAGCGCCATAAAATCAGTAATCCGTTCGGGGCCGAAGCCGAAGCGCGCTTTCACCTCATTTTCTCCGCATATGGCGCCCTCTTTCTGCGGGTTGTAAACCTTCACGTGCGGCGTAATAAGCTGAAGAGCATCCTTATCAGAGGTCGCAATAAATGTTTCAAGTCCATTTTCCTCACTTTTTTTGGCAAGCGTAGCGAGTATGTCGTCCGCTTCGTAACCGGCCAATTCATAGATGGGTATATTATAGGCCTTTAAAACGCTTTTTATATACGGCATCTGGCTTATCAGCTCATCCGGCATGGGCTTGCGCGTAATCTTGTACTTTTCGTATTTCTTGTGCCGGAACGTAGGCGCCTTCAGGTCAAACGCGACCGCGAGAAAATCCGGCTTTTCCTTGGAGATTATTTTTTTTATCATGGTAACAAATCCGTATATGGCATTTGTGGGCTGCCCCTTGGAATTCGAAAGGTGCCTTATTGCGTAAAAAGCCCTGTAACAGAACGAATTCCCATCAATAAAAAATGCTTTTTTGCGTGAGTATTCCGGCATGAGTTTACGGTAGGGCCTATTTTTTCTCCAGTTTCTCTGCTAATTTATTCAACGCATCCGCTAAATCCTGAAGGTCATCGCCTTTTCTCAGATGCAGGCGCTGGGCGCAATCCCCATTTGTCAGTCCATTGACAAACGCTTTTATCCGATAAATCGGGCCTGCTATTTTGTGAGATGTTACGATGCCTATTCCTACGCAAAGTATCGTCACAAAGAAGATGTTGACAACGAGTTTAATGTTTACCGAATGAAAAATCGCCGCGAGCCGGCCCTGTGGATAGACCTTTGCGAGACTATCTCCCAGCAAGACCCATGAATTGTAGTAAATTGTGTACCCTACGATAAAACTGCTTATAAGAACAATCCCAAGAATAAGGCCGATATATTTAAGCTGAAATCCTTTCCGGACAATATACTGGCTTCTTCGGTACTTTGTTTTTTGCATGTTTTTACTCCCTCCACATAGTGGCGCTTCTCATGACAACAAAACGCACCCGGTCATAATCAGTGTCTTCTATTTTTTTTACTGCTTCCCCGATAGGCATGTAGCGGGTTGACACTCCGTCTATTGATACGATAAGGTCGTTCTTCCTTAAGCCCGCTTTATATCCGGAGCCTTTTTCGCTTAACTCCGTAACGGTAAGACCGTCAAACAGCATATCGAATGAGCCGTCGATTACGGACGAGTAATCCTGCGGCAACTTGGCCTTATGCAAAATTATCACTCGTTCAAAATTAAATTTTATCTCGCCCGGGGACTCCTCGAGCAAAAGCCTGCAAATCTCGTCAGGCGACATATATCCCGTAAGACGCCCCCATACCGAAATAAGCTTATCCCCCTCGCGCAGATCCGCTGAATATGCCGGGGAATTTTTTATGACTTTCGCGATGAATATAGCACCTTTTTTTTCCTTGACCCGCATTCCAAAACGCTCTTCCAATTCTTTCTCCGATGAGGTTTCTTCACTTCTTTTGGGCCAGTCCTCCACCTCCTGCATCCTTTGTACGTCTTTAAGCTTTCCCTCCCCCTCCTTGCGGAAAAGGTACCCAACGATATAGTTCATCTTGTCACTTGCATAGGCGTAATCCGGGTTTGCTTTATTGGCTTTTGAATAATAAAAATAGGCTTTTTTGTATTCCCGTTTTGCCATCGCGTTGTCTCCAAGCTTCGACAGGTTCTGCTCGGGCAGATCAAAGTTTATTCCGCGTATATTTTTTTTGAAAATCGTCTTCTCACCTTCGTACGTCGACATTATAACCCTGTCGCCATACTCTTCAACGACTATGCCCTTCACTTCTTTCCCGTCAGAAAGCGTGATCGAATCAGCATGCACCGCGTTGCCGCACGAAAAAAAAGAAATCACTAAAATAAAAAACAGGCTAATTCTTAAGGGCCTCATGCACGCCTCTCCTTTTCGCTTCTTCATATACATTTACGAAGGGTATTTTTTTCTTTTTTGCCACTTTCTTACAGGATTCGAATTCCGGCATTGCACGCGATTTCGAGTTAAACTTGACCGAAATGCTTCCATATTTGGTCTTAACGATTCTATTAACATGCTTAAGCTTCATACGCTCGGCTCTGTAAAACCTTATCCCGGTCGTCGTGGATTCCTCGAATATAACGTCGGCCACACGGTTAAAATGCTTCTTATCGACAAGCACCGTCACGACGTGGCCGGGCCTGGATTTTTTCATCGTGCATGGGACTATGTAAGAATCCTTCGCACCGGCTTCGAGCACCCTCTCCAAAAGATACCCGAGCGCCATGGGCGTTAAATCATCTATAACCGTTTCTATAACTACAATGCTGTCTTTTTCCTTCATCGCCTATTTATGAGGGACGCGAAATATGCGGCCCCAAATCCATTGTCGATGTTAACGACGCTCACGCCGGGCGAACAGCCTGAAAGCATGGCAAGAAGCGGCGTTATTCCCTTAAAACTCGCGCCGTATCCAGTGCTTGTCGGAACCGCTATGACCGGTTTCGACACAAGCCCGCTCACAACGCTCGCCAGGGCCCCTTCCATGCCGGCTATGACAATTATCACGCGCGCTTTTTCTAAAAGCGGGATAAATTTAAAAATCCTGTGTATCCCCGCTGCTCCCGCATCCTCGATGAGTTTAGCACGATTTCCCATTATTTCAAGAGTGACCCTGGCTTCCGCAGCTACTTTTATGTCTGAGGTACCGGCCGTTACGATAACAACAAGTCCGCGCCTCTTGTGCGGGGCAACGCGTTTATATATTATACCGGCGCGGGAATTATACTTAATGCCGGGAATCGTTTTTTTAAGCGAGTTAAACGTTTTACTATTCGCACGGGTTATTACAAGAGGGCTTTTCTCTGACAGCAGCCCTTTGGATATTTTTTCTATTTCATCATTTGTTTTTCCCCGCGCATAAACAACCTCGGGAAAACCGCGCCTCAAATGCCTGTGCGTGTCAACCTTCGCAAAGCCCAGGTCCTGATACGGTAATTTTTTTAGTTCATCTAAAACGTAGCGGGCCGAAACCCTTTTTTTTCTCAAAGCGCCGAGAAGCCCGGCAATTCGCTCCATAAAATTTTAATATTTAAATATCACAAAAAGGAGGACAACTACTATGGCTGCGGATATGATATAAAAATCTTTAAAATAAAAAAAATCGGCCAGCGCGTCTCTAAGTGACTCTTGAGCCGGTTCTTCCGCGTGATAAAAGGCTGAGAGCTTCTTAGGGGCGGCCTCCCGGTGAATAGCGTCCGCTTTTCGCGGTAAAATTTCCTTTCTTATCGCGTCGAGCTGTTCCCGCCTGAACCTCAAGAACGCGCCCCCTATTTTATAAGCGGGGAGCTCTCCCTTTTGTGAAAGCTTCACAACTTCTTCCTCGGCAATGTCGAGGTAGGAGGCCGCCTCTTCAGTTGTTAGAAGTTTTTCTGGCATTTTTTATTTTATTTTTTCGTTAGATATCCAGTCCTCGATTTGCGTCCGGTCAAACCGCCATGCCGAACCCTCACGCTTCGCCGGAAGCTTGCCCGCGCTCGCCCACTCGTTCACCATGTTCTTGTCGACCTCGAGGTACTTCGCGACTTCATCTATGGTCAGTCCTTCAATCGCGCTTTTTGATATTTTTTCCTCCGGAAGCATATTTGAATGACCCTCAAACACAGACCCCTCTAATACGCTTAAGGACGGTGTCTTCATGTCACCTATAACGCATGCCGGCGCCATGAGCTTTATGGATTTTTGCGCCTTTATATTACCGTTTACCTTGCCGGCTATCGTTATGTATTCGCCGGTTATGTCGGCTTTTACCACGGCGTGTTCGCCTATCGTCAAGCTTCCCTTCGTATCAAGCCTGCCTTCGAATTTGCCGTTAATCCTTAAATTTACGGGGTCGCGAAAAGTAAGCGTTCCCTGCATGCTCGCGTCGACGTCAAGAACCTTTTCCGTTACTTCCTCTTCCCTTCTGCGCCTCATAATATACTCCCTTCTTTTTCCTGTAATAATTCTTCGCCTAATCCGGCTACCATAGCCGCATTATCTATACACAAAGCCGGCTTGGGATAAAAAAACTCAAACCCTAGCCTCTTTGAATGCACGGCAATTTTATCGCACAATCTTTTATTGGAGACAACGCCTCCTCCCAGCACGATTCGCCGCATGTCAAACTCTTTGCAGGCGTCAATGATTTTTTTCGCAAAGACGTCGAATACCGATTCCTGAAAAGACCAAGAGACTCTCGGCAAATCTTTTTTTACCGAGCGCCCGTTGCGCGCATACTCAAGCACCGCTGTCTTTATGCCGCTAAGGCTAAAATCGTAGTTATCGTCCCCGAGGAGCGCCATAGGAAATTTGATGGGCTTTTTTCGGCTATTCAATTTATATTTTCGGGCCATTTTTTCGATCGCCGGGCCTCCGGGATAACCAAGATTAAGGATCTTTGCCACCTTGTCAAACGCTTCTCCGATAGCGTCATCGCGGGTTCTCCCTATAAGGGTATACTCGGCAAGTGACTTAAAAACGAAAATGCTGGTATGCCCCCCTGAAACAACGGCACCGATAAACGGAAACTTTACAGCGTTTCTTTTATCCAGGAAGTTTGCGTATACATGCGCCGTTAAATGATCGACGCTTATGAGTGGGATACCAAGCGCGTAGCTCAAAGCCCTGGCGAACGACGTGCCGACTAGAAGCGAACCCGGAAGCCCGGGTTTGTGTGTAACGGCTATGGCATCAAGTTTTTTCAGGCTCTTTTTGGATTTTTTAAGGGCTTTTTCTACAACGCGGTTTAAATACTCTATATGGAACCTGGACGCTACTTCCGGGATAACCCCTCCAAACTCACGGTGGAGCGCAACGCTTGATGATACTATATTCGAGATGACCCTTCCGCCCTGGACTACGGATGCCGCAGTCTCATCGCATGAAGTTTCTATTCCAAGAACGCATACGGACATATTATAACCTATAATCCCTTTTTACGCAAGCATAACTAGTTTTTGTCATTACCCAGAAGCGTGCCCTTGACAATCCCTATAGCAACATCAAGCTGGTTGTCGTAAACTTCTTTTTCTTTCTTCTTGCCATCGGGTTCGATTTTCTCAAAGAGCTCCTCTTCCTTGGAAACATCCACCGCTTCTAATACTTTTTCTTTCTCTACGGTTACGTCCGGAATAATGCCGACCTCGCTTATAGAATGATTAGCCGGCGTATAATAATCGGATGTCGTTATACGGATCGCCGAGCCGTCCTTAAGCGGTGTCACGGTCTGCACCGAGCCCTTACCGAAAGTTTTGGTGCCCACTATTATTCCGCGCCGGTTGTCTTTTATGGCACCCGCTACAATTTCCGAGGCGCTAGCAGAGCCCTCATTTACGAGAACGGCCATGGGGAAATCTGTAAAGCTTCTTTTGCTCCGTGCCGTGTAAACTTTGTTTTGCTTCGGATGCCGTCCCTTAAGCGAGACCACCACCACGCCCTCTGACAGAAACTTATCGGAAACTTCGTATGCCACGTCGAGAAGGCCACCGGGATTGTTTCTTAAATCCAGCACCAGTCCCCGCATCCCGTTTTTTTCGAGCGTTACAAGTTCCTTCTCAAGTTCCTTAGGAGTCGATTCCTGAAATTCCACGAGTTTTATGTAAGCGATTGTATCTTCTATGATGCGTGCCACTTTTATGCTTTTTATTTTTATCACGCCACGCGTAATGTTAAAGTCTATTATTTTTCCTTCGCTTTCGCGCCACACGCTAAGCGTAACGCTTGTATTGGCTTCACCGCGCAATTTTTTGACCGCCTCGGATAGCGATATGCCTCTTGTAAGCTCCCCCTCGATTTTCACTACACGGTCTCCGGATTTAAGGCCAGCTGCGTCCGCGGGCGTTCCGTCTATCGGCGATATTACCGTCAAGACGCCGTCCCGCATGCCTATCTCTATTCCAAGGCCGCCGAATTCGCCCTTTGTATCAATCTGCATTTCCTTGAAATCTTCAGGGGTCAGAAACTGGCTATACCCGTCCAGAGACGACAGCATACCGCCCAGCGCACCATAAATAAGGTCCTTGGAGTCCACATCTTTTACGTAGTCCGACTGGATGCTGGTGATCGCCTCTGAGAATAACTCAATATTCTTGTAGAGCTCGTTCCGGCTATCCTCAGCAGCAAAAGCCCGGGCCCCTGCGAAAAGTACGCCTATAATAAACGCGAGAATGGTTATTTTAAAAAAGAATCGTGTTTTTTTTCTCATCGCATTTTATCCCTTTAGTTTTTCTTTTAAAAGTTCGTTCACCTTTTGCGGATTGGCCTTACCCCCTGTGGCCTTCATGGCCTGTCCTACGAGAAACCTGATAGCCTCTTCCTTTCCACCCTTGTAATCTTTTACGGATTTTTCGTTCTCGGCGATAACCTTTTCTATGACTACGGAAAGTTTTTTCCCGTCCTGTATTTGCGAAAGATTTTCATTTTTTACGATCTCAGCCGGTGAAATTCCTTTATTTATGACATTCGGTAATATTTCTTTTGCGATTTTTCCGCTTATCCGCCCACTCTCTATGAGCGATACCAGCTGGGCAAGGTGTTCCGGCTTCAGAGCGGCTTTTCCGATAGGTATACCAGCGGCGTTCAGAAAAGCCGATATGTCTCCAAGAAGCCAGTTGGCAACCTGTTTAGGCTTACCGCAGGATTTCGAGGCAGCTTCAAAAAAGTCCGCTATTTCTACCTCGCGCACGAGGAGCCCGGCATCGTACTCGTTTAGTTTATAATCGCGCGCAATGCGATCTTTTTTTGCCTTCGGAAGCTCCGGAAGACATTTTTTTATTTCCTCTATTTTTTCTTTTTCTACGGTAAAGGGAACGAGGTCCGGTTCTGGAAAATACCTGTAGTCCTCGGCCTCTTCTTTTGACCTCATAGAAATCGTAATGCCCTTATCAGCGTTCCAGAGACGCGTTTCCTGCAAAATCCTATCCCCGTTTTCGAGTGCCTCTCTGTGGCGTTTTGACTCGTATACAAGCGCCTCCTTGACGGCTTTGAAAGAATTCATATTCTTTACTTCAGCCTTCACGCCGAGTCTTTTCTCGCCCTTTTGACGCACGGATATGTTTGCGTCGCACCGGAGACTTCCCTCCTCCATGTTGCAGTCCGAAACTCCAAGATACCTAAGAATAGCTTTTATGGCAACCAGATATTCATACGCTTCCAGAGGCTCGCGCATGTCAGGCTCCGAAACAATCTCAAGGAGCGGGCATCCGGTCCTGTTGAAGTCAACTAAACTTGTATCTTTACCGGGGGAGTGCACGAGCTTTCCCGCGTCCTCTTCAAGGTGCACGCGTTTTATGCCTATCCTTTTTTTCTCGCCTTTTATAAAAACCTCGGAGAACCCGTCCCGGCCAAGCGGCCGGTCATACTGCGATATCTGGTAATTTTTCGGAAGGTCAGGATAGTAATAATTTTTCCTGTCGAATTTTATAAGGGTTTCGATTTTGCAGTCAAGCGCGAGCGCCGTCTTTACGGCAAGCGAGAAAGCCTTTTTATTCAGAACGGGCAGCGCCCCCGGTAGCCCCAGGCAAACCGGGCAAGTCGAGGCGTTCGGCGCCTGGGCGAATTTCGTTGAGCACCCGCAGAACACCTTGCTCTCCGTAGCAAGCTGCGCGTGAACCTCCAGGCCTATTACTGTTTCGTATGCCTTCATAATCAAAGATTTGGTTTACGTTTATGAAATTCCGTGTTTTGTTCGAACGCATATGCCAGGCGTATGAGCGTCTCTTCCTCAAAGGGTTTGCCCAAAAGCTGCAGGCCGATCGGCAAATTATTTCCGGAAAAACCGCACGGTATGGATATTCCGGGAATCCCGGCAAGGTTCGCCGGTATCGTGAATATATCCGAAAGATACATCTTAAGCGGGTCGTCTGCCCTCTCACCTATTTTGAAGGCCGGGGTCGGGGAAGTGGGGGTCAGTATAACGTCGCAGGATTTAAAGGCTTCTGAAAAATCATTTTTTATCATGGTGCGTACCCTCATCGCCTTAAGGTAATAGGCCTCATAATATCCGCTTGATAGCGCATAAGTACCCAAGAGTATGCGCCTTTTCGCCTCTTCGCCGAAGCCAGCGGTCCGGGTCTTCGCGTACATATCGACCATACGAACGGCTTCCTCCCGCAATCCGTATTGCACCCCGTCGTAACGCGCGAGGTTTGAGCTCGCTTCCGCCGGAGCGATAATATAGTAGCAACTCACGGCATATTTTGTGTGCGGGAGACTTATCTCAACAAGGCTTGCCTCCAGGCCCTTAAAAATATTTTTCGCTTCCAAAAGCGCCTCTTTAACGTCCTTATCGAGCCCATCTTCCGGAAAATATTCTTTTGGTACGCCTATTTTCATGCCTTTTATATTTTTAACGAGCGCCTTTGTATAATCCGGCACAGGGATATCCGCCGAGGTGGAATCAAGCCCGTCGTACCCGGATATTACTCCGAGAAGCTCCGCGCAATCGGCCACATTAGAGGTTATGGGGCCTATCTGATCGAGGCTCGAGGCAAAAGCGATGAGGCCATAGCGCGACACCCTCCCATATGTGGGTTTCATGCCGACAACGCCGGAGAGCGCGGCCGGCTGCCGTATGGAACCTCCGGTATCAGAGCCAAGCGCCATCGGCACGAGATCAGCTGCCACGGCTGCTGCAGAACCGCCGCTTGAACCGCCCGGTATCCTTTTAAGGTCCCACGGATTTCTTACCGGCCCATAACAGGACGTTTCACACGACGAACCAAAGGCGAACTCGTCCATGTTGGTCTTCCCCATAAGAATATAGCCTTTTTCTTTTAATTTTTTTATGACGGTCGCGTCGTAAGGCGGCCTATAGCCTTCCAGTATTTTCGACGCGCATGTCGTCAATTCGTCCTTGACAGATATGTTGTCTTTTATGGCTATCGGCCGGGTTCCCTTCTGCCCTAAGGGATTTTCCTTTTCGAAATGCACAAATGCGTTTATTTTACTGTTAAGCCTTTCGATGCGTTCAAGGCAAGAGTGGAGAACTGCGCAAGAATTTACCATCGTTATTCAATAACTCTCGGTACGCTAAAGAAGTTTTCCTTTTTTCGCGGCGCATTACGCAAAACGTCCGCGGGTGACAGGGATCCCTTTACCCTGTCTTCACGAAATACGTTTTTAAGGTTCGATAGGGGGTGGCTTGTAGGAGGAGTGTTTCGCGTGTCAATCTCGTTCAGTTGATCTATGTACTCAAGGATGGCTCCGAGCTGCCCGCTATATTGAGACAGCTCTTTATCGCTTAAGATAAGCCGCGAAAGCCTGGCTACGCGAAGAACCGTATCTTTATCGATTATTTTTTTATCACTCATAGAATTAAATTAGCATATATATAATATTCTGTCAATTACGTATTATCAAACTCATTCGTGATCCTCGCAAAATCCTCAAGCGAAAGCTCCTCTGCTCGCGCCTCGGGATTTACTTTGCTAGCCGTAAGAATTGACTTAATACTCTTTTTGTCACTTTGCTGATCTGACAGGGCGTTCAGCACGGTTTTCCGTCTTTTTGAATACGCTTTTTTTATTACGTCGAAAAAAAGCGCTTCGTTTTTCACGGAAACACTTTTTTTGTCCCGCACATCGAGCCTCAGAAAGACCGAATCCACCACGGGCACCGGAAAAAATGAATCGCTTTTTATCTTAAAAAGCCTTTTGGGAACCGTGTAATATTGTACGTAAAGGCTCAGGCGTCCTATTTTCCTCGAGCCGGCCCGGGCGAGTATTCGTTCGGCAAGCTCTGCCTGAACCACGAGGTATATTGTTTTTATGTGCGAAATGTTTTGAATGAGCTTTTCGATTATGGGGCTCGTTATGTAGTACGGTATATTACCGTATACGACGACCTTGCCGTGGCCTGCAATTCTTTTGAATTCTACATCAAGAAAATCACCCTCGAGAAGCGTCACGTTCACGGGCAATGCGATTCTTTCTTTAAGCGCGCTTATTATTTTTTTGTCTTTTTCTACCGCAAAAACGCGCGCTCCCAGGCGCGCGAGGCATTCTGTCAGCTCACCGAAGCCCGCCCCTATTTCTAAACACGTGTCGGCCCTCGTTATTTCAAGCGAGGCAGAGATCTTGTCTTGTATATTCTTATCGATGAGAAAATTCTGCCCCAGGCGCTTCGTGGGACGAAAGTCCATTTCCTTCCAGAGTTCTTTTAACCGGCGTTTCGTTAGCATCTCGATAATTATTGTTTTTTGGTTAGCGTTATAGCTAGCTTAATGGCCTCGATCATTGAAGATGGATTCGCCCTGCCCTTTCCGGCAATATCAAAGGCCGTTCCGTGATCTGGCGAGGTGCGGATGAAAGGAAGCCCTATGGTCAAGTTTACGCCTTTCTCGAACGCCACCATTTTAAGCGGTATGAGGCCCTGGTCATGGTACATGCACACTACCGCGTCTATCCTGCCCTGATAGGCTTTATAAAAAAGCGTGTCTGCGGGATCAGGGCCTTTTATATTTTTTATTTTTTTCCGCAGGCTCGCTACGGCCGGCAGAATTATTCTTTCTTCGATTTTCCCAAAAATACCGCCCTCCCCGGCGTGGGGATTAAGGCCCGCGACTGCAATTATCGGATTTTTTATTTTAAACAATTTGCGCAGCGCAAAATACGTGTCATGCGCTGTTTTTTTGATTTTATCCTTTGTAAGGTACCGAGTTATATCTTCAAGCGGCACGTGCCGCGTAACGAGGGAAAGCTTAAGCGGCCCGCCCGTAAACATCATCGTTACGCTGCCTGATTTTGTTATTGTTTTTAGAAGTTCTGTGTGCCCCGAAACGGAAAAGCCCGCATCATGCACAGACTCCTTGTTTATGGGCGCTGTTACTAAAGAGGCGTTTTTTTCGCTTTCTACGATAGCGGCCGCATACATAACGTATTCGACGGCAGCCTTTCCGTGAGATGGCTTTGATTTGCCGAAGGCAAAATTTTTCATGTCCACATTATCGAGATCAACAAAATTAATGAAGTTTCCGGCTATTCTTTCACGCAGGAATTCAATACCCAGGATCCTTGCTATTTTCGCGTAGACCATGAAATTTCCAACGATCGTAAGATCAGCTTCTTTTAGAAAGCCGGGAATATCTACAATCGCCTTTAGTATAATCTCTGAACCTATGCCGGAAGGGTCGCCACTCGACAAGACAACGTGCGGCCTACTTGAAGGATATGTACGCATTCTCTTTGAGGCGCTCCATAAAGTCCTCTATGCCTTTTTCGATTTTCTGACTGTATATCTTCTGCTCTACCATTTCCTTGACTTCGGAAAATCCCTTAGCGGAAGAGTCCTTTTTCTCCTCGACTTTGAATATATGGAAGCCCACTTTTGTCTGTATGACGTGGGAGAACCTTCCCGGTTCAAGCAGGAAGATCAACTCGTCCAGCTCGCTTATAAGCTCGCCTTTTTTTATCCACCCCATATCTCCTCCGGACTCGGCAAAAGACGCGTCTGAATACTCTTTCGCAAGGAGAGAGAAATCAGACCCCTCTCCAAGTCTTCTTAAAATGCGGTTTGAGAGCTTTATGGCTTCTGTCTCGTTCCGCTCCGGAGTAACCTTGATCAGGATAGCCCTCACGTGCACCTGTTCGGGGGTTTTAAATTCTTCGGGATGTTCTTCATAGTACTGTGAGCCTTCGAGCGGCGCTATTGAAATTTTGCTCTTTACCGCAAAATCTATAAGTTTGTCGATCATTATTTTTTCCCTGTACTGCTCTTCGAGCTGGCTCATGTAGATATTTTCCCGCGTCAATGTTTCTCTGAAGGCCTCCTCGCTCGGAAAACTCTGCCGCACGTCCTCGATAACAGCCTCGACCTCCCTGGGATCGACCTCGATCTTCCTTCTTTTTGCCTCGGACAAAAGAAGTTTATTCTGAACCATTTTCTCAAGGATCGCTTTTCTGGCCCCGGCAAGGGCAGAGGTGAGTTCTTCTTCCTCGTAGATATCCCGATATTGCATATAAATCGGAATGAGGATCTTGTCAAGCTCACCTTGGGTTATAACCTCATCGTTCACGACAACGAGAACCTTGTTTACAACTTCGGAGTGAGCCGGAACAAGGCACACGAGCGAAGCAAGTAAAAAGATAGAGAGGATTGCTTTATTCTTCTTTTGTTTCCAGGAGTGAGTCATTTATGGTAATTTTCGATTCTTCTTTCAGGCGTTCCACGTATTCATTAAAGCGAATGGTCTTCTTTTGCCGTTTGATTGCCTGCGCAACTACGTCGCGCACTTCAGATAGGTCTTTGACGTGGGGCTCCTTTCTTTCGGTAAGCATTATTACGTGGTAGCCGAATTTGGTCTTCACAACCTCTGAAAGCTCGCCCGGCTGCAGGCTAAAGCATATTTCCTCGAATTCCGGGACAAGCTGGTTTTCAGTAAAATAACCAACGTCCCCTCCTATTTTCGCAGTAGGATCAATAGACCTTTCTCTCGCCAGCTCCTCAAAATCCGCTCCCTTTTTAAGTTCAGCGACTATTTCGTTCGCCTCGCCTTCGGTCTTGACAAGTATGTGTGAGGCGCGCAATACCTCGGGAACGTTGAAGCTTTCGCGGTTCGCATTATAAAAAGCCTCCATTTCGCTTTCGTCTATTGTAATCAGATCCTCGACCTCCTCTTTTAAGAGGCGCGCGATTAAAATCTTTTTCCTTGCCTCTTCGACTACTTCAAGAACCTCTTTATCCCTGTTTAACTTCTTCTTAAGCGCCTCGTCATACAGAAGCCTGTCCACGATAAGCTCATCCAGAAATTGTCTTTTATTTTGATCTACGGCCGCCTGATAGCGCTCCGGCAGCTTCGCTATTCTCGCGTTGAAATCCTTAAGCGTTATATGGTGCCTGGAATCAATACTCGCAAGAATCTTCCCCTCTTTCTGTTGTCCGCATCCGGCGATTACAGGAATCAGAACCAGCATTGTAAGCAAAAATTTAAAATTTCTCATATTTAATATCCTTTCTTTATGAGTTAATAATATCATATAAGGCCCCCTTTCGCAAGTTCATTTATTACGACTGCGCGCGGGCATACTTCCGGCACCTAAAGTAATAAGAAGGTTCCGGAGGGCGCCTGCCGAGCGGCGAACTTTTGCGCCGAATTCGTATTGCTTACACTCTCGCCAGCGACCTTTTGGGATTTTTATCACAATAGATAGGGTGAGCAGCGAGGCAGGCGCCTTTCGGAAGCTATGCTTGTTTCTTTTACTTAAGTGCCTGGACAGCGTCGCGCAGCAGCCTGCAGTAAAAATCAAACCCCACGGCCTCTATGAATCCGTGCTGCTGGGTTCCGAGCAGGTTTCCCGCCCCGCGTATCTGGAGATCCTGCATGGCAATTTTAAACCCGGCCCCTAATTCCTGGTATTTTTTGATCGTCTCAAGCCTTTTCGTCACATCTTTTGTAAGCGTATTTATTTTATCGACGACAAGGTAGCAAAAAGCGTTTACGCTGAACCTACCGACCCGCCCCCTGAGCTGATACAGGTCCGCAAGACCAAACATGTCCGCTCTGTTTATAAAAATAGTGTTAGCATTGGGAATATCTATTCCCGACCCGATAATATTCGTGGACAATAGTATGTCGAGTTTTCCGTTTATA
Organism: Candidatus Omnitrophota bacterium; assembly: GCA_016782445.1. Taxonomy (GTDB): domain Bacteria; phylum Omnitrophota; class Gorgyraeia; order JABMRN01; family RBG-13-46-9; genus BS750m-G79. The sequence continues at coordinate 12,436 of JADHYM010000003.1, read as the reverse complement.
AAAAGACGCATCGTCTTTTCCAGGTCCTTTTCGTGCATCCGGCCATGCGCGATTGAAATACGGAATTTCGGAAAAAGGCGCGTAAGGCGCCCGAATATTTTATCCAAATCATGAATGCGGTTATGCACGAAATACACCTGGCCGCCCCGGCGTATTTCTTTTTCGACCGCCTTCTTTACGATACGCTCGTTAAACTCCGTTATTAAAGTGTTTATGGGCATCCTATCCAGCGGCGGCGTATCAATTACGGAAATATCCCTTCCCCCCATAAGCGCAAGATACAGCGTACGCGGTATGGGCGTCGCCGTCAGGGTAAGAACGTCTACAAGAAGGCGCATCTTTTTAAGCTTTTCTTTATGTCTTACGCCAAAGCGCTGTTCCTCGTCGATTACAAGAAGCCCCAGGTCCTTAAACTTTATATCACTTGAAACGAGCCTGTGGGTCCCTATTATGATATCCACGTTTCCGGATTCGAGATTCTGCAGGATGCGTTTCTGCTCCCCGGCCGTCCTGAATCTGCTAAGCATATCTATGTTTACAGGGTAAGCCTTCATCCTTTCTGTGAAGGTTGTATAGTGCTGCTCCGCTAAAATAGTAGTGGGTACAAGAATCGCGACCTGCTTATTGTCCATAACAGCCTTGAAGGCCGCCCGGAGCGCCACCTCTGTTTTGCCGTATCCGACGTCCCCGCAAAGAAGCCTGTCCATCGGTTTTGCGCCTTCCATATCTCCTTTAACGCGTTCCACAGCCTTCACCTGGCCCTTGGTTTCTTTGTATGGAAATGATTTTTCAAGCCCGGCCTGCCAATCCGTGTCCTTTGAAAACTGAAAGCCTTTAAGGGCGCTGCGCCTGGCCTGCACGTCCAGGATCTCGCAAGCAACCTTGGCAACCCCTTTTTTTGCTTTTTCTTTCGCGCGCAACCACATGCCGCTTCCCATGCGATAAAGCCTGGGAGGTTTTTTTTCAAAACCAAGATATTTCTGTATCTTATTCAAATCCCCGAAAGGAACGTAGAGCTTATCGCCTCCTTTGTACTCAATTACCAACCGGTCCTCAGGGCCGGCTTTCGCATGAACCCTTTCGAGTCCCAAATATTTCCCGATGCCATAATCTACATGAACAACATAATCTGACGGCTCTATGTCGACAAAGGTATCTATAGGGTTGGGCTCGCGGGAAGTTTTCAAGGGGCGGTAAATGCGTTTCCTGAGCATGCCCTTCATCGGCAACACCATCACCATTTGATGTTCCGAAATTGTTTTATAAGATGCGGGATCGACTGTCTTCAAGCCCTCTACGCGATTTTCATCGAGTTCTACGCGAATAGGGTATTCGAACGTAGTAGGAAAAATAAAAATATTTTCTCCCCTAACGCTGAAATCACCCTCTTCCGCGATCCCGCCAACACGCCTGTACCCCATGTCGGTCAGCGCGCGGTACGTCGCCTCTAAATCTAACTCCTGGTCTTTGTATATTTTTAATGCTTCGAACATAGTTTTATTAAATTTTATTCGGTTGCGTCGGGCGGTTGCGGTTGCGTCAGGCGAACCGTCGGGCGTCGGGCGGTTGCGTTCTTAAAAACACCTCTACATTCTCTCCGGGAAAGATACCCCGAGAAGATCAAGGCCGTTGGCAAGGACCGTTTTTACGCCACTGACAAGAGCCAGGCGCGCGGCCGTAAGTTCGGGGTTATCTTCGGAGACAACGCGGTGCTTGGTGTAGAAACTGTGGAAAATCTTGGCCAGCTCGTTCAGGTATTCAACTATTCGATAGGGCTCAAGCGTTCGCGCGGCAGCCGAAACCGTAAGGGGAAATCGGCACAACGTCCGTAAAAGAAGTACTTCTTCGGGCCTGTCAAGCGCGCTTAAATCTTCTTTCTGACTTTTAAGTTTCGCTTCTATTTTTTTACTGAACCCTATTATCGAAGCTATTCGCGCATGCGCATATTGTATGTAGTAAACGGGGTTATCCTGCGACTGGCTTTTTGCCAGCTCCAGGTCAAAGTCCAGGTGACTGTCGAGTTTTCTCATTAAAAAGAAAAATTTCGCAACGTCGGATCCGACCTCTTCGATTACCTCTTTAAGCGTCAGGAATTCCCCTTTTCTCGTGGACATTGAAAGCGCAACGCCGTTTCTAAAAAGCGTGGCCAGCTGCACGATAAGCAGGTCTATGCTATCATCGCTATATCCCAGCGCCTGAACAGCCGCCTTAATCCGCGGGATGTATCCGTGGTGGTCCGGGCCCCATATGTCGATAAGGCGCGCGTAATGCCTTTTGTATTTATTCAGGTGGTAGGCTATGTCAGGTGCAAGATACGTGAAGTTCCCGTCCGATTTTACGAGGACCCTATCCTTGTCATCCCCGAAACTCGTAGATTTAAACCAACGCGCGCCGTCTTTTTCGTAAACGTATCCTTTCTTTTTCAGCCCTTCAAGAACTGCGTTAATGGTTTTATCAGAGATCGCGCTTTGATGAAACCACGCGTCGAAATTAATGCCGAATTGCCCGAGGTCCGATTTTATCGTATCCAGTATATAATTTACCCCGAAACGCGCAATAAAAGCCGTCTCTTCAGAGGTATCTTTTATGAACCGCCTGCCGTATTTATCTAAGATCTTTTGCGCTATCTCCTTTATGTATTCGCCCTGATACCCGCCTTCCGGCAAAACGCCCTCCATGCCGTTTAGCTCGAGGTATCGCGCATGAATTGATTTACCGAGAAGCGTTATCTGCGTGCCCACGTCATTCACGAAATATTCTTTAGTGACATGGTAGCCCAGAAACGTGAGTATCCTCGCCAAGGCATCGCCGCAGGCGGCCTGGCGACCATGAGCAACGGTCAGTGGCCCGGTCGGATTTGCGCTTACAAATTCTATATTTATCTTTTTTCCGCCCGGCTTTTTTTCCCCTCCGAAAGAGTGCCCACTTTTATGTATGTTTTTAAGCTCCGCGCGTAAAAAATCCTTTGTGAGGCAAAAATTTATGAATCCCCCGGAAGTCGCCTCTGTTTGTCTTATAGCGCTTTTAAGAGAAGTTTTTTCGAGATTTTTTTTAATTTCTTCGTTAAGGCGGCTTGCCAGATCCACAGGTTTTTCGCGAAAAACCTTAGCGAACCTTAATGCCGCATTTGTCGTAAAATCGCCGTGCGATGGGTCCCTGGGAACTTCAAGCTCGATTTCGATTTTAGTAAAATTTTTTAGATTATCCTTTTCCCGGAAAATGTTTTTTAGGGATTCTTGTATGGTGAGGCTTAATGTAGACTTGATTTCCGTGATTTGCATAAAAGAGAAAAGCACTTTTTGGGCGCGTCACAGATGCACCCAAAAAGCCTCAATTTTTCCTTTGCTTAAAACAGAATAGCTGCTTGTGTTAGATGTTGCTTCGTTTGTTTCTCTTAAAAGTTACTTTTTAAATTTGGCGGCCGTATCCTTGGAAACAACCCTCCAGCATTCGTAGTCACCTGTCGGCGATTTAGTAACCGCGAAAAATCGTCCCTTTTTCTCTTCGATTCTGAACTCTGTTGCCTTAAATTTTTTCTTTGTCTTTACGTCAAAGAATTCCATCTCTGCCATCGTAACACCTCCTTAATTTGTTCAAAGTTTAGCATATTCTTAGGGTAAATGCAATGTTAAATGCTGTTTTGTTTGCGGTTGCGTCGCGCGAGCCAGTTGCGCCGATCGGTTGCGTATTTATTATAGGTATATTTTTTTCCTATAAATATATTTTGCAACAGACTTAGGAATAAGATTTTTTACGGCTTTTCCGTTTTTCACGCGTTTACGGATTTCCGACGAAGAAATATCCTTTCGTGCAATCCGTAAGGTTTTTACTACCTTCTTCCTTTTAAAGCCTGGCCGGGGCGCAATAACAAATACTGCGAGCCGGGCAAGCTCTTGGGCTTTCTTCCATCCTTTTAAACCGCCGGCCCAATCAGAACCTATTATAAAAAACAACTTCGTGTGTTTACCGTATTTTTTACGAAAATATTTTAGAGTATCGACGGAATATGATACGCCTTTTTTCCTTATCTCATATAGCGAAAAGCTAAAGCCCTTCCTCCTTTTCAAGGCAAGCTTGAGCATCCGCACGCGGTTGATTGCAGTGGCATTACCTTTTATTTTTTTGTGAGGGGGAATATGCGCGGGGACAAATACTACTTTATTAAGCGAAAGTTTTTTACGCGCTTCCTGCGCGATATAGAGATGCCCGTTGTGCACGGGATTGAACGTACCACCTAATATACCTATGCGCATGTATGTTTGATTTATTTCCTTACCTGTCCGTTGCCAAAGATAACGTATTTATAGGTAGTGAGATCCTCAACACCCACCGGACCGCGCGCGTGCAACTTATCAGTGCTTATGCCCATCTCTGCGCCCTTACCGAATTGGTTCCCGTCCGTAAACCTCGTAGAGGCGTTTACGTATACGGCGGAAGAGTCCACTTTTTCCAGAAATTCCATCGCGTGGTCGCAGCTTTCAGTTACGATTGCGTCGGAATGCGATGTTCCGTATCTATTTATATGTCTGATAGCCTCGCCCAGGTTTTTTACCGCTTTTATAGAGAGAATGAGCTCGAGGTATTCTTCGCTCCAATCGGTTTCCTTCGCGGATTTGACACGGAAATTGCGTAGAATCCTTTTCGTTTTCCGGCAACCCCTTAATTCAACGCCCGCCGTTATCAGCCTTTTTGCCAGAGAAGGCAGGAATCTGCAGGCAATATCCTCGTGAACAAGAAGCGTCTCCATCGCGTTACACACGCCCGGCCTTTGCACCTTTGCGTTATAAGCTATTTTTTCTGCCATGTTAAGATCAGCCTCGTCGTCCACAAAAACATGGCAAACGCCCTTGTAGTGTTTGATAACCGGTATTTTTGAATGAGAGGATATCTTACGTATAAGCGACTCGCCGCCGCGCGGTATAACAAGGTCGATAAGACCACTAAGCCCGAGAAGCGTCGAAACAGCTCGCCGGTCCACTGACTTAACCATATTTATCGCGCCCTTAGGTATTCCTGCTTTTTCTGCCGCTCCGGCAAGCGCGTTAAAAATCGCGATATTAGAGTTTATGGCTTCTTTGCCGCCGCGCAATATGAGCGCGTTTCCGGATTTTAAGGCAAGCGCCGCGCAATCAGCCGTGACATTAGGCCGCGATTCATAGATTACAAGCATGACGCCTATGGGCACCCTCATTTTTCCGATGAGGAGGCCGTTCGGCCTTCTAATAAACGCATCTACCGTACCGACCGGATCCTTAAGAAGCGAAACCTTGCTTATTGAGCGGGACATTTCATGCACCCTCTTCTCATTAAGCATTAGCCTCTCGACCATGGAGGGCGAAAGCTTTTTTCTTTCGGCATTTTTAATGTCTTTTCGGTTTGCCTTTATAATAAGCGATTTTGCTCCTACAATGGCAGCCGCCATCTTCCGCAAAGCTTTGTTTTTCGTTTCCTTTCGTAGCGACACCATGCGCTGCGAAGCGTCTCTGGCGAACTCGGCCATTTTTATCAAATCCCTATTTAATGACATCTCTAATTACTTTCTACTTTTACAAAATAACAAGATTATCCCTGCGTACCACTTCGTCATGGTCCTTGTAGCCCAGAATAGAACTTATCCGGCTCGCCTTTACGCCTTTTATTCTGCCTATCTCCTCGGATGAATAGTTCGCGAGACCCCTGGCAAATTCCTTTTTTTGAGTGTCGCATATACCTATCACGTCACCGGCTTTAAAAGCGCCGTCTTTGGCCGTTATGCCGGATGCTAAAAGGCTCTTATTGCCGGAAACAAGCGCCTTTTTGGCGCCGTCATCTACAATGATCTTACCTTTAATCTTTGATGAATAGGCTATCCAGCGTTTTTTCGCTTTCTTCTTCATTTTTTTTGATTTAAAATACGTGAAGGTTCCCTTTCCGGATTCTAACATATCGATAAGTATACGCTCAGCGCGGCCATTCGCTATAAAGCAATCAATTCCGGCCGCGACCGCTCTTTCAGCTGAGGCGAGCTTTGTCACCATGCCGCCTTTAGTAAGGCGTAATACTTTCTCCCCGGCAAGTTTTTTTATCGAATCAGATATGTTTTCGACAACCGGCAGCACACGGCCCTTTTCGTCATAGAGCCCGTCCACATCCGTGAGCATAACCAGGGCATCCGCTTCCCAAAGATCCGCCATGAGGCTTGAGAGCCTGTCGTTATCTCCACACTTTATTTCCTCAGTTGAAACGGTATCGTTTTCGTTTACTACCGGGACCGCGCCCTTTGCAAGCAGGGCGTCTACAGTATATTTTATGTTCAAATACCTTCTCCGGTGATCAAAATCCTCCTGCGTGAGAAGTATCTGCCCTACGGAATAGCCATATTTTTTGAAGGCAGCGCTGTATAAGTGCATGAGCTGGCTCTGCCCAATGGCTGCCGTCGCCTGAAGGTCTGAAAGCGACGCAGGAACCTTATCCAGTTTCAAAACGCTCATCCCCGCGCCTATCGCGCCGGAACTTACAAGAATGACCCGAGCCCCCTTTTGCATAATACAAGCCACCCCACAGGCTATACGCTCAAGCGAGGCAGAGTCTATTTCACCTGTTTTTTTGGCAAGAACGCTCGTGCCTATCTTTACTACGATTTTTTTATATTTCATTTTAAACCAAAATGTTCTCAATTTCTTGTAATAATTTATCTATGCCCTGCCCTGTCGCAGCTGATATAGGAAATATCTTTTTACCGATTCTTTTTTTAAAGGCTTCTAACTTTTTCTTTCCTTCGGGCAGATCCATTTTATTACACGCTATTATCTCGGGCTTTTCTTCCACGTGCTTTCCGTAGAGCACAAGCTCTTTCCTTATCGCAATGTAATCAGTGAAAGCGTCTCTTCTCTCTACTCCGGCTATATCCACCATGTGAATCAGTATCTTTGTCCTCTCGATGTGCCGCAGAAACCGGTCCCCCAGCCCCCGCCCCGTGTGAGCGTTTTCAATAAGCCCGGGCATGTCTGCAAATGCTATATGCTTCTGGTGAAGCTCGACAATGCCAAGTATAGGTTCTTTCGTCGTAAAAGGGTAGTCGGCTACTTTCGATTTCGCACACGATATTCTCGAGATAAGCGTGGACTTGCCGACATTGGGGAACCCGATTATGCCGACGTCGGCGATTAATTTAAGCTCTAGTACAAGATCTCTTTCTTCGCCTTTTTCGCCAACGCTTCCGTCTTCCTTTTTATTATTGCCCCTTCCGCCCGGGCCGCCTTTGACTATGGTTACTTCTTCGCTCTCCTCGACAAGGTCCCGCAAGATAAGCCCGGTCTCGGCGTCCTTGAGCACTGTTCCCGGGGGCACACGCACATAAAGATCCTTGCCGCTCTTTCCTTTTTTGTTATTTGAACTGCCGTGATTGCCTCTTTCTGCCTTAAAATGCCTGTTATACTGGAAGTCGAGAAGGGTCTGCATGTTTTTATCAGCCTTGAAAATTATGTTTCCGCCTTCCCCGCCGGGGCCGCCGTTAGCTTTTCCCTTGCGAATAGATCTGTCGCGGTAAAAAGATGTGCAGCCATCTCCACCGTCTCCTGCTTTGACGTGAATTCTGGCCTGGTCTATAAACATTTACTATTTGGGTAATATGCTCACTAATCGCGAGGGTGAGAATTGAACGACGCCGCTGGCTTTTGCAAAAAGGGTGTCGTCTCTTCCGATTCCGACGTTTAAGCCGGGTTTGAATGGCGTGCCGCGCTGTCTTATGATGATACTACCGGCCGTCACGTACTGTCCGCCGGATGCTTTAAGTCCGAGGCGCTGCCCGGCTGAGTCTCTTCCGTTTCTCGAGCTTCCCAGTCCTTTTTTATGTGCCATAATAGCCTCTTATACTTTTATCTCTTTAACCTTAAAAAGCGTCAAATCCTGCCTGTGGCCGATCTTTAGTTTCTTGTCTTTTCTTCTTTTATACTTAAAGGCGATGACCTTTTTCGCACGCGGGTGCGAAACAATATCGCAGGATACATAGGCATCCTTGATATACGGCGCTCCTACATGGTAAGAATTGCGCTCCTTCGCGAAAAGCACGTGCTTGAACTTTACCGTGCTCGAGGGCTTCCCCAGAGACCTGTTCGCAAGAAAAGTGCCTTCTTTCTCTACCTTGTATTGCCTTCCTCCATGATCAATTATAGCATACATAAGGTATATTAATTTAACATAATATTAATAAATGTCAAGGAGGAAATCCTTAATGGATGATATGGTTGCGGTGGCGGTGGCGGTGGCGTCGTGGGAAATGATTGCGTCGATGGGTTGCGTGAAAAAAACGTACGCGACCGGCCTACGACCAACGTTTCGCGCGACGCAACCGCAACCGATTGACGAAAAGTTAGTACTTCTCCAAAACGAGGCAGTTTTCGTTAGAATCGAGCTTTACGTGGAAATAGCGAAGGAACGTCATGCCAAGGAGCCCGTCCAGGCCGTCACCCGGAGACGTTTCTGATATGGCGGCTTTGACATTTTTAACTTCAGAGTGCCCCACCTTGACTGAATCGAGCACAACCGGTATGGCTTTCGTCATGCTACCGTCCGCGAGGACAACCGAAATCTTGCCCATGTCATCTACAACCTCGATCCCCAGTCTATTGGCAGCAGCGCGCGTTATCACGACCATCGAGGCGCCGGTGTCAACCAGAAGCTTGGATGTGCCATTTTTATTGATCAAAGCGTCTACGACACCGAAACGGCCGTCTGCGAATTTGATCTTTATTCTTCCGCGCGCTTTTTTGGCATTTTCTACCTGCGTTTTATAGCGTTCCTTTCGGTAGGCGTCGAGTTCACCTTTTTTGATTTCATCAACTTTTTTATCTACCAGGTAGGTTTTTTGTTCTGCTCGTCGCTGCCTGACTATTTCACCCTCGGTTGATTTTCGGATATTTCTTATTCTCTCACGGGATATCGAGTAAACAAAATCCCCTCCCTGCTTGCTGATTACAACAGCGCTTTCTGTTTCGCTCAATATCGCCCCTACTATAACCTTTCCATTTTCGAGCTCAACCGTATCCGCTGCTAAACGCTGGGTAAATAATATAAAAATAAGAAAAAAAATAGGCGCATAACGATTCATGCTACCGTGTCCATGCGACAATACTTATGGTATCATCGCTGTCATCTCCTGAAAGACCGCCGGGGGTCAGTATATAATGGTTATACGTCACGAAGCTCGCGGCATCCCATACCCTGATATTGCGGCCGGCTATAAGAGCTCCTGTAACATTAACAACTGAAAATGCCGCGACAACATCAAAATCGCGCGTCGCGTAAACAACAGCCTCTTCGGTCGCTAACTCGTTGAAGATTTTTATGTCTCCCGGCGAGCCGCCGCCTTTTGCGATTATGACATTCGTGTTATGCGAGGTGTCTTTTGTCTGGTTGAGCTGGCCCCGCACTTCTATCTTTTCAGCAACAATGCCTCCCGTAAGATTAATCGTGCCGCGCAAAGTAAGCATGCCGTCCACATATACTACTCCGTTTCCAGGGCTTAAGTTTGTAGTTGTGCTGGTTGATCCTATGGTGGTGTTACTCGAGTAATAATCACTGCTGTCTTGCGCAAGTGTTTTGTAATAGTCGTAGTCAAATTCCGGAAAAGACACCATGCCCGCGTCTTCGGTTTCAGTCCCCGCTATATTAATAAACCCAAGAAAACCTGTTGATTTAGAAATATCATCTCCCGCGGAAACGTTCCCGTCGCAGTCGCCTGCCGGACAAGGCCCTATATCAATAAGGGCGATAGCCTGGGCTCTCAAAGTTATATCGTTATTCGCATGGATGTCCCCGTTTATATCAGCCAAGCCCAAAAAAAACGCCCTAAATTTTACGTTATTACCACCGCACAGCATATAATAAAGCGCGTTGGGCACTGCGTCTTTAACTTCAACAGCTACGGTTTTTGAGGCGCTATTCACTGTCCCGACAGAAGTTAAAAGCACCCTTTCTCCGGATTCCGTAACGCTAACCGTGTAGCTTCCTTCACCTATCGTGTCGGCTAGCGGAAACATAGTGTCCTTGGCAACAAATCCGTTCTGCACCAGAGTCGCGAGTGCGTCGCTTATGCCAGCCTCCGCAGCATACTGGGCCTTTGTGCTATTTTCAAGCCGCCTTATCATGTGCACGTCCTGAAGCAGCATATTCGATGCGCTCACGCCAATAAGCACCATGAGCATTGATATTACCAAAACACTTACAAAAACCACTCCTTTTTTATTTAGTACTACTTTAAAAGCTCTCATCTTTATTTTGCCGTGTTCCTCGGCTCAACTTCAGTAGCAATAAACGACTCATAAGTTTTACCTTGAAAATCCTCAGATACTGTCATCCTTAATTCAAGCCCCTTCAAGAGTTCCTCGCCATCGACAGTAAGCTTGATAATTCCATAATCCGGCTTTTGCGCGAAGTATCCGCTTATATCGCACATCATGGTGCTCCCGGGCCATTTTATTTTTACGTTATCGATCCACGGGCAATATATTCCGGGAACTAAAAATTCACCCGATGCGTCAAGTATTACGTTGTTATTTTTGTAGTCTATGTCAGTTACAACAAGAGACGAATCGCTTATTGATGTCCAGTGCGGCGCCGCTAAAAGATCGGCTCTAAACTGGACGTATCTGCCGCTTCCGGAAACAGATTCACTGGACCAGCTTGCGCCCGCCATGAGCGGATCGTCACTTGAGCGGCCGTACACTGTAATACTTGAGCCCGAGGGTTCGCTTTCTGACCTTTCTATCGAGCCCGCGTAATTCGGATTTGCCACTTTTGTATCGTATATCTCGGATGTAACGCTTCCCTCGTTCGACCAGACTTCAACCGTAGCCTGCGCATAAACGTGCGCCGATGAGGTATATTTTCCGTCTGCAAACGGCGGCGTAGCCTCATGTCCTAGATAATCTGTGGGACTTGCCCATAAGGCCTGCGCAGCATGATTGCCGCCCATTAAATAAGAGTTTATATCGGGTGGGTTTGTTCCGGCCCAGCAACTTGCGTATGAGGGGTTCTCGTCACCATCCTTTTGAATATAAAATGTCACAAAATAATCATATTTCGGGTAATCCTCTCCGATTTCAAACTCAATGGGAAATATCACCCAGTTGGAATAAGTAGAGCTTCCCTGAGAAATTGTTGTCGATTGGGAAACATCGTTTCCCGCGTTCGTAAAATAAAGCTTGATACGCGTCTCACCCGGTGTTGTCGTAACAAACGGGCTTACGCAGTCTTCGTTAGCGAACTTCCGGTCAAGATAAGCTTCTCCTATCGTTAGCTGATAAATAGTCGTGTCCGGGGATATGGCGGGCGAGTGGGACTCAAACTTGACCCTTACCAAATAATAATCATCCGAGGTGCGTGAAGCAATATCAATATTGCTTTTTGAAATGACATTCCGTATCGTGATGCCGTCAAGTGGTAGGGTAAAATCGGTTTTCTGCCCATCGCCTGACGCGCTACCAGCTTCAATTTCCGCGTTCCACACTGCTTCGTAGCCTTCCTCAAAGTCAGGAAGCTTGACATACAGGGCATCCCCCAGAAGAAGAGTATTTTCCCGCATGGAATTGTTAAAATTGCATTCGAGATACGCGTCGTAATAGAGTCTGAGCGTTATATAATCACCTACGTCGTTTGAATTATACTCAAGGAAATAATTTCCGCTCCATGCGACATCCGGCCCGGAAACAGAGTCGCTGTCACCTGATGTATCCTGTGGTGTATACACCTCGGCCTCACGTTGGCAGCCGCTCGGCGTTATGGCTATATTGTCTATGCCCATGCCATAGCCTGTAGAAGAAGTATTTTTGTTCGTCACCTCAAATTTTAAGTCGTGATTCCCCGACTCAAGCCTTACGCTTCCGAATGAAATATTGTCGCTTCGTTTTACCGTAGGGCTGTATCCGTCAAATTCCTGCGCTTTAGGCGCTATTGTAAGCTCCGCAAGGCTTGTAAAGATAACCTTTGTGGTCGCGTTCACGCTGTTTACAGCTCCCGAGCCGTCACCGTCGGCAACTACGCTGGCAAGCTGCGCGTCACGCTGCGTCTTGTCTATTAGAACGTCATGGTTATCGGTAAACTCTGTCCTTCGAAATTCCGTATTGCTTGTCGCGGGGTTCTGGTATACATGGTAGATTACGCTATTATCCCAATCAATATTATCTTCGTTATCCAGGGCAAAGAAACCGTTTACGTCAGGCTCTGCAACCGGAAAACTTATAGCCTTATATTCCGTCTCACTGACAGGCTTGTATAAGCTTATGTGAGTGGCGCTCGATAGTCTTATCTCCTCTTTAATGCGCTCGATGGCAATTTCAAGATTTACCTTAAGATTCGTGCGTATCCTGTCGAGTGTCCAGTTTTTGTAAGCGTAATACCACATGCTCAAGACCATGCTTAAGATAATCATTCCGAGCATCACGGAAATAAGCACTTC
>JADHYM010000019.1 GCA_016782445.1 Candidatus Omnitrophota bacterium | reverse complement strand
AGGGTTGATTCCCGCGTTGACGACATGTTTAAAAAAGGAATTACAAGGGAAGTGAAGGCGCTTCTTAAAAGGAAATTAAGCATTGTTTCGCGGCGGGCGCTTGGCGTAAGGCAAGTAGAGGGTTTTTTAAGAGGCGAATACGACAGGAGGAAAGCCGAAGAGCTCCTTAAGCGAGATACCCGAAGATTTGTGAAGCGCCAACTAACCTGGTTCCGACCGGATAAGCGCATCAAATGGTTTGACGTAGAAAAAATGTGCCCTGAAGTGATCATAAAAAAAATAATGGGCTAATCATTATGGAAAAAGCTATATTAGTTACGCTGGATATGTGCGAAGAGAATGGGCCCTGGAGCGCGAAAGAGAAGGCCGCCGAGCTTAGGGATCTTGCCATGTCGAGCGGGGCAAGTATAGCGCATGAAATTATAGCTATAAGAGGAAAGCCATCGCCTGCCCACTACGTTGGCACGGGAAAAGCCGGGGAGATAGCCGAGCTATGCGCGGAAAAGAACGCGAGTGTGGTTATATTCAATAACGATCTTAGCGGAACCCAGCAGAAGAATCTAGAGGAAATAGTAAATGTCAAAACGATAGACAGAACCCAGCTTATACTTGATATTTTTGCGCACCGGGCAAAATCAAGCGAGGGCAAAATACAGGTGGAACTTGCGCAGCTTTTATATCTTTTGCCGCGCCTGACAGGATTCGGCATAATGCTTTCGCGGCTCGGAGGTGGCATAGGAACGCGTGGCCCGGGCGAGCAAAAGCTCGAGGTAAACAAGAGGACCATACGCGCGCGCATCACAAAGCTTAAAAAGGACCTTGAAAAACTGAACGTCCAAAGGCTTACCAGGAGAAAACAGAGGGAGAAGTTCTCGCTTTTAAAAATCGCGATAATAGGGTATACAAATTCCGGCAAATCCACGCTTTTGAACGCCCTGACAGGTTCCGGCGTTATCGCTAGGGACCGGCTTTTTTCGACGCTCGATCCTACCATAAGAAGTTTTACGCTTCCGAACAACCAGAAGGTTATTTTTTCCGATACAGTGGGTTTTTTAAGTCACCTGCCGCATCATTTGATAGAATCGTTTAAAGCGACTCTCGAGGAAGTCGTAAACGCGGACCTTTTATTGCATATCGTTGACATAAGCCACCCGAAGGCAAAAGCGATGGAGAAAGCCGTTTTCGAGGTTCTCGACGAACTGGGTGCGCGGGAAAAACCGATAATTACGGTCCTCAATAAAATCGATAGAATCGACCCGACTGATTTAAGAGAAATATCAGGTGAATTTACCGAGCCCGTACGCATATCAGCGCTCAAAAAAGCGAACTTCGAAGAACTTTTTGACAGGATAACGCTTTTTTTGAGCAGAACAATAAAACGCGTTACTCTTTACCTGCCGCAAACCGAAACCAGACTTATCGGCCTTGTTCATGAACGGGGAAACGTCATAAAAAAAGAATACATTGCCGACAAAATCCGCTTCGAAGTCGAACTTCCCATTAGCATCTACGAAAAGATCAAGAAGGAACTTAGGGAAAATAATTCGCTTGACACAAAGTAAGAGCGTGCTAAAATATCACATTGGCACTCTTATGCTGAGAGTGCTAATGCATTTTCTAAGAGGTAGTATAATGACGATAGATAGAGCAAAACGCAAAAATCAGGTGCTAGAGGCGGTTATCGAGACGCATATCGATACAGCGCTTCCTGTCGGTTCGAATTACATAGTGAAAATGCTTGGCCTTTCAAGCGCTACTATACGAGGAGTTATGTTTGAGCTTGAAAAGGAAGGGTGTCTTTATCATCCCCACACGTCCGCAGGCAGGATCCCGACAGACCTTGGCTACCGGAGGTACGTTGATAATATAAGATCCCGGGAACTCGATGCCCTCTCAGAAGGCCTTTGCTCGCGCATAAAAAACCATTTACATAAGCTTAAAGTCCTGGAAGAAATAATAGAAGAGTCATCTCACGTAATGTCAGAGATCACAAACTACACAGCCGTTGCTATTTTGCCTCAAGAGAAACTTTACCTGGACGGGGCCTATCACATGTTCGAACAGCCGGAGTTCAGGGAATTCGAAAGGATGCGCGACTTTTTAAGGGTTATGGAAGAGAAGAAAAACCTTCTTGGCGTTCTAAGGAGTGACCTGGATTATCTCGGCACGAGAATCCGCATTGGGCGCGAGATCGCGCTCGATGGCCTTGAACACTGCACAGTAATAACAACCTCATATAAAATAAATAACCAGCCGGCCGGGAACCTCGGCGTTATCGGTCCCATGCGCATGAAATACGAAAAAATAGTACCGCTCGTGGAAGAAATCGCTTCTTTTGCCACGGAAATGCTCGAGAGGATATAAATCATGGAAAAAGAAAAAGATAAAGAAAAGCCGCAAGAAAAAAAAGAGGAAAACATCGACTATAAGGACAGGTGCCTTAGAGCGATGGCGGATTACGAAAACCTGAAAAAACGCGTTGAGAAGGAAAAAGCTGAATACGTGCGTTTTTCGAACCAGCTTCTTATCGCGGAGCTTTTCCCGATAATGGACAGCTTTGATACTGCTATGAATTCAGTCGAGAATTCTAACGATAAAGAGGCCTTCCTTAAGGGGCTTAAAATGCTTCAGGGTCAGTTTCACAGCATACTCGAGGCAAACGGCCTGAAAAAAATAAAAACCGTAGGGGAAAAATTCGACCCGAACATCCAGGAGGCAAGCGAGGAAGTTGAGAGCCATAAGTTTCCAGAGGGAGTGATAACAGAAGAAGTAAGAAGTGGATATATGTTAAACGGAAGGCTCTTAAGGCCGGCTGTCGTGAAGGTTTCGAAGGGAAAAAATGATAAAGCACGGAAGAAGGAGGAACAAAATGGCTAAAGTAATAGGAATCGACTTAGGAACATCGAACTCAGCGGCTGCGTTCATGGAAAAAGGGCGGCCCACTATTATCCCGAGCGCAGAGGGCGCCGGAATTTCAAGCGGTAAGGCGTTTCCGTCTGTTGTCGCGTTTACGAAGGACAACCAGCGGCTCGTCGGAGAGCCGGCCAGGCGCCAGGCGTCGATAAACCCGGAAGGCACCATCATGGCGGCAAAAAGGAAGATGGGATCCGATTTTAAATTCAAGGTACACGGAAACGAGTACACGCCGCAGCAAATATCAGCATTTATCCTGCAAAAAATTAAACAGGATGCGGAAAGCTTTCTCGGCGATTCCGTAAACGAGGCGGTTATAACCTGCCCGGCATATTTTAACGATAACCAGCGTCAGGCAACAAAGGACGCCGGCGAAATAGCCGGTTTAAAAGTGCTGAGGATAGTAAATGAACCGACAGCAGCCTGCCTTGCGTACGGACTGAACAAGGTTGGCAAGGAACTAAAGATAATGGTTTTTGATTTCGGCGGAGGAACCCTTGACGTTACAATAATGGAAATGTGGGCCGAAGGCGGATTCAAGGTTCTTTCGACAAGCGGCGACACTGAGCTCGGCGGAACAGATATGGACAACGCCCTTATTGATTACATCGTAAGCGAGTTCAAGAAAGACAGCGGCGTAGACGTTACGAAGGATAAGATGGCTGTTCAGCGTTTGCGGGAAGCGGCTGAAAAGGCGAAAGTCGAGCTTTCGAGCACGATCACCACTGACATAAACCTTCCCTATATTACAGCGGACCAGACCGGCCCTAAACACCTTACTATGACCATAAACAGGGCTAAGCTGGAAGACTTGGTTCAGCCTATCATCAACCGCTGCAAAGGCCCGATGGAACAAGCTATAAAAGACGCTAAGGTTAGTCACAAAGATATAGATAGGGTCATCATGGTGGGCGGGCCTACGCGCATGCCTGTCGTGCAGAAATTCGTAGAAGATTATGTGGGAAAGAAAATAGAGCGGGGGATCGACCCCATGGAATGCGTCGCGATGGGAGCCGCAGTGCAGGGCTCCATAATAAAGGGCGACACAAAGGACGTTCTTCTTCTTGACGTGACGCCGCTTTCGTTAGGTATTGAGACCCTCGGAGGCGTCTTTACCAAACTCATCGAAAGGAACACCACGATCCCTACAAAAAAAAGCCAGAGTTTTTCAACGGCTGCGGATAATCAGCCGGCCGTTACTGTGCGGGTTCTTCAGGGCGAGCGGGCCATGGCTAACGACAATACTGATCTCGGCAGATTCGACCTGGTGGGGATTCCCCCGGCGCCGCGCGGCGTACCTCAGATTGAGGTAACCTTTGACATAGACGCTAACGGTATCGTGCATGTCCACGCCAAGGACCTCGGCACCGGAAAAGAACAGTCGATAAAGATCACGGCCCCCAAGAAGCTCTCGAAAGAGGAAATTGATAAGATGGTTAAGGATGCGGAAAAATTCGCACAAGAAGATACGAAGAAAAAAGAGGAAGTAGACGTGAAAAATCAGGCGGATACGCTTCTTTATTCCGTCGAGAAAAGCCTTAAGGACTATGGGAACAAGGTATCCAAGGAAGAAAAGGCCGCCATAGAGAAAGGCCTTGCTGAACTCAAAGAGGCGATAAAAACAAATAACGCTGATGAAATAAAGAAGAAGATGGAAGAACTTCAAAAAGCCTCTTACAAGCTTGCCGAGGAAATTTACAAGGAAACACAGAAGAAGGCCGGCCCGCAACAGGGTCCTCAAAGCGGAGCTCAGAAGCCAGAGGACAGAGGACAGAAGACAGATAAGAAGAAAAAAGATGACGTTGTCGACGCCGAGTACAAAGTTGAAGACGAAGATAAGGATAAAAATAAGTAACACCACTTTAGCCACCCACTTTAGTGGGTGGTCTCGGCAGCATATTAGCAGCTGAAAAACAACCAAACGATATGAAGCGCGATTATTACGAAACATTAGGTATTTCAAAGACAGTCGGCGACGAAGAGATAAGGTCTGCCTACCGCAAACTTGCCATGAAATATCATCCTGATAAACATCAAGGGGAAAAGCAAGCCGAGGAAAAATTCAAAGAGATTTCAGAGGCCTACGAGGTTTTAAGCGACGAAAACAAAAAGGCAACGTATGACAGATTTGGCCACGAAGGATTAAAAGGCGCTTTTGGCGCCGGAGGTTTCCAGTGGCAGAACTTTACGCATGCTGAAGATATATCTGATCTTTTTGGAGGCATAGCAGACGCGCTTGGCGGATTTGGTTTTGACGAGCTTTTCGGTTTCGGTAACACAAGACGAAGGCAGGGTCGTGGGCCGAGAAGGGGCCAGGACATAGAACATGAAATAACCGTTAAATTCGAAGAAGCAGCCCTTGGTATGGATAAAACAGTCGAGATAAAGCGTTACGATAATTGCTCTTCTTGTAAAGGGACAGGGGCTTCTCTCGGAACAAAAGATACGGTTTGCCAGCATTGCCACGGCAGGGGACAGGTAAGCGTGACAAGCGGCTTTTTTAGCATAGCCAGGACGTGCCCGTCATGCGGTGGTTCAGGGAGAGTTATAAAGGACCCGTGCAAGGATTGCCAAGGTACCGGCCGGGAGAGGGTAAAGAAAAAAATAAAAATTAAAATACCGGCCGGGATGGATAATGGCATGAGGCTGCGTGTCACACAGGAAGGTGATGCCGGTGATAAAGGAGGCCCGAGGGGCGACCTTTACGTTGCGGTGCATGTCGAGAAACACCCGTTTTTCAAGCGCCACGATAACGATATATACGGGGAAATTAAAATAAGTTTCACCCAGGCGATTTTTGGAAGCAGTATCCAGGTCCCGACGCTCGAGGGTAAGACCTACATGAAAATACCTGCCGGGACACCGAGTGGCAAGGTATTCAAACTAGATGGGAAAGGAACGCCCGCCATAATGTCCGGAGGGGCCCACGGCGATGAATATATAAAGGTTACGGTCGACGTTCCGAAGCGCCTTTCTGCGGAGCAGGAGCGCATACTTAAGGAATTCGCCAATACACTCGACGAGAAACCGGTGAAAAAGCCAAAGGGAATTATGGATAAGGTAAAGAAGGCGTTTAGGTAGGGTCAAGGGTCAAGTAGCAAGGGTCAAGGAAAAACATATGCCGACTTATGAATACGAGTGCACAAAATGCGCTCACAAATTTGAAAAATTTCAGAAAATGAGCGACGAGCTTCTCAAAAAATGCCCGGAATGCAAGGGGGCGATTAAACGCCTGATAGGCCGGGGGGCCGGTATTATTTTTAAGGGCTCTGGCTTTTACGCAACGGATTATAAAAAAAGTGAACCGAAAAAAACCGAGTGCCCGACAGATGGAAAAGATAAAAGTGCATGTAAAAAGTGTCCTCATGCGAAAAACGTTTAAAGCTTACAGCTTATAGCTTAGAGCTGGAACAATGGCTAGAATAAAACCCTTTAAAGGCATACTTTACAACGCGTCTAAAACCGATATAAGAAAGACGGTTGCGCCTCCCTACGACGTAATATCCCCGGCAATGCAGGGAGATTTTTACAAATCGGATAAACAAAATATCATACGCCTTATTCTTGGCAGGGAAACCCCGCATGATGCACCCCGGGATAATAAATATACCCGCGCGGGTCAATATCTCAATAAATGGCTTGCCGATAAAATGCTTCTAAAAGATAAAAAAAGTTCAATTTACATCTATGAGCAGAAATACCTGCACAAGGGGAAGAAAATTAAACGGATCGGTTTTATAGCCTTGATGAAAATCGAGGACCCTGCAAAAAGCGGCGTTTTGCCGCACGAGTATACGCTTGCCAAACCGAAAAAAGATCGCCTTAAATTAATAGCCAGCACAAAAGCTAATCTGAGCCCGATATTCAGCCTTTTCGAGGACAAAAAGAACGCTGTTAACAAGGTTTTGAGGCATCACACGAAGAAAAATGCGCCGGTTTTCTCGTTCGAAACAGAAGGGGTGAATCACGCTTTATGGCGCATGACCGATGGGGCCCCGATAAAGAAAATAGTAAATGAAATGCAGGACAAAAAAATATTCATAGCGGACGGGCATCACAGATACGAAGTGGCTTTTTTCTATAGGAATGCCATGCGGGGAAAAAGCACGTTCAGGCCTGCCATGGGTTACGTCATGATGTATTTTTCGAATCTTAGCGAACGGGGAAGCCTTACGATACTCTCGACGCATAGGGCCGTTCGGAACGTAAACGACCCCGGCCATAAGAAGACAAAAAAGCTATTGCAAGAATATTTTGTCGTCGAGGCGCTGCGCGAAAAAAGCCTGTTATTTGAACTTATGGAAAAAGAAGAAAAGAGCCGGCATGCTTTGGGCATGTATGCGGGGCAAAATGTTTTCTATTTTCTACGCCTCAAGAGGGGTCTGTCTCTCGATAAGCTGATAAATTCCACGAAAACAAGGGATCTAAAGCGTCTTGACGTGACGATTTTGCACGAGCTTATCATAAACCAAATATTAGGTATCAAAAGCGTGGAGAGTAGTATAAAATATGTAAGAAGCGAAGATGACGCGATCGAACTGGTTGACGGAGGAGGCTATGAGGCTGCATTCTTCCTGAAACCCACGGACATTAACGATATGCGAAAAATAGCCCTTAAGGGCGTCATGATGCCGCAGAAATCAACTTATTTTTACCCGAAGCTTTTAACAGGACTCGTTATTAACAAATTTTAGCTATGACACTATTCAAACGCCCGAATAAGTACGTAAAAGTGACCGTTTCGAAAAAGAAGGATATGCCCGGGGGCTTGTGGACCAAATGCCCTGATTGCGGCGAGATAATCTATAACAAGAAACTTGAGGAAAATTTTTTAGTATGTACAAAATGTAATTTTCACTTTACCTTAAGTTTACAAAATCGTCTCCGGTTTTTAGCCGACGCCGGCAGCTTTAAGGAGCTGTACGAGGACCTGGAAACCGAGGATCCTCTTCGTTTTAAAGGGCCCAAGACATATGTAGAGAAGCTCAAAGCGGACCGTGACCTGACAGGCTTGAAAGAGGCAGCGGTTGTCGGAGAGTGTCTCGTAAATAGCAAAAAAATAGCCCTTGGAATTACAGATTCACGGTTCATAATGGGTTCAATGGGCTCGGTTGTCGGTGAGAAAATAACAAGAATCATAGAGCGTGCTACCGAAAAGGGGCTTCCCCTGGTAATAGTCTCAGGATCCGGAGGCGGTGCGCGCATGTATGAAGGGGTGCTTTCTCTCATGCAAATGGCCAAGACAAGCGCTGCGCTTGCCAGGCACTCTGAAAAAGGCGGCCTTTATATATCAGTTCTCACTAACCCCACGATGGCGGGGGTCTTAGCGAGTTTTGCCTCGCTCGGGGATCTAATAATTGCGGAGCCGAGAGCCCTTATAGGTTTTACCGGGCCGCGCGTTATCGAACAGACGATAAGACAAAAACTTCCGCCGGGCTTCCAGACGTCGGAATTTTTACTGGAGCATGGCCTCATAGACATGGTCGTTCATAGGAAAAACATGCGCGATACACTTTCTAGTTTCATGGATTATCTTAAGCTAAAATAATATCACATACTAATGGCGCAAGTAAGCTTACGAAACGTATCAAAAGTTTTTCCCGGAGGCGTTGAAGCTGTAAAAGACGTATCTCTTGGGGTGGAAGACAAAGAATTTCTGGTCATTCTCGGGCCTTCCGGGTGCGGCAAATCAACAACCCTGCGCGTAATCGCAGGGCTTGAAGAGGCTACTAATGGGGATGTTTTTATCGCTGACAAGCGCGTAAATGATATTCCCCCCAAGGACCGCGACATCGCCATGGTTTTTCAGAACTACGCATTATACCCTCACATGAACGTGTACAACAATATGGCTTTTGGTTTACGGCTCCGAAACTATCCTAAGCCGGAAATCGACGGGAGGGTGCGCGATGCAGCCGGCATCCTGGGCCTTGCGAAGCTTTTAGATAGAAAGCCCAGGGAACTATCCGGTGGGCAGCGCCAGAGGGTCGCTGTCGGAAGGGCCATCGTGAGAAAACCGCTCGTATTTTTATTTGACGAGCCGTTGTCGAACCTCGATGCTAAAATGAGGATGCAGATGAGGACCGAAATCCACAGGCTTCATATACGTCTTCAGAGCACGATGATATACGTTACGCACGATCAGACCGAAGCTATGACGCTTGGCGACAGAATAGTCGTTATGAACGAAGGCGTCATGCAACAGGTGGGTTCGCCCATAGAAATATATGATAAGCCGGTAAATAAATTTGTAGCCGACTTCATAGGCAGCCCACCGATGAATTTTATCGAGGGCACTGTTGTCAGCAAAGACTCGAAGCTCTATTTTAATGAAAAACTCGGCAAGCTTAAGGTCAAGATAGCCGACGGCATGACAGAGAAGCTTCTTCCCAGCGTAAATAAGGAGATTATTTTCGGAATAAGGAGCGAAGATATTTACGATAAACTTTTTGCCTCGAACGCGTCCGTGGACAATACCGTGACTATGGCATGCGAAGTCGTTGAACCCATGGGTAGCGAAGCGTATCTGCACCTTTCAAGCGGCAAGCATACGCTTATCGCCAAGGTCGGAGCGCACAATAATCCCCCTGTCAATCAGGACATGGATTTTGTTTTTGACATGCAAAAGGTTCATTTCTTTGATAAACATACGGGCGACACTATAATTTAAAAAACCAACGAGAGGCTCAGGTTAAACGCTGATAAAATGCGCCTCCAAATACTGGCAATCATTATATTCTTTCTTCTTCTTGGCGGGATACTACCGCTGGAAGCCCTTCTCGCAAAAAACCAAATTTCCTCGGTTCTGGCGCAGATAATCATTTTTTATCTTACGATTCCGCTTGTTTTTATATGGCTCAGCGCCGAATCAGTAATGGCAGTGCTCGTAACAGTTTTTGCCGCTATCTACTTGCTTCTTATCTTTAAAAGCCCAATATGTTTTATTCCGGTAATTTCGCTTTTTCTCGCAGGCGTTCTTGGATATACCCTAAGGAAGAACCTAAAAAAAATCGTTAGAAAACTACAGATAAAGAAAGAAAACGAAGAGGAATTTTTGAATATTTTAAACGAGGATATAAAAAATACGAAAGGCGCGAACCAGAGAATGCAAGGCACGCTCGGTAAATTAAACCGTCTGAAAAACGTGATTGAAGATTACAGCCGCGTTCTTTCCGAAGGTGAGGTACTGGACGCGATTATTGACAAGATAGAAAGCCTTTTTGATAGTGCTACGAGGATACTGCTTTACCGCGTTGATACCCAGAAACAGGAGCTTATTTTAAGGCGTTCCAAAAAAATAAACATAAAGTATCCGATACGCGCAAAAAAAGGCGACATATTCGATAAACATGTTTTTCGCACCCGCCAGCCGATTTTAGTCGGAAATATTCATAGCGATTTCCGGTTTTCACTGGAAGAAGAAAAACTCGATGGCGGTTTCAGTTCTTTGATCGCGGTCCCGCTTTCCATAGAGAATAAGATCATAGGCATTCTACGGGTTGATAGCAACCAAAGAAGCGCTTTTTCGCAGTCGGATCTAAGGTTTCTCGATATTATTGCGGACCTTTCCAGCGTCGCTCTTGAAAACAGCATCCTGTATGAAAAAGTAAAAGACTTCGCGATCCACGATAGTCTGACAGGACTTTTTGTCCACAGTTATTTCAAGGAAAGGCTTCGCGATGAAACCGGCCGGTCACTAAGAAGCGGCGCTGAATTTTCTCTTATAATGCTGGATTTGGACGATTTTAAAAAATTCAACGATCAGTACGGCCATAGGGTAGGGGACCTGATTTTAAAACACGTTACGTCTACCCTGAAGGCTTTTTTCAAGAAAGAGGCCGTGATCTGCCGGTACGGCGGTGAGGAATTCGCCGTCATACTGCCTCATTGCGATAAGGATGAGGCTCTAAAATTAGCTGAAAACTTACGGAAAAAAATAGAAAGTTCTCCTCTTACGATTAGAAAGAAAACAATCAAGATTGCCGCATCAATAGGCATAGCGTCTTTACCTCTTGAGGCGAAGACCCCGAACGAGCTTCTCGTCCTGGTCGATTCGAGGCTGTACAAAGCAAAAGAAAAAGGAAAAAACAGGGTATGGGCGGAGTAGAAACACTTTTATTCGTCGGGTTCATTTGCGGGCTCTGGTTTTTTATAGTGCTGGGGAAGCGTTTTTTACGCCGAGAATTGATTAAAGAAGAAAGAATCCTGGACGCGCAGGTTTCCCTTAAGAAAAAAAGTGAAGTAAAACTCAAATTTCTGAAAGACAAAAAGCGTTGTATAGAAAAAAAGCTTATAGACGTGTCGAAAATATACACTGTAACTAAAGACATGTCTTTTAACGTACGGCTCGAGAGCCTTTTCAATGCTCTGAATGAATTCATGCGGGATAACTTCCGGTTCAGGAAATTTATATTAGCAACGCTTAAGGACAAGACGGACGCCGACGAAATCGAAAAAGTTTATGTGTTAGAGGATAAAGTCAATGTGCAGGATAACCTCGGAGAGCGCTATCGCGTTGCGTTTGATTTTGTTCTGCGCTCAAAAGCACCTCTTTTAGCGGAGAAAAATTCCGATCTATCAAAAAGACTGGGAATGAACGAAACTCCAGGTGATTTTCTGGCAATACCGCTTTCGATCGGGCAGGAAATTCTGGCAGTCGTTTTCGTTGAGGAGGCAAGAAAAGAAAATTACGAAGATTTTCTGATACTGGCCTCACAGATTGCCCTTCAGATAAGGAAGCTTGATCTGTTTGAGAAGGTGGAGAGGCTTTCGCTGATAGACGGGCTTACAGGGGCGTTTTTACGAAGACATTTTCTGGAACTCGCGAATGAAGAGATAGAAAGGTCGAAGACTTACCGCATGAATCTTTCAATCCTTCTGGTTGATGTGGATTATTTTAAGAAGCAGAACGACAGATTCGGACACCTCGTAGGAGACGCGGTCCTTAAGGCTATGACCGAACTTATAAAAAAGAATGTGCGCGAAATAGACCTCGTGTCAAGATACGGGGGAGAAGAATTTTGCATAATGCTGCCGGAGACAAAAAAAGAAAATGCGCGCGTGATAGGCGAGAGAATAAGGCATGCGATAGAAAACCACGATATCGAGGCATATGACGAGACCACCCGCATAACGGTTAGCATAGGCGTCAGCTCTTATCCCGCCGACGGCAGAACCTCCGACGACTTAATAGAAAAAGCAGATATAGCCCTCTATCACGCCAAGCATGAGGGTAGGAATCAGGTCCGCCTTGCCGGCTAACTTGCCGTGTAAACACGTGTATCGTTTCGATGCGGTACCGAAATCTATTGAGCGAAAAACGCTATTGTGATATACTTAGATAAAAATTTTATTATATGAAAAGAATTACGCGCATAATACTTATAATTGCCCTTTTAACCTCGCAAGTCTATTCCCCGGAACTCGCCTCTGCGCAGGGTGACTTTGGTTTTTTCGATGAATTCAAGCAAAAAGACGAGCCGGTTGTTGTAAAAGGCGACAAGGTCGAGTATTTTCAAGACCAGAATAAGGTTGTCGGGCAGGGCAATGTCTCCATAGGCTACGGCGATATAGAGCTACGTTGCGATAAAATAACGGTATACACTGATACCAAAGAGGCTATTTGCGAAGGAAATGTCATTATTGCGCAACCGGGCGCGGCCATGGAAGGAGAGAAGATCCACTATAATTTTTCCACGAAAACCGGTTATGTGCTCGATGGCAAGATGCAGGCGGAGCCGATTTACGGAAAGGCTGGCAAGCTTGAGCAGACGGCCGACCAAATATACAAAATAGAAAAAGGCCATTTTACCACCTGCGACCTCGAAAAGCCCCACTACAGAGTCGAGGCGAAAGAGATCATAATCTATCTTCATGATAAGGTGGTCGCGAAGCACGTAGTCATGTACATCGGCAGGGTCCCGGTTTTTTATCTGCCGATATACGTACAGCCATTGCTCGAAGAAATGCCCGAGGTTACGCTAGCTTACGGCCGGCGTAGCGAATGGGGCTACTATGTGTTAAGCGCGTGGAGATACTATTTCAATGAAAATTCAAAAGGCAACATACATATTGATTATAGAACCAAGCTAGGGCTTAGTACAGGAATAGACTACAAGTATGACGCGAAAGAGCTGGGACAGGGAGTACTCAGGGCATACCATACTTTCCAGGGGCAGTTGGCCGTGATCGGCCAAAAGCCCGAAGACGAAGAATACAAGGTAAAAAGAGACAGATGGCGGGTGCAATATATACATGCGATAAACTTGCCGGAAAATACAAACGCGATACTTGAATTTAACCAGATGAGCGACAAATATTTTTACAAGCAGTATTTCTACAGGGAGTACGAGGAAAATCCGAAACCGGAAACCTATCTTCTCCTTACGACGCAAAAACCGAATTATACGATGAATTTTTACGTGCGGAAAAGAATAAACAAGTTCTTTGACGTTGTCGAAAGATTACCGGAACTCGAGCTCGTTATTAATAACCAGAGGTTATGGAATACAAATTTCTATTATAAAAGCGCGGATCAAGCAGCCTATCTCATCCGCCGGTTCGAAAGGGATGTTACAATTCCTCCGCCCGCGGCGCAAAAGGCCTTTAGGGCAGATACCTATCAAAGGCTTTCATACGCCGCAAGATTTTTTAAATGTCTTAGCGTAACGCCTTACATAGCCGCACGTCTTACATATTACTCGCAGAACAGGTGGAAAGTGCGCAACCAACTCCGCAATATATTCGAGGGGGGCGTTGACTTCTCCACGAAAATTTACAGAACGTTCAACGTAAATACTAATTTCCTGCAGCTTGACATAAATCGCTTGCGGCATATCATAACCCCTAAGATAGGATTTTTTCACAGACCCTCGCCCTCTATATCACCCTCGAATCTTTCCCAGTTTGACGGCATAGATACTTACGAGAAGGATAACCGCTTTATCTTTCAGATCGAAAATAAGCTCCAGACAAAGCGTGAGGAATCGGCCGGAGTTGAGAAAACAATAGATCTTGCAAATTTTATCGTTGAAACCGATTATATTTTTAGGCTCAAAAAAAGAAGCCTTATGCCTCAAAGAGTCGGCAGGTTTACTGATTTCAGATTTCACCTGGAGGTCTATCCGTATCCATGGTTTTCTCTCGTTTCGGATATGGAGGTGGATCATAAATACTGGAACGTAAATACCGCGCGCAACGATTTATACATTGATTTCGGAGAAAAGTTCACCCTTGGAATAGGGCACAGCTATCAGTCATACAGGGATGACTTTCAAAGCGACGTGACCAACACCTCCTATTGGGTCCACTCCAATTCCATAACCGGCCAGGTCACGTATAGACTAAATGAAAAATGGAAATTCCAGATCTACCAGAGTTACGATTTGCAAGACCAGAGGGTCAGGGAACAGCAGTACACTATATACAGGGATCTTCATTGCTGGACGGCAGAGGCCTCATATGATATACGCACGCAAACGGTAAATGGAATATCAGAGCTCGACCATATCTTCTGGCTTACCTTCACGCTTAAAGCCTTCCCTGATATACCGGTTGAGCTATTCAAAACGACTTACCGCAGGTCCGAGCCCGGAGCTATGCGGTAATAGCAAAGTGGTTTATGGAAGCTGGTCCCTAGGCGCTGGATGCTGGCATGGATACTAGAAACTGGAAGCCAGATACTAGAATGACATATTATACTTCCAAGCCTCTAGACTCAAGTTTCTAGCTTCCATACAAGCAGCTAGAGACCAGGGACTAGCTTCTAGATTTCGCTAACATGTCTAGTTTGTCGTTGCCAATCACCCCCATTATTGCTATAATCTTAGTCGATTTATATAATATAATTAGGAGTAATAAGAGCATGCAAAAAATAGCGATAATAGGAACGGGATATGTAGGCCTTGTGACAGGAGCGTGCCTTGCGGAGCTCGGAAATCGCGTGTCTTGCATCGATAACGACATGAAAAAGATCAAGTCTCTCAAGCGCGGTAAGGTCACTATTTTTGAACCGAGACTGGAACAGATTGTAAGACGGAATCTCAAAAGGGGGCACCTCTCGTTTTCCTCAAATATATCCCAAGCGATAAAAGAAGCAGAAGTGGTATTCATCTGCGTCTCAACTCCGCCCAGGAAAAACGGAGAACCTGACCTTGTATATGTTGAGAGGGTAACGCACGAAATAGCAAAAAACCTCAACGGTTATAAATTGATTGTAGAAAAAAGCACGGTTCCCGTCGAGACAGGTGAATTTGTAAAGCGCACTATAAATTCATACATAGAAAAGTTTGATAAAAAAAAGAGCGTTTCATTTGATGTTGTCTCAAATCCGGAATTCTTGAGCGAGGGGAGCGCCATAAAAGACTTCATGTGTCCTGACAGGATTGTTATAGGCGTAGATACGAAAAAAGCGGAACGCATTATGCGCAAGCTTTACAAGCCGCTTAGGGCTCCCGTGATCATAACCGACATAAAAGGCGCCGAGATAGTAAAACACGCGGCAAACGCTTTTTTAGCTACAAAAATATCTTTTATTAACGCAATAAGCAATATATGCGACTATACAGGCGCGGATGTAAAAGAAGTAGCTAAAGGGATCGGCATGGACAAGAGAATAAACGAGAACTTTCTTAACGCAGGCATAGGTTTCGGAGGTTCGTGCTTTCCCAAGGACATTTCCGCGTTTATCCATATCTGCGACAGGGCAGGTTACGGGTTTGATCTATTAAAAGACGTCAAATGCATAAACATTCGCCAAAGAGTAATATTTGTAAGTAAAATTCAAGGCTTGCTGAAAGAGAAAAGAATTAAAAATGGAACAATATGCGTACTCGGGCTTTCATTCAAGCCAAACACCGACGACATAAGAAATGCCCCTTCACTTGATATAATACGAAGGCTAGTGAAAAAAGGGGCGCGTATTAGGGCGTTTGACCCGCAGGCAACTAAAAAAGCAAAAAAAGAACTGGGTATAAAAAGAATAAAATATTGCAATAGCGCCTACGAAGCCATAAAAGGAAGCGATTGCTTGGCTCTTGTTACCGAATGGGACGAATTTAGAAAGCTGGACTTTAAAAAGGTGAAAAGGCTTCTTAAAAGCCCTATTATCGTAGATGGAAGAAATATATACAATCCTAAAAAGATGAAGAAAATGGGATTTAGCTATGAAGGTATGGGGAGGAAGGCATGATAGAGGGAGTAAAAATAAAAAAACTAAAAGCAATCACTGATCACCGTGGACGTTTAATGGAAATATTTCGCGTCTCCGAAACGGGAATAAATCCGAAGCAGGTTTACATGACGACGGCTCTCGAGGGCGTTGTGAAGGACAAGGATAAATTTCATTTGCATAAAAGCCAAAATGATAACATGTGCTGCATAAAAGGGCTCGTGAAATTGGTCTTGGTGGATACGAGAGAAGAGTCGAAGACAAAAGACGAGATAATGGAATTCGAGATAGGGGAATCAAATCCGGCACTTGTCACAATACCGAATGGAGTTTTACACGCTTTTAAGAGCTTAAAGGGCGAATCCATAGTATTAAACTGTATTGATAGAGAGTATAATAAAGAAAATCCAGATGAGATAAGGGTAAAAAATGTCTATTACAACTGGGATAAAGTGTGAAAAAACTTAATATTGAGAAAGCTACTATAAAAGATCTGTATTTAAAAAAGAAATATAGCCAAGATAAAATAAGTAACATTTTGAATTGTTCACAATGGGTTGTAAGTAATCGCCTAAAAAGAATATACAATAAAAACAAGAGCAAAAACGTACAAATTATCACGTAGAAAGTATACATACAATAATAATTTTCTTGCAAAAATTTCACCCGATATTGCCTGGGTACTAGGTTTATTACTAAGCGATGGTTTTGTAAACAAAAATAGACTATCTGGATATTTTGGCTTGAAATTAAAAAAAGAAGATAAAGATGTACTGATTAAAATGAAAAAAATTCTAAAATATACAGGCCCAATATTAAAAACAAGTGCAACATTAAAGCATAAAGGAATAATAAAAACTTTCAAATTTTATTTATTGCAAATAAATGATTTACACATGTTTCATAAGTTGAATGCTATAGGGATCAATAAAAGCAAGACACTCAATGAAAAATTCTTGAGGTGCATAATAAATACAAAAAATGAAAAAATAATAAGTTTTTTTATAAGAGGAATTTATGATGGTGATGGGAGTTTAATGTACGACAAAAAAAGAAAATCAACATGTTTTCAAATAGTTGGCACCAAGCAATTGCTGTATAAAATTCAATATTACCTGATGCGATATTGCCACGTAAACAAAACTGTACTTACGAGAAATATTGCAAAAGTTAATCATTTTGCTCTGAGATATAGAGGAAATATACAAGCTATTAGGATATCGAAATGGATTTATCGACATAGTCATCCTTTTAATAGGATGGATAGAAAATTCAGTAAATTTTGTAACATAAAGGGGGTAATTAAAAAATGAAAGGTGTAATTTTATGTGGTGGTCTAGGAAAAAGACTATATCCTTTGACGCGTGTTAGCAACAAGCATTTACTGCCGATTCACAGTAAGCCCATGATCTATTACCCCATACAGACGCTTGTTGATGCCGGCATAAAGGATATCCTGATCGTAACAGGCGGGAATCACGCGGGTGAGTTCTTGCGTCTTTTAGGTAACGGTCATCAGTTCGGTTTAAAGCATATTAATTACACATATCAGGAAGGGGAAGGCGGTATCGCCGAAGCGCTGCGTCTTGCAAAACATTTTGCAGATAGTGATAAAATAGTAGTAATCCTGGGAGATAACATCATAGAAAAGAGTATAAAAAAAGCAGTAGATGATTTCCGGGAACAACCAAGTGGCGCAAAGATTTTGATAAAGAAAGTGTCTGATCCGGAGCGATTTGGCGTGGTTGAATTAGACAAAAGAAAACGAATAACAAAAATCGTAGAAAAACCTAAAAAACCAAAATCAAGCTATGCAGTAACAGGGATTTACATGTATGACAAAAGAGTATTTGATATTATTAAAACCCTTAAGCCGTCCAGAAGGGGAGAGCTGGAAATTACAGACGTAAATAACGCTTACCTCAAAAGCGACGAACTCAGCTTTTCTGTATTGAAAGGCTGGTGGACGGATTCCGGGACATTTGATTCGCTCTTGAGGGCGAGTAACCTTGTAGCGAAGAAGGAACAATGTATAAAAAAATATTAGTAACAGGCGGGGCGGGCTTTATAGGGTCTAACTTCATAAGAAATCTTTTACGAAGGACGAAGGACGAAGGACGAAGGACGATTAGAACTATAAACCTTGACAAGCTGACTTACGGCGGCAATCTGGAAAATCTTCGTGATGTAGAAAAAAACCCACGTTATAAGTTCGTAAAAGGCGACATCTGCGACAAGGAGCTTGTGAGCAGGCTCGCGAAGAACTGCGACGCTATAATCAATTTTGCGGCGGAATCGCACGTGGATAGATCAATACAAGACGCCACGAAGTTTATAAGAACGAATATTCTTGGAACGCAGGTGCTTTTGGATGCTGCTAGAAAACATAGTGTTAAGCGGTTCATTCAGATTTCAACAGATGAAGTTTACGGAAGTGTTAATAAGGGTTATTCTAACGAGTCGTCAGCTATCAAGCCTAATTCTCCTTATGCATCCAGTAAAGCTGCGGCAGACCTCCTGGCCCGGTCATATTTTGTAACATACAATTTTCCCGTAATAATTGTAAGAAGTTCAAATAATTTCGGACCTTTTCAATATCCCGAAAAATTGATCCCGCTTTTCGTAACAAACGCTCTTGAGAATAAAAAGTTGCCGCTTTACGCGGATGGCAGCAATGTAAGGGAATGGCTTTATGTTTTAGATAACTGCGACGCTATCAATTTTGTCCTGAACTTCGGTAAGGTGGGTGAGGTTTACAATATAGGAAGCGGTAATGAAAAGAAAAATCTAGACCTTACAAAAACCATATTGCGCTTACTCGGTAAAAGCGAAGGACTTATAAAATTCGTGAAAGACAGGCCGGGCCATGATAAAAGGTATGCCCTCGACATTACTAAGCTTAAAAAATTGGGCTGGAAACCTAAGCATGCGTTTGGAAAAGCTATAAAAGAAACAGTTCTTTGGTATAAAGGGAATCCGAAGTGGTGGAAGAAAATAAAGAAAAAAGAAAAATTCTGGTAACCGGGTCAGGCGGGATGCTGGGTACTGAGCTGTGCGCTGCGTTCTCGGACGATTATGAGATTGCAGGCCTGGATATCGTTCAGAAGACAGAAGACAGAAGACAGAAGACAGATTTTGTCAAATGCGATATTGCTGATAAAAAATTTACCAGAAAGACAATAATTGAATTAAAGCCGGATATCATAATCCACGCGGCCGCATGGACAGACGTGGACGGATGTGAGCGGAACGCGGAAAAAGCAAAAAAGATAAATGAAACAGGCACGGAAAATGTTGCGCAGGCTGCCGGAGAAACGGGCGCGCTTTTAGTTTATATGAGCACGGATTTTATATTTGACGGGAATAAAAAAACACCTTACGTCGAAGATGACTTATCTGCGCCGCTTGGTGTTTACGCCGCAACAAAACTGGCCGGCGAAAAAATAGTAAAAAAACTAAAAAAATCGATTATTATACGCACGAGCTGGCTATACGGCAAAAATGGCAAAAGTTTCGTCGAGACGATACTCGAAAAAGCTAAAAAAGAAACAACACTAAAGGTTGTGGATGACCAGGTGGGCTCGCCGACATATACGATGGACCTGGCCGTAGGCATACGGAAATTGCTTGATATTATGTTACGAAGGACGAAGGGCGAGGGACGAGGGACGAAAGAGATTTTTCATATTTCAAACAAAGGGGAGGTTTCGAGATTTGATTACGCGAAGGAA
>JADHYM010000018.1 GCA_016782445.1 Candidatus Omnitrophota bacterium | reverse complement strand
ATAATCTTGAATATTCGCATTCTATGGTCGTTGAAAGTGGACGAGGCAAGTGTGATTTTTATTCCCGGCCAGCGTTTTTTTACCCAAAGACAAAAGAGAAGTCCGTCTATCGAATGACGCAAGCCCAATATTCCATTTCCGAGACAAAGATCGGAAATCACTTCGTCCGGAAGCGTGCCATGAGCATCTGCTCTTTCCATATACGCTTTAGCCGAATACAATGAAGAAACACTGGAAACTCTATTTCCATCTTCCTCCAGAATCTGACCTAATGTATTCCTGAAGCCTTGCGAATCATCGAGAATAAGGATCCTTTTATCCGCCGCGGGTTGGTTTTCTTTCAACCGATCTTCGATTTGCGAGCTTAATCTTCTTACTTCATCCCCCGCCATGTGTTTTGCATGATCAGAATCGTTTTTTAAAATACCTCGCGCCCTCTCCTCCCACTCCTCCGGGACATCGCCGTCTGCGGGCTGTTCGAGCCGCGGGTCGATTGCGGGGGCCGCGGTTTTGAAGACAGCCTCTTCGGATGAGCTCTCTTGCGTAGGAACAGGATTTACAAACCACACCCCTTCGAGTCCCGGGCAATCGAGGTGGTGCGCTTGGTCCTCTTTGATTCCCAGTTCTTGAAGTTCTTCGGGCCTAAAGCTTGCGTGATCCTTAATAAAGAACGCCTCGATTAGCCTGTTCGTTTTCTTAAAGCAAAGCGCGGCCCGGACGTATTCCTTGCCGCTATTACCATCTTTGCCTTTTATAAAGCCTTGCGTAATCTCTTTTTCTATTTTTATGTTGAGGCCCGCATCTTGAAACTTTCTGTTCAGCCTCACTATTTCACCGGGCCTCGGAACGCCGGAGGCTATTAATTCCTTCAGTTCACCAGCGGCGCAAATAAGCGCGGCTCTGTCTTGAAAATCAAGTTTGTTTTTTTCGAAAAATGGCGCGAGGCGTAAATACGGAGCAAGGGTAGATTCCGGAAGGGACCAGGAAATGGTATTGAACGTGAATAGGCACACCAATGCCGCTGCTATAGCCTTAAACCAAAGCCTATGTCTATACTTATTTGATATCATTAACGCATAATATAGCAGAAGATACTAAGCTATGTGTCACAGGAGGGTAACTTTTGGATTCTTAATGGGGGTGATATGTTTACCTTATGTGTACACTGGATCTCTTGATATTTATGCTAAACTGAGAGGAGGTTGGAGGTGAAATACCGTATGAAAGACATAGATAGAGTGCTTGAGTTAAGAAAGAATATGATGGAGGATTGGCGGTATAGGGGCATGCACTGGAGAGATATAACGTATAAGTACAGAGTCAGCAAAGAGTGGTTTTATAAGTTGCGAAAAAGATACATTGAAAAAGGTCTCGATGGCTTAAAAGATAAGATCCGGGATAATTCTAATCGTCCCAGGCGTATCGGCCTTGAAGAGAAAATAAGAATACTCGACTACATCTATGAAAGCCCGACTCATGGGGTTACTAGAATCGGCTGGGAGTTTATCCCGCATATAAGCCATAGGACCTTATGGAAATTCCTTAAGAAAGAAGATTTGAATACGCGTCATAAGAGGCGTCTCTGGGCAGAATCCCAAGGAAAACGTGTTTTAACCAAAAAAGAGAAGCCTATAAGAAGTGCCAAGCACAATCACGTGGAAAGCCATGCTCCTGGAGAGCTTGTCAGCATTGACACGCTTACTGTCTCCGTCAAAGGACTCGGTAAAATATGGAATTATACGGCCTGTGATACCTACTCAAGTTACAGCTGGATAAAAGCATATCGCTATAAAACATCTGATAACGCCGTGGACTTCTTTATGAATCACATATTACCTGCCATGCCAATGAGCAAGATTAAAAGAGTCTTAACGGATCAGGGAACAGAATTCTATAACTTCAAGAACAAAGAAAACGACAGCCCTTTTACAAACGCCCTAAGAGCTCATAATATAAAACATACTGTTACTAAGGTAGCTCATCCATGGACAAATGGATATGTAGAACGATTAAATCAGACTATCTGGCAGGAGTTCTATCTGTGCAGGCTTACGAACCCTTATGCGTCAGTGGTGCGAGGGATAACACTCGGCCAATGAATATCTTGCGGCCGAGTGATGTCCAGTCTATCCTGTGACCAATTTGTGACTACTTCATGCTCTGAAACACCCCAAAATGCACAAAATTTCATGAATGAAAATTCGTCGTAAGTCCTTATGGATTAACGTAATAGGTTGGATTTGTTGAAGTTACGGAAAGTGTCCTTTTCGCTTTATGAGTCAGATTTGTTTATTCTTTTTTGTAAAGCAAAGTCTAAATTTGTTTCGTTGACCAATCGTAAAACCTTTGAACATGTTTTATAAGTTCTAACGCCTCTAATTTTAAAAAATTCCTATTTTCATATGCAACAAGGTTTTTTTTCGCTATCACACGTCTTGCCGTTTGTGTTTTTTTATCAATACCTTGTATTTTATTACTTAAGTTGGAATTTATTAAATCTACTACTGCCATATGATCTTCTTCTATAGAACGCATGCCGGCGTGCCTTATCAATAAAGCATCTATTAAAGATATGACACAATGAACACCGTTTAAACCCGCTGCATTCCAATTTTCAGCTTTTTCCGCTTGGTACATGGTTTGGTAAAATTCTTTCGCTTTTTTTAGAAATATCTCGTAGTCAGATCTATTTATCACCTTTGTTTTGTAACGTCGCGCTGAGCTCATGCTATTATCCTTTCTATGGGTTCCCCTAATATAAGCTGGTTATTTTCTAAAATTGATTTGACTATAGCTTTTTTCGAAATATATTTATTCTTCAATTCTTCTTTGGTTACTAAATATGGCGATATTGCGGCTCCGTATTTTTTAGCAATATCTTGATTTAGACTGTCTAATGCTTTCGTTATTTCGGTCTTAGCTTGTCTATTTTTGGCAACAACTAGTAAATCTATATCACTTTTTACAGTTTCCTCTTTTCGGACAACACTGCCAAAAAATGCAATAGAGCTGATTTTTAGAGTATTCTTGGACAACGATTTCTTAATAAGCGAAATAATATCAGTAAATATTGACTGTTCCTGCTTAAAAAGAGGGTTAAGTAGTTTTCTCACGATCTGATTTTCTAAGCGAATACTGTAAAGGATTGAATTTCCCTTCTTTCTTAAGCTTATGAGTCCTTCCTCCTTCAGATTCTGTAGGTTTTCATATGTTGAAGAAACGCTCATATTAATAGCCCTTGCTATAGCCCTTCCTGTATGTTCATCTTTTTCTGAAAATAGAAACCTTAGAATTTTCACCTTTGAACTATTTTTTAATAATTCGTCCAGCTTATTATGTATTTTCATTATAGGTCCTTGTTTTGCTAACCGAACAAATGTTCGTTTTTCCGAACATAGTTTACCTTATCTTCGGGGAATAGTCAAGCTTTTCTGCTCCCAATTACTGTTATCAAACAAACCGTAGATTAAGTTTTTCTTATCTACGAAACATGGCATGATCCGTAGATAACCGGCCTTCCCCCAACACGCCTCCCTTGGGGCCTGATATGTCGTGAAAAGATTTATTGGTATGCCAGGGATAGGGGGGGGGTACACTTTCCTGTGTGATCCGAAAGCGTTTCGGAACTTGGAACTTCCTATAGGTTGGATTTCTTGAAGTTGTGGGGCGAGATTATTTGCACCCTCCCCATACCACATCAGCAATAGGTCGGAAGGTTTTTGCGGGGTTATTCCGATAATAAGCTCGCATTGCCTTTACAATATCCACTCTTGTATGACGAGGGTAGAGTTCTTCCATCTGGGAAAAATTTGTTATATATAAAGCATCGATAATGCCGAGCGCATAACCATCGACGTAGTTTGCGTCGGTTTCACCGGTGCTTCCTAAAACCACTCTTCCATTCAAATACCCATTGGTAAATGCCTGGCCTCTATCTTGCGCAAACCCATAACTTGCGCTTAATATTAAAACAACTAATGCAAATATAATAATTTTTTTCATTTCAACTCCCTGTACTGTTTGACATTATAGGATTTACCGCTACTTTCGCATCAGCATCTTCGCGATACGCTTTTCTATTTTGGGGTGCAGGAGAACAACGAGCAGGCCTCCGATTATATTTCCGATCGTAACTGGTATGAGGTTTTTGAACATGATCGGAAAATCAGAAAAGAACCTTCCCTCCATCATGAGCCCGATGGGCAAAAAATACATATTTGCGACAGAATGTTCGTAGCCTGAAGCGATGAATGCCATTATCGGAAAATAAATCCCTAATATTTTTCCTGCTACCGTTTTCGAGGCAATACACATGATGACCGCCAGGCACACAAGCATATTGCATAAAATGCCCAGGCATACGGCTTCCGTGAAACCTAATTCGAGCTTTGCGTTCATGATCCGAACGGCCACCTCCCCTACGGCGTTCAGGCTTCCTATGTTTCCCAGAAGGCCGGACTTATACACAAGTGCTGCGATAATTATGGCTCCAAGAAGGTTACCAATGTAAACAACAATCCAGTTTCGCAAAACCTTGACGAAGGCATATTTTCTATATATGAATCCTATCGTCATGAGAATGTTGCCGGTAAAAAGCTCTGATCCGGGTATGAGAACCAACATAAGGCCAACTGAAAAGACGCTTCCGGCTAAAAACCTCGCCAGCCCCGGGTCCAGAGTTCCGCCACTCAAAACAGCGGTCGCGACGTTAGCGCCGAAGGCTATGTAAATGCCGGCGAGAATACCGAATATGAAAAGTTCAAATATGGAGGCAGTTGCCTTTTTGACTCCGATACGAGTCAGGCTACCGGATATTTCGGAAGGGTTTAAAAAAAATTTTTCCACTTATCTAATAAGCGCAAATGCTGAGATCACTACTATACAGACTATAAAGATAGCGGTTTTATTTTTCTTCGCGGTTCGTTTAGCCTTTATCTGGACCTTGTATCTTTTTCTGCAGAGTAAGCTTTCTATAAGTTTCATATCAACCTCTCTTATTCCTCAAGGCGTATGTTATCTATATAAAACGCACCCTTATAGGGACTATTAACCGCCTCAATGCGAATGGTAAACACCTGAACCTTTTCCTTGTAGCTATCTTTGAGTTCTACCGTTATGTAGCGGGCTACATAACCCCGGATTTTACCTTCTTTATCCTTCTTCTCCACCATCTCCGTTTTCCTCCAGGATGTATTCCCGGTCGTTAAGTCTGCCCGCACAGTAGTCCATTTGCCTCTTTCAAGCTTCGTAGACTTTTTTTGCTCAATCCACAACCACTTTTTTCCCACATTTATTGCTAGTCTTGCTTCAACCCTTTCCAGGTATTTTGACGGCGCGTATATATCGCACAATACGGTGTTGTACTTGCTCCAGTCAAGAGGGCCCTCTACGTCAACAACGCCGGCGTACCATCCATCTTTAGGAAACTGGACATTCATTTTTAGGCTGGATTTACCTTTTGAAGCTACTTTCTTTGAAGTCTCAACGGATTTAGTCGCGTAATCGACTTTATCGCGCGACCAGTCAGGTATGGCCCAGCCGTCAAGATCTTCTTCAAAGCTATATATGAGTTTTTCAGCGGAAAAAGCAGAAGGGGTTAAAAGAGAGATCAAGAAGAGAAATACGACACATTGCAAGGCGGTCTTTTTCATGACTACTCCTTCATTTATATTATTATACCTTCGAAAATCCTGTTTCTCAAGATAAAATTCATTTTATTTTTTGCCCGGGCTGCGTTTTCCAACGCTTGTGTATCCATACCCATTGGTCAGGATAGCGTCTTACGTAAGACTCCAAAAGCTTCGACCATTTTTGCACGTTTATTTTAACAGTTTCAGCTTTGTCCTTTCCCTGCTCTATTTCAAGAGGGGCTTCTATCACGAATTTATGCCTTCCGTTTTCCCTGAACATGAAGCACGGCAAAACGCTTGCGCCGGTGGCTAGCCCTATCGCGATCGGAGCAACGAGCGTATAAGTCGGCCTTCCGAAGAAATCCACAAAAACTCCCTCAAGGCTATCCATATCCTGGTCCGCCAGCATCCCGATAGATTCATTATTTTTCAGGACTCTCAAGATCTTGCGGGGCGATTCATCGCGATACATAATTTTCACGCCTTTTGAACGCCGAACTCTATTTACGATATTTTCGTATTTATAAAAATAAAGCTGCCTTACGATTATCGTTGAGGCATAACCCCTGAAAGCAAAACAAAACGGTATAAGCTCCCAGTTACCGAGGTGGCATGCCACTAAAAGCGTGCCCTTCCCGCGCTCGAGGGACCTGTCTACGTTCTCGAATCCTTTTTCATCCACCCATTCTTTTATGTTCTGCTTATTTAGTTTATAAGTATTAAGGAATTCTATTCCGTTTTTGCAGAGGTTTACAAAAGCCCTTTCCGCTATGCCGTTTATTTCCGAATCGCTTTTTTCGGGAAACGCGATTCTAAGGTTCCCGACGGCTGTCCGGCGCTCTCTGCTGAGCATCCTAAAACCTATTTTGCCGGCAAGCTCGGCAAGATATAGCCCGAATCTTAAGGGAAGAATGCAAACAAAAAACCCTGCCGAGAGCGCAAGGTAATATATGTAGTAACGCCTTGTTTTAATTTTCATTTTTTTCAGGATCTCTCGTTTGTTTTTTTCCTCCGGTATTCCAGCCCCACCGGCTCCCTTTAAGCCACCATTTAAGCCTTGCCTGCGCCCTGTACCTCTTCCTGCAAAATTTGCTTTTTACGAGCTTCATTTCTTCTTGAGAAGCTGCCTTATTTTATATAGGAGGTCATTGGGGTCGAATGGCTTAAGGATATAATCGTCTGCGCCGACATCCTTGTACCCTTTCTTTATGTATTCCCTCTGCTGGGGCTTTGCGGTAAATAAAACCACCGGTATCTTACTTGTATCTTTGTCGGATTTAAGCTCCTTGCAGACTTCGTAGCCGTTCTTATCCGGCATCATGACATCCAGAAGAATAAGATCCGGTTTCTCGCGCTTCGCCACCTCCATTGCACGGGTGCTTGTATAAAGCGGCGTTACGTAAAAATTGTAAAACTCGAGCCGTAGTTTTACCAAATCCACCAAATCCACTTCGTCGTCAATAATAAGTATTTTGTGTTTCTCCATGCTTTCCTCCTCTTTTTCTTTTTCCTCTTACATGAATCCCATGCTTAGAAAATTCTTGAGTTTCCGCGCCCTTATAGGATGCCTCAGCTTTTTAAGAGCCTTTGCCTCTATCTGCCTTACTCTTTCGCGCGTAACACTGAATGTCGCCCCCACTTCTTCAAGCGTCCTCGGGTAACCGTCGCCTATGCCGAAACGGAGCCTTAAAACCTTCTTCTCTCTTTCGGTAAGCGTGCTTAAGACGTCTTCCATCTGCTCCTTAAGCATGGCATAGGCCGTAGCGCTTGCCGGCGAAACAGCCCTCTTGTCCTCGATAAAATCCCCGAAATGCGTGTCGCCCTCGTCACCTATCGGTGTCTGTAAACTTATCGGTTCCTGCGCAATCTTTAATATCGCCCGCACCTTACTGACGGGGATACGCATTCCGTGTGCTATCTCTTCCGGTGTAGGCTCACGGCCCGTCTCCTGCACGAGCGAGCGCGACACCCTTACCAGCTTATTTATCGTCTCTGTCATGTGAACGGGTATTCTTATTGTCCTGGACTGGTCGGCAATCGAACGCGTTATTGCCTGGCGTATCCACCATGTAGCGTATGTTGAAAACTTATAGCCGCGTTTATACTCAAACTTATCAACCGCCTTCATGAGGCCAATGTTGCCCTCCTGTATAAGGTCGAGAAAAGACAGGCCGCGGTTTGTGTATTTTTTCGCTATGCTCACGACAAGCCTTAAATTCGCCGCCACGAGTTCGCGTTTGGCTTTATTGAATTTGGATTCCTTTATGAAGATCAAGCGGCACTGCTTTTTTATGCTTTTGAACCTGTCACCAAAATCCGCTTCCAGTTTTCTTAGCTTTTTTTCCGCGTTCTTCTTTATTTTTTTGCGCAGTTTCGAGTTTACGATTTCGCGCTCTATATGCTCCGCCTCATGTACAAACACGTCGATCTTCCGTGACAGCCGTTCGATAACGGACGTGGCAAGCTTAAGCGAAAGAAGTATTTTGAATACCTTGCCGGCGACCGTTGTTCGCTTGAGCTTTTTTAAAAGGAGGGTTATTTTTCTTTTTGCCGCGTATTCCTTCGTTTTGGGGTCCAGGTCCACGATCTCATCAAGGTTTATGTTGTTCTCGAAAGCATTCTCCAGTATGCTGATCGTGATCCTGTGAGCGGCTCTGGTAGAAAGCACGTTCCGCCTAAAAACATCCTCGGCGACTTTTATGCGTTCGGCAAGCTCTATCTCCTGTTCCCTTGTAAGAAGCGCGATCTGCCCCATCTGCCGGAGATACATCTTTACGGGATCATCAGCCTGGCTCGCCTTTTGGGTATCGTCTGTTTTACCGGCTTCCTTTTTAACGCGTTGCTCGTAAGGAAGGGCATACTCTTCCTTTGTTTCGTCAACGAGGGTTATACCCTCTTTGTCAAGCACGGCCATGACCGCCTCGATGTCCTCAGCCGAAACCATGTCATCCGGAAGAGCGTTGTTGATCTGTTCGTACGTAAGCTTGCCCGTTTCTTTTCCCAATGCGAGGAGTTCTCCGACTATTTTCTTTTTTTTGGAGAGTACAAACGCCTTTTTCCTTCGCTTTGCAAATGTACGTTTCCGGGTTTTCGTTTTATGTTTTTTTGACATCGGCCTTTACCTGCATCTCCTTGAGAACCGTATTATATTCCACCATGAGCCTTCCAACCTCTTTAGAATCTTTTAAAACTTCTGCTTCTTTTATCTGCAGCTGGAGGCTCGAGAGAACGAACTTCTGGTTGTTCTTCTTTATCCATTCAATGCAATCTTTGAATGTCTTTTCCCTGTCCGTTATGCTTTCGCCAGCGACTATGGCCTCGGAGACGATGTTCTCTACCTCTTGGCTAGAGTCAAAGTGGCTTATTACATGAGAGGGAGCAATCTCCTTTTTTGAGTCGCGCTGCTTTTTAATATGCTTAAGGATCGCGACTACGAGGCCGTTTTTAAATTCGTTTATCAAAACCTCTTTTTCAAGTTTTTCCATGAACGCGGGATTATCGAATAAAAGCGCCAGCACCGTGATCTCTGCGGCCGAGGCTCTCTCTATTTTTTGGGGAGCAATGGACAGATTTTTTGGAGCGTACAAATAAGGAAAACTTTTTTTTACCTTCTTAAGCTCGGAACCAATCGCCTCCTCGTCCACCAATAGCACGTTAGCAAGCTTTTTGACATAGACCGATTTAAGCACCTCATTCGCGAGCCTTGAAATCGTCGGTAGCATTTCGTTCGCTATTTTTGCCTTGCCGCCCGGCGTATCGCTTTTGAACTTATTTTTTAGTATGTCTATTTTGTAATCGAAAATATCCCGCGAATCCTTAAGAAGCTTTAGGAATCCTTCTTTTTTCTCTTTTCTTACGAAGCTATCCGGATCCGAACCCTTAGGCAAGGTAGCGATCCGGACGTTCATTCCCTCACTTAATAAAATATCCAGCCCCCTCAATGTCGCGGCCTCGCCGGCAGTATCCGCGTCGTAAATCATGATGGCATTTTTTGTAAAGCGCTTAAGGATCCTTATCTGGTCCGGGGTAAGCGCCGTTCCCAGAGTAGCCACTATATTTTTCACGTCTTCCTGAAAGGGCAGCAAAAGATCAAAGTACCCCTCAACAATAATAACATAGTCTTTTTTTCGGATAAATTCTTTCGAAAAATTAAGGCCGTAGAGTGTACTGCCTTTTTTATAGAGAAAGGTCTCCGGCGAATTAGTGTATTTCGGAGACGTATCCGCAAGCGTCCGGGCGCCGAATCCTATTACTTTATGGCGCAAGCCGAAAATAGGAAAAATAACGCTGTTTCTGAACCTATCGTACCAGCTTCCCTTTTCGGTATTTTGCACTATGAGTCCGGCTTTTGAAAGGAGCTCGAAACCTGTTCCTAGGGATTTGAAATAATATGACAGGCTATTCCAGGAATCCTGTGCGTAACCAAGTTTGAAAAGCTTTATCGTTTTCTCGGAAACGTCTCTTTTACGAAAGTACCTGTACGCCTCTTCGCCTATCTTTTTGTTGAGGTTATCCTGATAAAACGCCGCGGCCCGGGCGTTGGTCTCCGTAAGTTTTTCCGCAAAAGTTATTTTAGCCGGGTCCATCTTTCGCGGCTCGGGAAGTTTTACGCCGGATTTTTCCGCCAGGGTTTTTAAGGCTTCTGGAAATTCCATTTTTTCGTATTTTATTAAAAAGCTGATGGCGTTCCCGCCTATCCCGCACCCAAAACAATGGAATATCTGTTTCGCAGGGCTCACCATAAAAGACGGCGTCTTTTCATCATGGAACGGGCATCGCGCCTTAAAATTCTGGCCTGATTTTTTAAGCTCGACGTAGGAGGAAAGAAGCTCCACTATGTCTGTTTTATCCAGTATCTCATCCACTATTTCGTTGGGAACAAGCGGGCTCATTTTCTTTTTACCCTCGTAAATCCGGAACAAGGCATTATATTTAGCCTTTCTTTTTTTGAAATCCCGTCAAGCAAGAGATTAAGTCCGAGGTTGTCGCTCGCTATATGCCCGGCCACTATGACGTTTACATATTCTGATTTTGCGATTCTTATATGCTCTTCGCTGAAATGCATGCCAATTACAGTATTCACGCCCACCTGGGACAATCGGCTGAATATCTTCTTTGACCCCTCGGTCCCGCCGGTCATGTCTACGAAGACCCTGCCGCAATTTTTCTTTTCTTCTCCGGAAACAACCTGCGGCCCGGTGCCCTTGACCATGCCATCCTGGTATTCCGGTATGCTTTTTAGAATGTTTAAGGCGTCTTTTATTTTTTTCGGTTTTTCTCTGTCGAAAAGATCCTGAAGAAATTTATTCACATGGTTGTCGGCCGGAGTATGCACGCACATGAGCGGTATCCCGAGAAGCCGGGCAATGTCGATAGTCCGTTCTGTGTTGAGCGAAGAAAACCTGCGCATTACCTCTTGCATGCGTTTTGTAACAATATCCTCGGCTATTTCGTGACGAACTCCAAGTTTTTCCAACATGTTCGCCTGAACGCTCATCACGCTGTAGAGATCTGCCAGGGCTCTCCCGCTCGGATGATGTGACATAACGAGGTCTATTGCCAGACCCTCCTTGTTCAGGGTATACGCCGTTAAAAGCTCTTCCCCTCCGATGTCTATGCCCACCAAGATCGTGCGAATGTCGCTTGAGGGATTGCCGTTCAGTATTCGCGTATCGGAAAACGGGTGCTTCAGCGCTTCCTTGTCGAAAAATTTCTTATCCAGGCGCGGAAGTTTTCTGAAACAGCGTTTTGTCTTCCCCAAGGCATCTTTGATCTCTTTTTTTGAACGCGGATCTTTTTCAATGCCCTTCTTTATAACAAATTCATAAATCTCTTTGAGTTTCATGTTTATCCTCCGCGGGTAGTTAGTAT
Source organism: Candidatus Omnitrophota bacterium (assembly GCA_016782445.1). Taxonomy (GTDB): domain Bacteria; phylum Omnitrophota; class Gorgyraeia; order JABMRN01; family RBG-13-46-9; genus BS750m-G79. The sequence goes on along the minus strand of JADHYM010000018.1, from coordinate 13,211 downwards.
TTTTCCTTAAAAAATCGGGATCGGGCCTTTAGCCCTTCCCCGGCATTCCCACTATAATCCTTGGGCGCGGTAAGCGTCCCCAACATGCGGTCCGCGTGAACCTTACCCTTACCAAAAGCATTGCTTATAGAACTAAAAATACTGAGGTCCACGCTTATGAAAAATTGTCCTGAATATGAATTTTTCACGCTATTTGAAACTGACTCGACCGGCAAGAGCAGGAAACCTATGAGAATCAGGCCGATTATCAATATGGCTCTTACCAATCCTATCGCAACCCCTACTATGCGCTCGAGAGGCGCCATCGGGATCGTGTCAGGCAATGCTCCTACGAGCTTTGAAACAACATGATATATGACGAAAAAAACGGTCAGCATGAAAGCATAGCTCGAGAAAAAGCATATAGTTTTCGAAAATGCGTAGCGATCAATAAATATCCATGCTATATTTTCGTAATTATGTAGTATTATTACTAATATTATAGCAAGTAAGCCGAGGGGAAGAATTTGCTTTCCAACACCGATACGCGAGGATATGTAAATTATTCGCAGTAAAAGGATTAGGGCTACAAGATCGACCCAGTTTATTCTATTGAATATCTCGGACAAATATACCACCTTCCGGCAAAAGTGCTATGAAGTATATCATATAATTACCCCACTGTCAATGCACGACAGGTCCAAGGTAACGTATAATATTCTACGTACATTCAACGCAGCAGATGGATACGGTGCGGCCTTTCAGACGAATTTTGTGGCTCACGGCAATTGATGTATTTAAGATTTCTCGCCCCTGCTCTTTTCTTCGAAAAGATGGGGCTTTACTCAATTACGCTGTTCGCGCACAAAATTTTCTGTCTTCAAGGCCACACCGCATCCATCTGCCCAAAACTACACAGAATATTATACGTTACTGAGTCCGATGAGTAGAAGACTGCGAGCGAACGTCTTTAAGGTAAAAACTAGAATAAAGAGGGTTGCGGGCGTTGCTTGAGCGGCGTACAAAAGTCGTGAATACCACATGCGCGCCATTTCGTTGCGCCTGCCCGGCCGGTCAGGCGGGCAATCTTTTGCGCAGTAGGGCATGAGCGACTTTTGTAGAGTGAGCGAGGGGCGCGTATCCCCGAGCGAATGTCAAGCGAAAGCAATGCCCGTAACCCTCTTATTATCAAGTCGCTGGAATGGCACTTGGTTTGCAACCTAGTGAACGGAAGGGGTGTATCAAAAGTAGCTTACAGAAGTTTGGCGAGGACAGAGTTTTTTGATTCGTCGACGCTTTTTATCACGATGGACGCAAGCTTACCGCGAAGAGAATCCGGCCCTTCGAACAAAACGCGCACGTACCTGTCAGTGTAGCCCGTAAGAAGCCCGGAGGTTGTATCGCGCCGGCTCTCCACAAGTACAAGTTCCTTCTTACCAATAAAGCTCTTTACGAATTGCTTCGCGAAAATATGCCCGAGTTCTATTAGGGCCTTGGCGCGTTCGTTTTTTCTGCTCTTCTCCACTTCACTTTTAAATCCGGCCGCAGGTGTGAACTGCCTTTTTGAATATGAAAATATATGTACGCGTGAGGGCTTTATTCTTTGAATAAACTTAAGCGTACTCTTAAAATTCGCTTCCCCCTCCCCAGGAAAGCCTGCGAGAATATCCGTAGTAAACGCCAGATCCGGTATTTTTTTTCTGGCGCGTTTTATGATATCGAAAAATCTTCTTATTGTATAACGCCGCCGCATAAGAGCCAAAACTTTGTCATCCCCGGATTGTAGCGGCACGTGAAGGTGTTTGCAGATTTTCGGATTGTTTTTCATAAGATCGGTGAGTCTTTCCGTAACGTATGCAGGTTCAATTGAGCTTAGGCGTATTCGAAAATCTCCCTCGATAGCTAAAATCTCTTCTACCAGACTTGCCAGGTTTTTTTTCTTTTCGAGATCAAGCCCCCAAGCCCCAAGGCAAACGCCTGTTAAAACAATTTCTCTAAATCCGTTATTTACAAGACCTTCAGCCTCGGATAGAATATCTTCGATTTTCCTCGAGCGGGACGGGCCCCGGACAAGGCCGACTTTACAATAGGAGCATTTATGGTCGCACCCGTCCTGGATTTTTATGAAGGCTCTGTCCCTGTTTTTAAAGTTGGATATCGTGCGGCAGGTTCGAGGTTGCAAGCTGCAGGCGTTGGGTAGAAGGATTTGAGCTATGTTTGTTTTGTCACAGTTGCGCACGAGATGTGTAACTCCGGAAAGCCCTTTTAAAACTTTTCTATCTTCTTCGAATTCCGCGTAGCATCCTGTGATCACGACTTTTCCCGAAGGGTTTATTCTGTAGAAATGGCGAGCAAGGTTCCGCGTCTCCTTGTCAGCGGTTTGAGTCACCGTGCAGGAGTTTATTATGCAAAAATGCGCCCGGGCCTCATCGTTCTCCTCGACAAAGCCGCTCTGCTTGAGACATTCCCGCATTAGTTCGGTTTCGTATTGATTTACCTTGCAGCCGAGTGTTTTTAGGCAGAAAGTGGGCGGGTTACCGTGAAAGCTCATGATTCAATACGGAGAGCGCTGATATGGCCGCGGTATCGCTTTTTAAGACAAGCCTTCCCAAGGTAATCAGGCGGCACTTCGCGTTTTTCGCCATGGTAATCTCGTCGGGCGTAAAATCCCCTTCCGGGCCTATGAACAGAATTATCTTTCCGCCTTCAAAGCGCGAAATGGCCTCCCTTATCGTTTCGGTTTCTTCCGAAAGACAGGCGAGAAGTCCCATGTCGTAGTCAGGTACCTTGTCCAGCGCAAAATAGAATTTTTTAAGTCCCGCGACCTCGGGTATGTCTTGCCTTCCGCACTGTTTCGCGGCCGCAGTGGCAACCTTTTGCCAGCGCAAACATCTGGCTTTACTTTTGTCGCTGTCCAGGCGCACGACCGTGCGCTCGGTAAGAATGGGCATGATGGCGCTCGCGCCGAGTTCTGTCGCTTTTTCCACGATAAAATCCATTTTGGCTTTCTTAGGTATTGCCTGGGCAAGGGTTATTTCGGCGCGCTTGTCGGCAATGGGCGCTTTCGTTTTAACGATCTCGACGATTACTTTTTTTGGTTGGGTTTCTTTTATAAAACCCGTGTATTCCTTCCCTGTTCCGTCGAAAACGACAACGCTATCGGATTCTTTAAGACGCATGACATCTTTTATATGATGCGCCTCGGAGCCTGTTATGTGTATCAGATCGTTCTTTACGTTTTCCGGAGGAACGTAGAATCTTGACATATTTTTATTTTTCTCCAAAAACCTCTGCCGTAAATATGTATATATCGCATTCCCCTGTTCTCCAGGCATCAGGATTCATGCCGGCCTTTTGTCCGCACAAAGAATCCATAAACTCCTCCCTTGTCCAACCTGCTTCCGTAGCGACCTGCGGAAGATATACGCCGCTTACAAAGCCCTTACGGACGATTACCCCGTGCTTACCCATTTCTATTTTTTCCGGATCTGTTATTTTTTCGAGCCGAGATAAAACAGATATCTCGATGTCGATATCCTTCATCTCCTCAAGGCTTACTGCCGGAAAACGCGGATCGCCAATCGCCGCCTCAATCGCCATGTCGCGCACGGTAAGATAGAGGGGCCCTTTACCTACCATGTTTCCAATGCAGCCTCTAAGCCGGCCGCTCTTGTGAAGCGTCACGAAAGCGCCCATTTCCTTGCAAAGGACAGGGTCATTCTCTTCGGTGAATGGCGGTTTTCCATGCCGGAGGTAATACGTTATGGATTCCCTGGCAAGTTTTAATAACTTTTCTTTTTCTTCTTTTGTAAGCATGCCCTCTTCCCCCATATTTGATATTTGCTTTTTTATATTTGAGTTAACAAATGCCGCGCTTAAGTACCCTACTACCTTTGTTTTGTCCCCGGAGGTATCGCCGGAATTCGCATATTTAAAAATCTCTACTTTATTCGCCCCGAGTCTCTTCGCAGCTATCATCGTAGCGCACACCGCGCCCTGTCCGCACATGAGGCCATGCCTTTTTTTCTCGCTTTCAATATATAGTTCATCAGGGTTGAATTTTTTTATCAAATCGATCGTCCGGCTGTCAGCCTCATTGGCTTCTTTGTATGTAAGGTAATGGCTCATATCAGTCGAGGCAATCAGAATAAAATTATCGCTCTCCTTCAGGGCCTCGTAAAGCGCTTCGCCTAGTATTCTGCAATTTTGATAGCTTTGCTCTCCTATCGCTATTAATACGACCTCAAAGTTATCAAGCACTGCCTGCAAAAAAGGCAGAATAAGCTCGACCGAGTTTTCGCCACTAAAGGCTTCGGGATAGTCGTATATTTTTTTATTCCTCGCTATAAGTCCGGTTGTTATTTTTCTGTTAATGCCAATCTTTCCAAGAGGTGTCCGAACTCCCTGGTAGTCAAGCACAGCTATGCCATCATAATCTTTTTTGTGGCTGAAGCCGACAATGACAGCTGTTTTTATGTTCTCGTCTTTAATCGCTTTGAAACCGTAAGCGGCTACGGGTCCGGAATATGCGTAGCCGGCGTGAGGCGAGAGCATGGCGATGATTTTTCCGTCTACGGCCGGAAGCCTGGCATCTTTTATGTATAAGTCAAGTTCTGCTTCGAGCCGGTCCCCTGAAGAATCATACCACTTTCCCGCCAAATCCGCTTCCTTGGTCTGGGCAAAGGATATGGGTGCGCTAAAAAGCATAAGTAAAAGGATAAGTGCTATTCTTTTCATTGTAGATCTCCTAGTGAAGTGGAGCAGATGGGATTCGAACCCACGGCCCCCACGTTGCGAACGTGGTGCTCTTCCAGCTGAGCTACTGCCCCGAAACGACCCTGTTCTTCCCCTCTTTTTTTGCTTTATAGAGGGCAACGTCGGCTTCGCGTACTATATCAACATAAGCTGAAGATTTGTCGTATGTAGCAAGGCCTATGCTTACCGTGATATCGCCTTTAAATTCTTCTTCAACGCTTTTACGGAGCCTTTCAGCCGCTAACGCAGCCTGGGCATTGTTCGTCTCCGGCAAGAGTATGATAAATTCCTCGCCCCCGTATCGTGAAGCAATATCTGTTTTTCTAAGTCCGCTTCTGATTATACGCGCTATATTTTTCAGTACCTCGTCGCCTGCCTGATGGCCCCGGGTGTCATTTATACGCTTGAAGTTATCGACATCAAGCATCATAAGAGAAAAAGGCCTTTCATACCTCTTGCCCCTATCGGTTTCTTCCTCCAGCCTCTTAAGAAAATAATTTCGCCTGTAAAGCTTCGTAAGATCATCCTGGATGGCACTCATCATGAGGCAAAAGTTGTCCATGCATATACCGAGCTGCCTTGAGTAAGCATTAAGTATATCCATGTCTTCGGAGGTAAACGGCGCATTATCCTTTTTGTTTCCAAGGTTCAAAAACCCAAATAAACCTTTCCGGCTGTAAATAGGCGTGGCATAATACACCGGTACACTGAGTTTCATGTTCATTTTTCTAAACTCTTCACTTGCAGCGCCGGCCTTCTTCGAAGAGGAAAACTCTTCGTTTTCTCCATCTACAAAAATATCGTTTTCTTTCAAAAATTCCACAAGTTTACTTGAAGCCGGGATTCTTTTAACAAAGGCCGGTTTTTCACTATCTATACCATGACACGCTCGAAGCTTATAGTCCATCGTATCTTCATCTAAAAGATATACTGAAACGCATTCTATGCCTATGAGATTGACAAGCGCATCCACACCTTTATTCAGCAGAAGATCGAGTCCCGTTCCGCTTTTTTCGGAAGAATGAATCATTGTCAGGAACCTGTAGCACTTCATCCGCTTCTCGTAAATAATACGCTCAGCCAGCCTGTTAAGGCTTGAAAGCCCTCCGTAATGCATGCCAAAAAGAAGACACAAAAGAACAATACATCCGGCAAACATTGAAGATGTATAATATTCCACGTGGCCGGTTTGTGCCAGGAAGTGTACAAGTCCCGCATATAACAATATAATAAAGAAGGTAAAATACGCCAGGAGCACTGTTTTATTGATAACGATATCCGCCTCAAGCGTACGATAAGCCGCCACCGCGTACCAGGATAAGATAATGAATGGCATAACCCCTAAAAGGCCTATCGGCATAAATTTAATGCCGTAGGTTGCCAAAAAAACAGTGATAGGCGCAAGCATTCCGAAAATAAGCGCCAAAAATAGCCATATCCGGCGGTTCTGTTTCAATTTAAGGTACATCTTATCCGAGTAAAGAAGGTAATAAACCCCGCATGAGAGAAAACATAGGAATATCGCGACAAAAATATGGAACCCGAGCGCCGGTATCATCACATGTCGAAAATATTCACCTGCCGAGGCCCCTTTTATAAATTTGTCGGGCATGACAAAATACGCAGCAAAGATAAGAAAAAATACTACATAAAGCTTGGTTATGATATTCTTCGTGAAGACTTTTTTATCAGAGTGGACGGAAAGTAAGTGTAAAAATAGCGGCGTTAAAAAAATAAGCGGTATAAATGATATTCTGTAATAGTACGCCGATAAATCAGCTGATACCTGCTTAAGCGCCAGATAAAGAAAAAGGCTCCACACGCAAAAAAGAAGGTTCAATATGCTTAATATTTTATTCGGAAGTTTTTTTCTTCCGATTATATAGATAATTATCCCGGCCATAAGTGCCGCCGCGGCATTTATAGCTATCGTAAGCTGAACAGCATTTTGCATTAGTACCTTCATTTTTCCTTTCCTAAAATATCTCTGCCGCTTGAGCGACCGTATTAAAATGTATCTCTACTGTATCATCCTGATTTATCGCATACCCGCCGGCAAGCACAACTGCTACGGGTATGCCGTAGTTCCTGGCCTGATTATATACGAAAAGATCCCTCTTTCTCAGTCCCTCTATGGTCAGGCCAAGGTTTCCGATCTGGTCATTCTCGTAAGGGTCTGCCCCGGCAACATACACAATAAGCTGCGGCTTAAAGTCGGAAATAATCTTAGGTATACGGCTCTCCAGGCATTCCAGGTATTCGGCGTTTTTTGTGCGATCGTGAAGGCCGATATCCATGTCGCTCTTCGGCTTGTAAAATGGGTAATTATTTTCCTGGTGTATCGAAAATGTGAATACGTTTTTGTCCCCGGTAAATATAAACGCCGTGCCATTACCCTGATGCAGGTCACAGTCGATAATAAGCGCTTTTTTTATTTTGCGTTCGTTTATTAGTTTTTTTATTGCCACTGCTATGTCATTCAGAACGCAGAACCCTTCTCCGTGGTCGGGAAAGGCGTGATGAAATCCACCACCCAGGTGCACTGCAACGCCCTTTTCGAGAGCCGACCCAGCCGCGCATATAGTCCCGCCCGAACAAAGTAGAGAGCTCTCGAAAAGCTCTTTTGAGTAAGGCATCTCAAGGGTCAACATCTCCTCATGGCTCAACTTCCCGTGTCGCAATTTATCGAGATATGATTTCTCATGAACACGTAATACGTCTTTTTCCTCTGCCGGATGGGGTTCGACAAATTGAATCCTGTTCATAATCACCGCACTTTTGCCTAATTTTTCCTTTATCAGCCTGTACTTTGCGGTAGGAAATACGTGAGCGCCTATGTCAACATAGTATTTATCCGAATAGACAACGTCTATCTTCACAGTCAGTTCTCAGTTTTCAGTTCTCAGTTTTCAGTTGCTGATAACTGAAAACTGATTTCTGATAACCGTTACGTAAGTTCCCCGATCATCTTTTCCACGGCATTCGTGATAAGCTCCCAATCTTCCTGAGAGTGTATCGCGAATTTCTGTTTTCTCTTCCACTTGTCGTCTCTCTTCTGCCACAGATAAAAGCATACCTGTTTTCTTCCGTAACTTTCCAGAAGCACCACCGACGACCACCACCCAAAACGCTTGTTTATTGTTTTATACTCAATCACCTTAAGCGGGTCTATAATCGGTACTTTTTCAGTCTCTCTTCTTTCTGGCCTATCCATATTTACCTCCTTTTTTGCAGTTTTCAGTTCTCAGTTATCAGTTTTTAGTAGCTGAGAACTGACTACTGAAAACTGATAACCACTTATTTCCTCAACGTTACCTTATAATCCGGCCCCTCGCCCTCAACGACAACATGGCCTTCGCGAGCAAGCCAACCGATGCTCATTAAAAGCATATCCCGGGGCTTGTCCAGCCCCTTAATCATGCCCTCAAGGCTGCATATCTGGTCATGTTTTTCCAGCCAGTGCCATATCTCACCGGCCGCTATGCCGATCTTTGTAATCATCCGACCGCACCTCCCTTAGTTTTTTTTCTCTCGTTAATACTCTTACACTGCGGACACCGTGAAAAGTCGTCGGTTTTATCTTCCGTATAAATATGTCCGCATATATTGCATTGCCAAACGTTCTTCCGGCTCTGGCTGAAATCGCCCGTCTTAGAGGCTTTCTCGAACCATACCCACAGAACAAGAACTATTATTACCGTAAAAAAAAGGTAGCAAAATATCGCAAGAGACAGATCGAGTTTTATCATCCCTCTATCCTGATTACCGGGATTTTATTATTACAGTGACAACTCCCCAGTTATTTTCTTCTCTCTCCACCAGGCTTAAAGGCGAAAATCGCCATTCCCTTACGTGCCGGATCGCTATAATATCTATTTTTGGCTGCCCGCTTGATACCAGGGGCTCGGCCCTGTACACTATTCCGTTATGTGATATAGCAAACCTTACCTCGACCGAGTAAGTTGCATTGGCTCCGTATGATTCGCTCGCAACTACGGGAGAATCAGGCTTGTGTATTATTTCCCTTCCTTTTACAGGTCCTTCCACCTTCGGCATTTCTTTTTCTTCGAGCAGAATAAAATCCTTCTGCTCGGCCATATAAAATGGTATTTCTTTGGCGTCGTTTATATAGCCCTGCAGATTAAAAGTAAACCTGTTCAGAGCCTTTTCCGGAACATTTCTGTCCAGTATGTGTCTTTTCGGTCCGGCTGCTTTCAAATGTGCCCTATCCAGAAAAAATATTGACGAGGCCGCGTATCGCGCCTCGCCGTAGTGCGCATAGTCATCCGCCATGATGTCAAAAGCCGTCTTCTCGAGTATAGGGCCCAGAAAATTCACTTCCTGGTAGTCGCAGCCGCTATTTATCGTGGGCGTAACGACGATCTCAACGGCAGAAATCCAGAAAAGGTGCCATACCGAAGATATTAAAATTGTCACGCCGAATATTTTGTTTGCAAACATTGTCTACCTGTTCTGTGTCGTAGCTATATTGATCTTTTGAACCCCCTCAACCCTGCAGAGGTCCCACAATTCGACTACCCTGCCGAGCGACGCGTTCCTGTCCGCCTTAATAAGTATGGGCTTTGATTGTTGCGCCGCTATTTTAACGCGCGAGGAAAGTTCCTCCTTGTCAATCGCCCTTTCATCTATGTAAACGGAGCTGTCTTCGGTTATGACTATAATCAGGTTTTCTCTCTGTATGACCTCGCTCGTCAGCGCCTTCGGCAAATTTATCTTTATTCCCGGCTGAAATATGAAGCTTGAAGTAAGCATGAAAAATATAAGGAGCAGGAATATTACGTCTATAAGAGGCGCTATATCCAGATTGCCTTTTTCTAAGGATACTCTTCTCTTGAACCTCATACCGATTCTTTCTGCTCCGAGAGCAAGTTGACGACCTCAGTGGCGCTTTTTTCCATGTCCAGAACAAAATTATCCACTTTACTTACCAGGTAGTTATACGCTACGTATGCGGGTATGGCTATCGATAATCCGCCGACAGTAGTTATGAGCGCTTCCCATATGCCGCCCGCCAGGTCCCCGGGGTTCACAGGAACCATGCCGCTTGCCTTTTCCTCTATTACCTGAAACGCCTTAAGCATTCCTACAACCGTCCCCAGAAGCCCGAGAAGCGGTGTTATGTGCGCGATTGTCGCCAGCACACCGAGGTTTCGTTCAAGAAGCGGAACCTCGTGAATACCCGCGTCTTCGATCGCCTCCCTGATCTCCTGCCGGGATTTATCGTATTTTACGATACCGGCTTTCAGTATGTGCGCGATCGGGCCCTTTGTCAGGTTGCACATATCCACGGCCTCCATGACTTTACTGCTTTTCAGCTTGGACGAGATCGCCCGCATGAATCTTCTCGTGTCGATTCGCGCGTTCCTCAAATACCACATCCTTTCCATGAATACGGCAAACGCGATAATCGAGCACAATATTATCAGGCCCATTATAGGCCCGCCTTTAACAATAAAATCCCACATTACATTCCTCCGTCCTCTTTCTCTATTTTTTCATCCTAAGCCACTCGAGCCGTTCTTTCGCGTATTCTGATTCCTTTAAATCACGCTTTGCCAGGCGCCGGTAAATACGCTTTGCTTGATCCCATTTCTGCGTGTTCTCGAGGATGGCCCCGCATCTAACTTCCGCTTTCGCGGCCCAAAAAACGCTTTCGGGATACACGTAGCTTATCCTAAGATACTCGGCTACGGCCCGGTCGAAATCTTTCATTTCTTCGTAACACTCCGCGATATTATATTGTATCTGCGCGTTGAAATCCGTTTTCTCGGATGTCTTCGCTTTTTTAAGGTGCTCTACCGCCCGGACAAAGTCCCTTCTTGACATTAGTATTTCGCCTATCTTCCTGTTCGCGTTCCGGGCAAAATACGTATCCCCGTACGAATTGATTACTTGCCTGAATTCTTTCAGCGCCTCGTCTGCTTTTCCCTCCTCGAGAAGTATGTCCCCGACCCTAAAAGCGGCCTCCTGGGCCCATTCGCTTTTCGGATAACCTTTATAGAGGGACCTGAATTCTCTTATGGCCTCTCCACTTTTGCCGTCTTCGTAGAGGGTCCAGGCGAGCCAGTACATCGCGTCATCCGCGAAATCCGAGCCCGGGTAATCCGCGGCAACCGACGCAAAATAGGAATAAGCGGCTTCCATTTTTCCTTTGTTGTAATAGTATTCCCCGAACCACATTTTTACGCCTGCCAAAAGCTCGGCATCATTATATTCCTTAAGAATCGCTTCGAATTCCCGCAATGCCTCGCGCTCTTTGTGCATCCTGTAATAGCACCAGGCCGCCTGGTAGCGCGCCATTTTAACAAGCTCCGCGTCGGGCGACTGCTTTACCATCCCCTTAAACACGGCGACGGCCTCGTCGTAGCGGTTCGCGTTATAGAGGCACGTACCTTTCTGGAATTCCGCGGTTTTCGCAAGCGGGCTCTCCGGAGATTTTTTTGTTACGGTATCAAACTGGTCCGCCGCAAGGTCAAAATTCCCCTTTCTGGAATAGAGCAGCCCAAGCTGGTAATAAGCCTTATCAGTAAGGCCTGAATCAGGAAATCCGGTGAGAAGATATTGAAAAGCCAGTATCGCAGCGTCTATCCTTTCCGTTAAAAAAAGAAGCCTCCCCATTTCATATTGAGCATAATCCGCCCACGCGCTCTCCGGATAAAAGGAAAGGATAATGTCGTAAGTTTCTATCGCTTTTAGAGAGGAGCCTGTGTCCCTGTAAAGCTCTGCTATCCGGCAAAGAGATTCAACAATTAATTTTTTATCGCCTGAATTTTTTACAATTTTCTCAAATTCCGCACGCGCCTCATTAAAACGCGCCTGTTCTTTAAGCGCCCAACCCAGATTGTAGCGAAATCTGTCTCGTAATTCACTATCAGGAAAGGCGCTGATCGCCTTTTTGTAGATATCTTCTGCTTTTTTCCAGTCGCTGTCTTTATACGCGATCTCACTCAGCCAATAATAAGCGTCGTCCGCCCACGAGCTCTCCGGATAGCCCGCAATCAGCTCGCTGTACGCTTCCTGAGCCTTCTTGTCATTTCCCAGTTTCTCCCTGCTTTTAGCGATTCCAAACATAGAGGCAGCTCGGATTTCGGGTTTTCTAGACTTTGTCGAAGAGCCAAAAAACTCAAGCGCCTCCTCGAATTCGCCGAGCTCGAGTGCGGACTGGGCTTTTTTGTACAGCGCAGCGTCTTTCCATGGGGCGTCTTCAGCTATAGAAAGGGCCTCGTCAAATTTTCTAGAGGCGTCTTTAAAATCGGACATGTAGAAGCTCGAATCGGCTATCATGAAGTAAACTTCAGCGCGCTTTTCAAAAAGCGGGTGGTTTTCGAGGAATTGATAAAGCCTAAGCCTTGCTTTCGGGAAATCTTTCTGCTCATAAAGGATCCGGCAGATTTTATAATCGGACTTTACGGCCAGCTCATGAAAAGGAAATTGCGTCAGAACTTCTGAAAAATCACGCACTGCCGTGGCGTATTCTGCCAGTTCGTAATAGCACCAGGCCTTCGAATAAAAGCTGTACGGCAGGAACGAGGAATCTTTATATGAGTCAATTATGTTTTTAAAATATCCTATGGCTCTTTCAAACTCGCCTGATTTAAAATAAACCTCCCCTGTCCAGTATGTAGCCTCGTCCGCAAAGTCGCTTGTCTTAGGATTTCCCATGATCAGTTTAAATTCATAAAGGGCTTTTTTAAATTCTCCCTCGCGGTAAAAGCACCTTCCCAGTAATATGTGGGCTTCGTCCCCGTATGAGGCTTCGGGATTTGAACGGAGAAATTCCTGAAGTTTTTCTATGGCAAGGCTGTAAAATCCGTCGTTAAACGCCTTGCGCGCAAATAAGAGGTCGTTATTCCCCTCAAGCGCACATATCGGCGAATAGCCGGCCAAATAAGAAACTAATATAACAACTATAATAATATATTTCATCTTATATATGCAATATGGTAGCACTTTCGCACTTTTGCCGCAAGAACTTTCGCTCCGGCTGCAACGGGTATCCTTTAGGCGACTTGATTTATAGAGCGAGACACTGCGCCTTATGCCTCCGCTTGACGTTCGAAAAAGGATGCGCGCCTTTTTCTCACTCTATAAAACGCTTCAGCCGAAGGCTGATCCGCCTCTGGCGGACATAGCTACTGCACAAAAATTTGCGCAGTAAAATGGCGCGATTGTATTCGCGATTTTTAACGCCGCTCCGGCACAAGACGCATTGTCTCGCTTTTATTGCTATTCGCTTTTATCTTCAAGATACCCGCTTGCAGCCCTTCACTTTGTAAAAAAGTATGAGTGAAAAAAGCTACGAACAGATGTCCTGAAGGTAATAACTAGAATAAAGAGGGTTGCGGGCGTTGCTTGAGCGGCGTACAAAAGTCGTGAATACCGCATGCGCGCCATTTCGTTGCGCAATCTTTTGCGCAGTAGGGCATGAGCGACTTTTGTAGAGTGAGCGAGGGGCG
>JADHYM010000017.1 GCA_016782445.1 Candidatus Omnitrophota bacterium | reverse complement strand
ATTCATATGAGGCGTTTTCATCAAGCGTAAATTCCGTCCTGTGAACGGGGCTTCCTTCAAGCGGCGTGCTATAGTCAGTGCATACGTTTTCGGATTTTGTGTAAGTGCCGCTTGAGGACGGGTCTAACGTAATATCAGCATTGCTGCTGTAGGCGGAGAACATGGGGTTCCATTCGTTGTCAGCTATCGTATATACAGGTGTATCCGGCCGCTCTTCGGAGGATTCGTAAAGATAGACATTAACGCCTTCATCGGTCCATTCGTATTCAATTGTATAACTAACGTCCTTATCTATGATCATATCAAGCGCTTTATTATTCGATGTGTATTGGTATGTTGTATAATCATACCTATAATAATAGATAGTCGGCGTTTCGCTATAAAGATTAAAGGACAGGCTTACGTACTTATCCGAATAATTGTAGTAGTAGGCGCTTGTGGAGAAATATGAATATGTTTTTGCGCTGTTTAGCGTGAAGCTTGTTTTGAGATACGGGTTTTCCGCGTAATTTATGTTCTCTTGGCCGTAATAACTCTCGTATATATCATAACTATCATAAAGTTCGCGTTTGTAAACAGCGAGATTGCCTTCATGCGTTACTTCGTATTCGTATAATACGGCGTCGCCTTCGGGGAAAACGGCTGTTCGGGGCTTTCCGGCGAAGTCGCCGGATGTGTAATACTCGAATGTTGCGACAAGCCCGGTAAAATCGACATTTGAATAAGAATATCTTTTCTCTATTTTATCCGTGCCCTCATAATATTGATACTCATAAGCCATAGCGCCTTCTCGGTCGGCAGTAGCAAGAATCTGCTTATCAAGCCTTCCTGCTTCCTCATCAAAATATTGATAGTACACGCTTCCGTAAATGTCAGGAGAAGTAAGGCTTTTAGATTCGAGGTGCCCTGAAGCATGATACCTGTAAGCCGCAACTAAAATTCCATACTCATCGTATTCCTCGACAATTTTAATAGTGGCGCCTCCGGCGTATTCGGTTCTATAAAGAAGGTGTGATCCGTCATCATATTCTATTTTTCCATCCAGAATATGCCCGTTATCATCCAGGTTAAATTCTTTTAAAAAAACACCGTTTGAAAGCTCAATATAGGAGATATTGTTATTTTCTATTTTGTACTTAATACCTAATTCTTCTATTTCGGCCAGCGTTACAACATACTCGGCTTCACTGATTCCGTTTACCCCGGGAGCGTTATTATAGGTATACACTTTACCGTCCGTATCCGTGACCTTATACAGCATTCCGTTCTGGTATTCAACAATCTTGCCGGTTTCGGTAAATTCTACCTTCTCAAGCCTGTTCTCTGCATCATAAATAGCGACATAGGTCCTTTCTTCAGAATTCAATGAATCGGTAAGTATTGTTTTATTATTACTGTTATACTCATAATAGGCCTTTGTACCATCAGAATAATCGACAGATTCTATCCGCTCATCGCTGTCATAGCGAAAAATGGTTCCGTCAGGCAGTGTCACCGTATCAATCAGGCCCTCTCTTATAAGTGCAGCAGTACCGTCCGCGTATTCTACATCAGCGTTTCTTAACTCATTGTCATCATATAGGTCTATGCTTGTAAAGATCGTGCCATCGTGTGTTACGACTTTCACTATCGCGTTTCCCTGATAATAAATAACGTCTCCGTTTTGAGTGGTCAGAGAAAATTCCGCATCGTTCGATGTTCCATCAACCGTCAGGTTCCGGGTTTCCGGGATCCCGCTTTCAGAGGGCAGGTCAGCAGCTTCCCCGCCGGATCCGCGCGGACCCTTAAGATTAACAGGCTCTTCCTTTTCGGTAATCGATATCGCATTATCTGATAAAAGTTGCGCGCCTAAAAAATCATCGATTGCCTGCTGCGCTTCTACACGGCCTTCATTAATCGCCTGCTGCTTGACAATATAATCAGGCGCGAATTGTTGCGCTTGTTCCTTGTTGAAATTATCGATTTTATACAAATCCCCAGCCCACGCTATCTGATTCCATAAAAAAATCCCGGCTACAATTGCCGAGACTATTCTAAAAGCTTTTCCGAATTTACTTTTATACTTCATGGCGCACCTCTTTATTTTTATTTCATTCTGTCATTTTATCATTAGTTTCATTCTTTGTCAACAAGAATTTGATTATTTATCAAATTAGTCAGCTTTTTAAAGAGGCCCTTTTTTTGCCCCTTTAGTTACAAGTATACCTTACGCTGATTTTTTTATGGTAATAGAAGTGTAAAAGTTTAAAAAGCTAGTTCCTTACTCTAGTAGGGGAGGCTTAAGCCTCCCCTACTAGAGTAAAATCGGTGGGTTTTTCGAAATTCCGGACAATGAGGGATTTGTCGATCCTGCGGAGGAGCCCCTTTAATACTGTGCCCGGGCCTATCTCAAGATACTCCTTTATACCCTGCGACAGTACGTAGCTTATGGAATCCGCAAAAAGCGTTGTTGAGTTTACTTGCTTTATAAGGCTCTCTTTTATTTCTTCGGGGTCCTGGGTTGGCTTTGCAGTTACGTTGCTTATTATAGGATAGCGCGGAGCGTTAAAGGTTACGGAACCTATCTCCTTTTCAAGCTTTTCCTTTGCAGGATCCATGAGCGATGAATGAAACGCGCCACTTACTTCGAGCATTACGACGCGCTTTGCGCCTTTCTCTTTTGCCATGCTTGCTGTAAGTTCAACGCTTGATGAGCTACCGGAAATCACGACCTGCCCCGGGCAGTTAAGATTGGCTATCTCGCATCCGAACCCTTTCACGAGTTTCTCAAGTTCTGCCATATCCATACCTATAATACAGGCCATCTTTCCGGGATTTTTCTGTGAAGCGGCCTGCATGAACTGACCGCGTTTACGAACGAGTTTCACGCCGTCTTCAAACGAAAGGCATCCTGAAGCTATTAAAGCGGTGTATTCTCCCAGGCTTAATCCAAGAGCAAATTTAGGCGTGAATTTATCCGGCGCTTGGCTTTCGAGCACGCGAAGCGCTGCAATGCTATGAACGAGAATGGCTACCTGTGAATTTGAAGTATTGGTAAGTTCCTCTGCGGGCCCCTCAAAACAGAGCTTGGCAAGGTCGAATTTTAATATCTTGTTAGCGCTCTCAAAGATTTCTTTGGCTTCGGGGTAGGCTTCGCAAAGCTCTTTTCCCATTCCCGCGTACTGCGCTCCCTGTCCCGGAAAAACATACGCAACGCTCTCCATATCTTCCCCTTATAGCTTAAAGCTTACAGCTTATAGCTTTAATTACCATTTTATAAGCACGGCTCCCCATGTGAGGCCGGCGCCGAAAGCATCAAGAAGTATAAGGTCGCCTTTTTTAACGCGGTCCTCTTCCACTGCCTCACAAAGCGCAACAGCGCTTGATGCGGCAGACATATTGCCGTATTTCTCGATATTGAGATAAAGCTTTTCTTCAGGATCAATGCCCATTCTTTTCGCGACAGCGTTTAATATCCTTTTGTTCGCCTGGTGCGGTATAACGAGCGATATGTCACTGCCTTTTAAACCGAGAGGCTCAGTGACTTTTTGGGCGGCTTCCGCCATGATCTTCACGGCTCGCTTGAAAAGTTCGTTGCCTTGCATCTTAAGAAAATGAAGGCGTGCCTCTACTGTGGTCATGGAAGCCGGTATTCGCGAGCCGCCTGCAGGCATGCATAGAAGGTCCCCTTTTGATCCATCAGCTCCCAGATGCACTGAAAGTATTCCGCCTTCTTTTACCTCGCTAAGAATAGCAGCGCCTGCGCCGTCACCCATCAGAACGCAGGTCGAGCGGTCCTTCCAGTCAGTAACGCTCGACATTTTTTCGGCTGCGATAAGTAAAACGTGTTTGTATATCCCGGATTTTACAAACTGCGAGGCTATCGCCACGCCGTACAGGAAGCCTGAACAGGCAACGCTTATGTCAAATGCCGGCGCGTGGTTCGCACCGAGCTTGTTCTGTACAATACAAGCAGTGGCTGGAAAAAACATGTCGGGCGTGATCGTGGCTACTATAATAAGGTCTATATCTTTAGGTTCGAGGTTGGCGTTTTGGAGCGCGTTCTTTGCCGCGCGAACAGCCATGTCGCTTGTCGCTTCGTCGTCACGGGCAATTCTCCGTTCCTTAATGCCGGTTCTTGTAACTATCCAGTCGTCTGTCGTGTCGACAATTTTTTCGAGTTCCTTATTTGTTAAGCGATTCTCCGGCAGATACTTGCCCAGTCCTATAAAGCCTACTTTTTTATCATCCATTTATTACCCTATATCTCTCGTAATATGCTGATTCAACTTATGCGATACGTATTCCATTGCCGTGCGTATGGCGTTTTTTATGGCCTTCGCGCTTGAGCCGCCGTGAGCTATGATAACCCTCCCGTCAACCCCGAGAAGCGGCGCCCCACCGTGTTCAGAATAATCGATTTTCTTTCTTATGGCGCGGTACGCCGGCAGGCTTAAAATCGCGCCTATCTTCGGCAGAAGGCTGCGCGTGAGCTCCTGCTTGAGAAACTTACTTGTCGCCTCGGCAAAACTTTCTGAAACCTTAAGAACGATATTGCCCACGAATCCCTCGCACACCACTACGCTCGCCTTACCAAGAAACACCTCGTTTGCCTCGACATATCCGACAAAATTGAGTTTGCTTGCCTTCATAAGCTTGCGCGCTTCTTTTACAAGTTCGGTGCCTTTATACTCTTCCTGCCCTATGTTGAGAAGCCCTATAGTAGGGTTTGAAATTCCGAGAATATACTTCGAGTAAACCGACCCCATGATGCCATAATGTAGGAGGTGTTTCGGAGTGCAATCAATGTTCGCGCCAACGTCAAGCACAAGGCAAGGATTTTTCAAAGTTGGGAACACGACCCCTATGCCCGGCCTGTCAACGCCCGGAAGCGTCCTTAATTTAAGCGCTGCCGCGCAAACCACAGCGCCCGTATTACCGGCGCTCACAAAGGCGTCGGCCTTTCCATCTTTGATGAGGTTTATGCCGACTGTTATTGATGAATCTTTTTTCCGGCGCACGCTTACCGCGGCCGGATCAGACATTTCTATGACTTCCTTCGCGTTTTTTATTGAAATTTTTTCTTCTTTGTAAACTGTCTTTTTCAGAAACTTCTTTATTTTCCTTTCGTTGCCGACAAGTACCACATGGACGTCCATTTCCCTCGAGGCCCAGGCTGCCCCTTCTACAACAACACGGGGAGCCCTGTCCCCGCCCATCGCATCCAATGCTATTTTTATCATGCTTTTCTCTTCTTTTCGCGTGCTTTTTTCTTCTGGTCCTTCGTTAAGATCTCGATAACGGCTTTTCCCTTATAATACCCGCAAAACAGGCAAATCCTGTGAGGAAGTTTCGTCTTTCCGCACTGCGGGCACTTGGCAAGACTCTTTACCTTAACTTTATAATGCGTCCTACGGAGCCTCCCCCGCTGTTTTGAATGTCGTCGTTTCGGATTTGGCATGTTTATCTCCTTATTTAAGCTATAAGCTTTTTATTATTTTATGCGTATCCTTCGCTATTAGCAATTCTTCGTTCGTATGAATCTTTAGAAATTTAACGCGCTTGCCGAGTACCGGCCGAAGCTCTTTTTGCAGAGTATTTTTTACCTCGGGCATGTTCTCGCCGATCCCACCCGCAAAAACAACCGCATCCAGGCCTCCCATGGCCGAGGCGTAAGCGCCTATGTATTTTTTTATCCTGTATAAAAATATATCATATGCAAGCCGCGCTCTTTTATTTCCTTTTCTGATATAGAAACGAATGTCGCGCATGTCATTGCTCAATCCGGAAACTCCCAGCAAGCCGCATTTTTTATTCAGCATATCATCCATTGCCGCAGAAGTAAGACGCTCTTTTCTCATCAGGTACGTCACGATCGCCGGGTCAAGATCTCCGGAGCGCGTGCCCATCAAAAGCCCTTCAAGCGGCGTAAAACCCATTGTTGTATCTATGGATTTCCCGCGGAGGACCGCTGCCATGCTGCACCCGTTTCCGAGGTGGGCAGTTACGAGCTTAAGCTTCTTAAGGGGCCTTTTAAGAACTCTCGCGGCTTCTTCCGATATAAACCTGTGGCTCGTGCCGTGAAATCCATACCGCCTTATACCATATTTTTTGTAAAAATAAAAGGGTAATCCGTAAAGATACGCCTCCTCGGGCATGGTCTGGTGAAAAGCCGTGTCAAAAACCGCTACTTCAGGCGTCCCGGGGAAAAACTTCCTGCACGCAGCGATGCCTTCAAGCGCCGGGGGATTGTGAAGAGGGGCAAGTTCGGAGAATTTCTCGATAGAGCGCATTACCTTTCCGGTAATAAGCGTGGATTTTTCAAATTCCTCTCCGCCGTGAACGACCCTGTGGCCAATGCCTTCTATTTCTTTCAGGGATTTAATGGCTGCTTTTTTTCCGCGCGTAAGCTTATTTTTAATAAGTTCTATCGCGTGGTAATGACTGCGGCACGCGGAGTTCTTCTCGCCTATCCTCTCTATGACGCCTTTTTTTATGACTCGCTTTTTTTCTATGTTAAAGAGCTGATATTTTGCCGATGACGAGCCGCAATTTATTACAAGTATCAGCATACCTGCGCTCTCACGCAAGTCGCCACCACGGCGTCGACAATCTCCTCGACCAGGCACCCGCGAGATAAGTCGCTTCCCGGCTTTTTGAGCCCTTGAAGAAGCGGCCCCACGACGCGCGCGTTGCCGAGCCTCTGCACAAGTTTACAGGCTATGTTGCCCGAGTCAAGATTCGGAAAAATGAGAACGTTGGCTCCCCCCGCGACTTTACTTCTCGGTGCCTTTATTTTCGCGACGTCCGGCACTACTGCCGCGTCGAGCTGTAATTCACCGTCGACCTGGAGGCCCGGAGAACGCTTTCTGATGCACTCAAGCGCCCCAAGCACCTTATCAACTGAAGCGCCGCGCGCGCTCCCTTTGGTGGAATAGCTCAAAAGCGCTACGCGTGGTAAATGGCCGAAAAATTCTTCGTATAACCTCGCCGTCGAGATGGCTATGTCTGCCAGCTGTTCTGAATTCGGGTCGGGCACAATACCGCAGTCCCCGAAAATAAATAACCCCTTGTCGCCGTAGGGGCAGTTTTCCGTCTCTATTAAAAATGAGCTGGACATGATTTTTATGTCCTCGCGAAGGCCTATGCAATAAAGCCCTGCTCTGGCGACATTTGAAGTCGTGTGGCTGGCGCCTGCTACAAAACCGTCTGCTTCTTCTCGAGTTACAAGAAGCGCCCCGAAATACACGCAATTCTCAAGCACTGCCTTCCGCGCGTCGCGTGCGGTCACGCCCTTATGTTTTCTGAAATTATAAAACATCTCGACCATCTCCTCGAGATGCGGGTAGGTTTCGGGGTCTATGATCCGGACATCACCCAGTGTTATGGAGGATTTTTTCGCGAGGCTGTTTATGTTTTTTTCTTTTCCTACGAGAATGACGCGCGCCGCCCCGGAGGATGCAATGCGGGATGCGGCCTCGAGAACACGCGGCTCGTTCCCTTCGGGAAGCACGATTGTTTTAGGATTTTTTCGGGCTTTCGCTTTAAGTTCTTCTATGTGGCTTGCCATGGAGTTTATTTTTAAGTTTTTTCGCTACAAAGCTAGGAACAAAACTTTTTATATCGGCGCCGAGCGTGAGGGCTTCCTTGATAAGCTTGCTGGAGAGGTATGAATAACTTTCGTTTGTCATCATGAATATCGTCTCTATGTCTTCGGCAAGCTTTCGGTTTGTGAGGGCCATCTGGAATTCGTACTCAAAATCGGATATCATGCGCAAGCCCCGTATTATGACCATGCTTTCCTTTTTCCGCACATAGTCTATGACGAGGCCTGAAAAGTCTTCCACCCTTACGTTGCCAAGATGCTTTGTTGCCTCTTTCATCATCTCGATCCGCTCCTTTACGTTAAAAAGCGGCTTTTTATCGTGGCTGTGGGCAACACCTACGAGAACATGGTCAAAAACGCGGCTAGCGCGCTCGATAATGTCTATATGGCCGTGTGTCACAGGATCAAAAGTACCCGGATATACTGCTTTTCTATTCATGGTTTGTAGGTTACAGGCTGCAGGTTACAGGCTTCAGACTATTCAGCCTGCGACCTGCGACCTGAAACTTGCGACCTGTTATAAAATGATACTACGGTATCTCCGTAGCGTTTCTCTTTAAAAAGCCTTAAAACGCCGGTTTCACGCGGAAGCTCGTCCTTCTTGGAATGTTCTGCTATGACAAAACCGGAAGTTTTTAATATATCACAAGCCCCTATCTTTATCAAGGAATTTCTTGCCAGGCCCTTGTAATAGGGTGGGTCGAGAAATACGAGGTCAAATGCCTGAATCTGTTTTTCAAGCCGCTCTATCGCCTTAACTGCCTCCAATTTAAGAAGTTGTGTTTTTTGAGGCGCCTCTTCTACAAATGACAGATTCTCCCTTATGATACGTATACATTTTATATTATTATCAACAAATACTACTGATTGCGCGTCCCGGGAAAGGGCCTCAATACCAAAGGCGCCGCTTCCCGCGAACAAATCAAGAACCAAGGCCCCCGGAACGACTTCTTTTATGACATTGAATATCGCCTCCCGGACCCTGTCCTGCGTGGGACGTATGGACCCCGGCATGCTTATTGTTCGTCCCCTGTATTGCCCCGCTATTATTCTCATTATCCTACGTTAACAAGCTCCAGTTTTCCCTTAAAGCGCGTCTTTAGCGCTTCTTTTATACGTTTGTTTCGTTCTTCCTTTAAATCCGGGTCGCGTTTAATAAGTTCGAACGCGTCTTTGCGAGCCTCTTCCATTATATCAAAATCCCGCAGAATATTCCCGAACCTTAGCTCTGGCAAGCCGTGCTGCCTTGTTCCTAGAAATTCTCCCGGGCCGCGAAGTTCCAGGTCCTCCTCCGCTATCCTGAATCCGTCCTGGGTCTCGGACATGGTAAAAAAGCGCTTCCGTGCCGCATCTGTCCGCGGACGCCCCATAAGTATGCAGGAAGAGGGATAATCGCCCCTTCCGATCCGGCCGCGCAGTTGATGAAGCTGCGAAAGCCCGAAGTTTTCCGCGTTTTCAATGACCATCAAAGAAGCGTTGGGAACGTCAATGCCGACTTCTATAACAATTGTCGAAACGAGTATGTGTATCTTTTTTCCTTTGAACTTTTTCATGATCTTATCTTTTTCGCCTGACGACATTTTTCCGTGGATGAGGCCGAGCTTAAGATCCGGAAAAACCTCTTCCTGGAGCCTGTTATACATCGCAGTGGCGGACTTCGGTCCTGCCTCAGACTTCTGCCGGATACGCGGGTAAACTATGTAGACCTGGCGGCCCTTTTCAATTTCTTCCCGGATGAATTTGTACACGCTTTCTCTTTTGTCTTCTTCCATGCAGTACGTGGTTATGGGAAGCCGGCCTCCGGGCAACCCCCGAATCACTGATATGTCGAGGTCGCCGTAGACAGTAAGGGCAAGCGTCCGGGGTATGGGCGTGGCAGTCATTACCAGACAGTCGGGATTTTTCCCTTTTTGTTTCAATAGCCGTCGCTGGGCCACGCCAAACTTATGTTGTTCGTCTATCACGGCCATGCCGAGGCTCTTAAATTCGATGCCTTCCCATAAAAGCGCGTGCGTTCCCACCACGATCTCGGCTTCACCGCATAGAATTTCTTTTCTTATTTCTTCTTTTTTGTCCGGCCCAAGTCCGCTCACCAGAAGCCTCACGTTCACTCCCAGCGGCATGAGAAGCTCGCTTAAAGTTATGTAGTGCTGCCTTGCCAGTATTTCCGTCGGCGCCATAATGCTTGCCTGGTAGCCGTTCTTAACGGAAATGAGAAGCGCGTACGCGGCTACGACGGTCTTTCCGCTTCCGACATCACCCTCAAGAAGCCTGTTCATCGGTTTCGTATCCGCCATGTCGGATTGTATTTCACGCACGGCTTGCACCTGCGAAGACGTTAACTCGAAAGGAAGAAGCTCCTTAAAGCCCTCCAGAAGTTTTTCATCCGAAGAATGGGTTATGCCGGAAGAATCCTCTTTTATATTTTTTCTTTTCATCGCAAGCGCCGCTTGCAGTATAAAAAATTCCTCGAAAATAATCCTTTTTCTGGCCCTCTCAAGATTTTCGTAAGACGCGGGAAAGTGTATGTTGCGAATCGCAAAACAAATATCAGTAAGCGCCCTCCTCGCCCTTACGTTTATAGGCAGGATATCCACGAGCGTGTGCACGCATGTCGCGACCGCCTCGCACGCGAGATAGCGAAGGTACTTCTGGGTTACGTCTTGTGTCAATGGGTATATGGGAACGATCCTTCCGATGTTCAGGGAATCTTTTTTTTCTTCCTGAATGATCTCATATTCGGGATGGTTTATCTGGAGCCTATCGTACCTTTCGGCTTTTCCGTAAACCACTATGTCCTGGTCTTTTTTAAATAATTTCCCAAGGAACGGCTGGTTGAACCAGGCGCAGTAGATAACGCCTGTTTTATCACCTATAGCGAGCCGGAGAACGCGCATGTTGCGCCTCGTAAAGCCGGAACTTACGAAGAGCACCCTCGCGCGCAACGTTACGTACGCTCCGGGCTTTACGTCTTTTATCAAAATAAAACGGCTTCTGTCCTCGTACCGACGGGGAAGATAATACAACATGTCATATGTTGTTCTTATTTCGAGCCTGCGTAAAATATCGGCTCTCTTGGGGCCGACTCCTTTTAGGTAGCGTATATCCATATAATCCACTTTTCGTCGGTCGGTTGCGGTTGTGTCGGGCGAAACGTCAGGCGTTGGTCGGTTGCGTGCACATTTACGCAACCGCATGACGCAACCGATTCGCACGACGCAGCCGCCACCGCAAAACGCCCGACGGGTTCAATATTAATTATTTACTTGCATTCTCCCAAACCATATGTTACCATATCGAACCATGTCAAAGATATGTTACATATGCGGTAAGAAACCCGTAGCGGGAAGGCAAATCAAGAGGCGGGGTCTTGCCAAGAAAAAAGGCGGTGTCGGACAGCGCATAACAGGCATCTCCCGTCGCCGATTCCTTCCTAACTTACAAACCGTCCGCGCCATACTCAACGGCCGGACAAAACGTATCCGTGTTTGCACCAAATGTCTCAAAGCGGGCAAGGTCCGCAAAGCAACCCGCATCCCAAAACCTGCAACCCCTTAAAATACCGTCTTAATATCTTTCAAATCAAGCTGCATCGTAGATATACCCTGCCAAGAATTTAAAGACGGCGTGTAAACAAGATGAACTTTTTCTCCCGCGGAAGACATGCCCATGCTGCCATCCTTAAACGATATAGCTTCACAGGTAGCGTTTCCATCCGTAACCCATATCTTAAAACCGTTTTTTCCGATTCTTTTCGGCGCGTCACGAAGCACGAGATTCCTTGAAATAAAAAGCGGCCTCGGATTCTTGGGGCCAAACGGGGAAAGAAGCGCAAGTTCTTCTATAAGCTTTTCGTTTAAGTCAGCCAGCTTTATCTCCTGGTCAACAGAGAGCCGCGGGGAAAGATGCTCTTGATCTATTATCCGCGAAGCTATGTCGTTTATTTGTTCCCTGAATTTTTCTATATGTTTCTTTTCTATGGCAAGCCCGCACGCCGCTTTGTGCCCGCCGAAATCAAGAAGCCACTCCCCGCAGGAGGTTATCGCGTCAAAAAGATGGAACCCGTCTATGCTGCGTCCGGAGCCCTTGCCTTTTTTTCCGTCCAGGGCAATTATTATTGTCGGCCTGTAAAAACGGTCTATTATACGGTTTGCAACGATGCCCACCACCCCGGGGTGCCAGTTCTCGCCTGCAAGCACTATGACTCTCGTATCTTTAAAATTAACCTCTATTTTTATTTTATCGAGCGCCTCTTCAAGGACCTTGCTTTCGATACGCTGGCGCGAGCGATTCTCAGCGTTCAGCCTTTCGGCGAGAAGCTTAGCCTCATTAGCGTCGTCTGTAAGAAGCAATTCAAGCGCAAGTTCCGGCGAGCCTACTCTCCCCATCGCGTTTATCCTGGGCCCCAGTGCAAACCCTATATGAGCGCATGATATGTTCTTGCCCTTAAGTCCGGAAACCTCGATAAGAGCCCTTAGGCCCTTCTTTTTTGTATCGTTAAGGCGTTTCAACCCGCATTTAGTCAGAATGCGGTTTTCGCCCTGTTGACGAGATATGTCACTTACAGTACCCAGGGCAACCAGATCAAGGTGTTCTTCGATTGGGTAATGGGTTTTTTCAACGAGCGTCTGGGCCAGCTTGTAGGCGACAGCAACCCCGGCAAGGTGCTTGAATGGATATGCGCAGTCTTTCTGAAGCGGATTTATTATAGCGTGGGCCGGCGGCAGGGAGTCTATTTTTATTTCATGATGATCAGTTATGATAACGTCTATCCCTAAAGAGCCGGCCAGACGCACTTCTTCGTGCGCGCTTATACCGCAGTCAACCGTTATAATAAGAGAGGTCTTTTTCTTACGGGCGGCCTTAACAGCCTCTTTGTTCAGGCCGTAGCCCTCCTCGAGCCTGTTAGGGACATAGCTTTCTACATCAGCTTTAAGATGCTTAAGTACCGTGTAAAGAAGAGCCGCGCCCGTTATACCGTCTACGTCATAGTCGCCATAAACGAGAATTTTTTCTGATTTTGAGATTGCGAGTTTTATCCGGTCCCGGGCTTTTTTGATATCCTTGAGAAGGAAGGGGTCGTGCGCAGAGCGCATGTCGCCGTAGAGAAAGTGTGCCGCCTGCAATTCATCGGTTATGCCGCGGTTTATGAGAAGCTGCGCAGTGATCGGAGAAATCTTAAGAGAGTTCGCAAGCGACTCGCGAAGCGCTATTTCGGGATTCTTGACTTCCCAAATTTTGTTCACCCGGCCCTTCCTTTCTGTGTTTTTATGTCTTCTTTATCCTTAGGAAGGGCGGGGTTCATTTCGCGCGTTTAGAAGGCCAATCGATAAGAATAGGGCTTGCAATAAAAATAGATGAATAAGTTCCGGCCATGACGCCAACAAGCATTACAAAAGCGAAATCGTTTATCACGTCGCCCCCGAGGAAATAAAGCGCGAGCACCACGATGAGCGTCGTCGTAGACGTAAGAAGCGTTCTTGAGAGCGTCTGGTTTATGCTTGTATTTATTATCTCTACGTAGGATGCCTTGCGCATGAGCTTTCTATCTTCCCGTATTCTATCAAAAACGACTATAGTATCGTTTATCGAATAACCGACGATAGTAAGAAGCGCCGCTATCACAGGTATGGAAAGCTCTCTTCCTGTCAACGCTATCGCGCCCAAGCTAATCCCAACATCATGAAGAAGAGCCACGATAGCCGCGATCGCGAATCTAAACTCAAATCTGAAAGAAACGTAAAGACATATACCTATCATGGCAAAAATAACCGCTTTTAACGCTTTTCCGCGCAGGTCCCTCCCTATGGAAGGCCCGACTCTTTCTATCCGCATCATCTCGCAGGAATTGCCGGGGAAGGATTTTTTAAAAGCTTCCTTGATCTGGGTGGAATTATCCTCCTGTGTCCGTAGAAGCATTTCTCTTTTATTGGCAAATTGCTGTATGGAGACGCCCTCAAGGCCTGCGGGTTCCAGCGCTTTTCGCACTTTCTCAAGCGGAACAATTTCCGTAAACCTGTACTGTTGCAATACCCCGCCCGTAAAATCAATGCCGTAATTCGCTTCCTGTCTTTTTGCAAAAGTAAACATTCCCACCGCAATGATAATAGCGGACAAAACATACGCGAACTTCCTCTTGCCGATAAAGTTGATTTTCGAATCCTTTAAAAACTGGAACATGGTGAGCTTCTGTAACTTCGCCCTACCCTGCGTCAAAAAATCCAGTATGAGCCTGGTAACGACTAAGGCGGTGAACATGCTTGATACGATTCCTATGGAGAGCACCGTGGCAAAACCGCGCACCGGGCCCGTTCCGAACTGAAAAAGAATAAGAGCGGTAATAAGAGTAGTAAGATTAGCGTCGAGAATGGTCAAAAATGCTCTCTGGAAGCCGCTCTGTACGGCAGCGCGCAGCGATTTCCCAAGCTTTGACTCCTCCCTTATCCTCTCGAATATGAGGACGTTGGCGTCAACCGACATGCCTATGGTAAGAACGAGGCCGGCTATACCCGGAAGGGTAAGCGTCGCGTGAAAATAAGAAAGCGCTCCTGTTATTAAAATAATGTTTAAAAGTAGGGCGAAATCCGCGATGAGTCCCGCTAAAAGATAATACACCGCCATGAATATAAGAACCGCGATGCCGCCGATTATTATCGCGCGTATTCCTCTTTCTATCGAGTCTTTTCCGAGGCTCGGCCCAACTGTTCTTTCCTCTATTATGGTCACGGGCGCGGGAAGCGCACCGGCCCTTAGCACTATGGAAAGGTCGTTTGCCTCCTGAACGGAAAAACTTCCTGTTATTTGCGCGCGCCCCGAAGGTATTTTCTCCCTTATTACAGGAGCGCTGTAAATGTTGCCGTCAAGCACTATTGCCAAACGCCTTCCTATATTGGCGCCGGTAATATTGGAAAATTCCGCGGCCCCTTTTGAATTAAAATTAATGGAAACATAGGGCTGGTTAAAAGTGGACTGGCTGAATTCCGTGGTCGCGTCCACGAGCACGTCTCCGGTCATCGCCGGTTTTGCTTCAAGAACAAGCGCCTCTTCCTTGCCGTTGCGCGTCTTCATGTACTTGAGCTCGTAACCTTCGATTGTTTCGTCCGAGAAAAATCTCTTCATGAGTTCCGCGTCTTCGGATACGATTTTGAATTCAAGATGGGCGGAACTTTTCACGAGTTTTATCGCCCGTTCCCTGTCAGTTATGCCGGGAAGCTGGATGACGATTCTGTCTTTGCCCTGCTTGTGGACGGTAGGTTCCAGAACGCCGAACTGGTCGATCCTGTTCCGGATTATCTCGAGTGCCCTGTCAGGGGCGTCTTTAGCTTCGTTCTGGGAAAGTTTTGAGGTATCCACCAAAAGCACAAGGTGCATCCCTCCCTGGAGGTCAAGGCCAAGGTTTACTTTGCCTTCCTCTACTACATTTCCTTCTTTATCGTGTACATCAAGCGGGGGATAGCCTATCCAGAAAGCAAACCCCACAACCGCAACGACTAATAAGGCCTTCCATTTCAAATTCTTTCCCATGTAACCTCCGTACTTAAAGTTACTCTTGTCTGGCTTTTTTAAGTATTGCTACGGCGCTTTTCTGCACTTCGATCTTCGTGTTATCATCCACGCGCAGCACAAACGAGTTGTCCTTCACGTTCACGATCGTTCCATGCATTCCCCCGCTTGTTATGACATCGTCATTCTTCTTGAGGGACTGCAGCATGTTCTTATGGTTCTCTTGCTGTTTTTTTTGCGGCCTTATAAGAAGAAAATAGAAAATAACAAAGATGATCACCATCATGAATATGGGCGAACCGAGTATGCTCATCGAAGGCGCCCCCTGGGGCGCTGCGCCTTGCGCTGCGTTTTGTGCGTATGCTGTTAACATTACTTACCTCCAATTCTTTTTTTAAATTTTTCCTTAAACTCTTCCCTAAATTTACTAAACCTATTTTCTAAAATTGCCTCCCTCGCAATTTGTATAAGTTTAACATAAAAGTAAATATTATGCAATGAGACAAGTCGTAAACCCAGTATTTCTTCCGTATTAAAAAGGTGCCTTATATAGGCCCTCGTGTGCGTTCTGCACGTTGAGCAACCGCAATTCTCGTCGATGGGCCTAAAATCCTCCTTGAAGGGCGCGTTCCTGAGCTGAAGCTCACCTTCGGTGGTAAATGCCTGGCCGTTCCTGCCGTTTCTCGTAGGAACGACACAATCAAAAAAATCTATTCCCTCGGCTATCGCCTCTACCATATCAAGCGGCATTCCCATGCCCATCAGGTAGCGCGGCTTATTTTCGGGCAATAGATCTGCTGTATACTCTGCAATCTCATGTATAAGCTCTCTTGGTTCTCCCACTGCGATCCCGCCTATTGCATACCCGTCAAAACCAATGCTTGCGATTTCCTCTACTGCGCGCTTCCGGAGATCTTTATAAGTGCTTCCCTGCACAATGCCAAAAAGTTGTTGTTTTTCTTTAACCTGCGACCTGCAGCCTGCAGCCTGTGACTTAAGAGCCCAATGATATGTCGTTTTTAACGAATCCTCTACCTGGTTTTTGACCACGGGATAATGTAGACACTCATCCAAAGGCATCATGATATCGCTTCCGAGAAGTCCCTGAAACTCTATTACCTTTTCAGGGGTAAGAAAATGCGTTGAGCCGTCAATGTGCGATCTAAATTCAACCCCTTCTTTTTTAACCTTACGTAAGACCGCAAGGCTAAATACCTGGTAACCGCCGGAATCAGTCATCATCGGCCCTTTCCACGACATGAATTTATGAAGGCCGCCGGCTTTTTTAAGGATCTTTCCGCCGGGCCTGAGATAGAGATGATACGCGTTCGCCATTAAAAGCTCTGTCCCGCAAGAAACAAGCTCATCGTTCGAAAGCGTCTTTACCGTGCCCTGTGTCCCGACGGGCATGAAACACGGCGTGCGCACGTCCCCTCGCGCTGTCTTGAGTACGCCCGCTCTGGCCTTGCTCGTTTTGTCTTTGTGCAGTAAGCTAAAACTCATATGTTTTTCCCTCACGCAACCATCTAACGCCCAACGTTTCGCCCGACGCCGCCGCAACCGCCCAACGCAACTTTTTCGTCACACTATCAGTGTTGCATCGCCGTAGCTAAAAAACCTGAACTCATTCTTGATAGCGTATTCATAAGCCTTAAAAAGAAGTTCTTTACCCGCAAACGCGCTCGCTAAAAGTATGAGCGTAGACTTAGGCAGGTGAAAATTCGTAATAAGCGCATCCACTATTTTGAACTTATAGCCGGGGTAGATAAAAAGATTCGTAACCCCTTCAGTCCCCGGGACCGGGATCTGTCCGGTCCCGGGGGTTTTCATTAGGTTCTCCGCGCACGCCTCGAGTGTGCGAAGTGCCGTGGTTCCGCAAGCAAAAATTCTCGCTTTTCTTTCAAGCGCTTCTCTTATAATACAGGCGTTCTCATCGGATATCCTGTAGGATTCCGAGTGCATTTTATGTTTTTCAACATTCTCTTCTTTTATAGGCGCAAAAGTACCATAGCTTGTATGAAGCGTTACACGCGCGATAATCACGCCTTTTTCTCTGAGAATATCGAGCAAATTTTGCGTAAAATGAAGGCCTGCCGTAGGCGAGGCAGTCGCGCCTTCGTGTTCGGCATAAACAGTCTGGTAGCGCTTTTCATCGCGAGATTCATCCGGCCTTTTAATGTAGGGCGGCAGGGGCACGTGGCCGCAACGCCTTAAGACCTCATCCGGGGATTTTTCGAAATTTACAAACCAGCCTATTTCGGCTCTGTCGAGCGCCGTTACAATATCCCCGGTATCAAGCGTTATCTTTTCTCCGGGCTTTATTTTTCCCGATGGCCTTAAAAGCGCAGGGCAAGGGTTTTTTGTCTTGTCGAGAACGAAAATTTCCACCCTACCGCCGGTTTTTCTCTTTCCAAAAATCCTTGCCAAGATAACCTTGGTATCATTTAGAACCAAAAGGTCCCCTTTTTTGAGATAATCGGCTATATGCGAAAATCTTTTTTCCTCAAAAGAAGAGTCGCGCCTTGAAACCACAAGGAGCTTCTCGTCTCCGCGATTTTCCGCGGGATATTGTGCTATAAGCTCTTTCGGGAGGCTGTAATCAAAGTCCGTTAATTTCATTTATTTTCGCTTCGGGATAATAAAATTCAAGTATCTTTTTATACCTCGCCCTTTTTTTAGCCATGCCGAAGGCGCCCCACTGGCACATGCCAACGCCATGGCCCCATCCCTTGCCTTTAAATATTACACCCCGGGGTGTAATATTTAAGGTGAAGTTCGCGCTTCGTATCATGTTTGGGCCGAGAGCCAGGCGAAATTTAAAGCCCTGTATTTCTTTTATGCCTTCCGCGTCTTTTATTATTACTGTCTCCAACCTGCCTGACTTATCACGCGGGCCTTCCGTGATATCACGCATACCGTTCACCTTTATGCCATAAGCATTAAGGCGCTCCTCCATCTGTTTATAAGAAAAAGACGCTTTCCAGTTCATGCCGCGCGCGCCTTTACAATACGGGCATTTTACTCCTTTTAAAGGCGGCAGATCCACTTCGAAAACGCGCGATGCGTCTTCGGTGTGTCCGGCGCAAATAGAATGATAATAAGAGGGAAGGATCTTCCCGTCAAAAATAAGAACCTCGCCTTTTGTCAGGTCAACTGCTTTTCTTGCTCTCCCGTGCTCACTCCCTTTACCCCCGTAAACTTGCGAATATATATCGCTTGTAACGTCGTAATCCTTGTCCCGCATGATCGTCTTTCTATACATGGCAAACGTTCGGGCAGCTACAGCCTGCGCCTTCTGGGTTTCCATGGGCCAATAATGCGGTACTTCGTGGTAAAGCACGCCATAAAGATATTTCTCCACGTCTATATGATTGACCACGAGAAGTTTCATGTTTTCTGTGCGTATGATATCGATTATCCCCCGAAACTGCTTACCGTCTACAGAAATACCGGCGTCTTTTTTAGGTATGACGCGTATGCCATAAATCTTGAAAATCTCCTCGCCTAGCTGTATACCGCTTCCTGCGGGGATGACTTTTTCTTCGGAAAGGTTGGCGCCCTTTTTCAGAATCAGGTCAGAGTCAATTGCCTCTATGGTATATGCGCCCTTTACGGCAAGGCGCACTTCGTCTTTTTCCCCACTGAGGCGAACCCTTACGTTAGTGCTGTTTGCCGCATCGGTACGTGCGATTAAAAACAAAAAGCACAAAGCAACAAATGCTAAAACTGATAACTGATAACTGATAACTGATAACTGTTTCTTTAGTGCCATAAAAATTATTAGCCTGTGACCTGTGACCTGTGACCTGCAGCCTTTTTGTTTTTTTCCTCTTCCCTCTCAATCATGGAGAACACGCACCCACAATAATTCTGACAATAAACCCCGTCTCGTCGCGCTTGGGCGTGGGCCTCTTTAAAAAAAACTCTGAAATCCCTGTAATAAAAATCTATTTCCTGTTCTTTGGCAAGGTATTCGCCTATGGCTTTTATTTTTTCGTGATTCTGGTATGGGCTCGCCAAAAGCGTTGTCGTAAACGCGTTAAACCTTTTTTTCTTCGCGAATTCCGCGGTTTTTCTGAGCCGTAGCATCCAGCAGGCCTCGCAACGCGCCGGGGCCTCGGGAAAGATAGAGGTGATTAAAAAAAATTCTTCTGCCGGCGAGCGGTGTCGGATAAACAGGGATTTTTCTTTTTTAAAAAGATACTTCGTATATGTTTCTCTTTTTTTGAACTCATTAGAGGGATGTATGTTGGGATTATAGAAAAATCCTATCGCACGTATATTTTTTTTTCGGGTTTCGTGAAATACGCTCATCGCGCAGGGCGCGCAACAGGTATGTACTAATAATTTCATATTAAGGCTGCGTCGGTCGGGGGCGGTGGCGTCGTGAGAATCGGTTGCGTCTGGCGGTAGCGTGGCATAATATACGCAACCGTCCGACGAACGACGTTTCGCGCGACGCAACCACGACCGCAACCGCAACCCTATCGCAAAAAATATCTTTCATTCCAAATTAACTAAAATAACTCTTTTTGTTCTTTATAGTTCGAAATCCCGAGATGTTCATATGCGAGCTCGGTAAGCTCTCTACCGCGCGGAGTGCGTTTAATAAGGCCCTTCTTCAGTAAAAATGGCTCCACAACGTCGACTATTGTGTCCGCCTCCTCGTTCATGGTCGAGGCAAGGGCCTCAATGCCTACGGGGCCGCCTTTATATGAGGTATGCATGGCGTTTAATACTTTTCTGTCAATAAAATCCAAGCCTATTTCGTCAATACCGTGGATTTTTAACGCGGCTTTTGCGGTTTCCCGCGTTATTTTACTGTCAGCCTTCACATCTGACCAATCGCGGACGCGCCGGAGCAGGCGGTTCACTATCCTCGGGGTCCCCCTAGAGCGCCTGGCTATTTCAAGCGCGCCTTCTTTATCTATTTGTATGTTTAGTATTTTTGCGGACCGCTTCGCGATCTTCATAAGGGGTTCGTCCTCATAAAAATCAAGGTGGTGAAACATGCCAAACCGCCCCCTCAAGGGTGCCGTGAGGAGTCCCGAGCGCGTTGTCGCCCCTATAAGTGTAAACCTCTTCAGGTTGAATTTGACAGTCTTCGCATAAGGGCCCTTATCTATTATGAAATCTATCTCGAAATTTTCCATCGCGGGATACAGGTATTCCTCGACAACATTCGTAAGGCGGTGAATTTCATCTATAAAAAGGATGTCGCCCTCAGAGAGATTCGTGAGTATTCCTATCAGGTCCCCGGCCCTTTCTATCGCCGGCCCGCTTGTCGAGGTAATAGAGGCGTTCATTTCGTTAGCTATGACGTGCGCGAGGCTTGTCTTGCCGAGCCCGGGCGGCCCGGAAAGAAGAATATGTTCTAAGGGGTCTTTTCTTTTTTTCGCGGCTTCTATGGAAATGATGAGGTTTTCAGCCGTATCCCTCTGACCGATGAAGTCCTTAAGCTTCTTTGGCCTTAAGGATATGTTAAATATTACGTCTTCTTCGGTTTCTTTCTCCTCGACGATTTTTTCTCGATTGTTGGGAATTATGATTTTTTTTCTTTTTTCTTTCATCATTTCCTATTCCGCTCTTATAGCTTACAGCTTATAGCTTACAGCTTATAGCTTCTCTTTGTGCCTCGATTTATATATTTCGTTTAAAAGCTCCTCGCATGATTTCATACCCGGGCTTCTCTCGAGAGCCTTCCTTAGCATATCCTCCGCCTCTTTCCTTCTGTACTGAAGCTGTAAGAGCACGCTTAAGGCCTCTTCTTTCGCGTCTTCTTTTATTGCCGGCTTACCGGATGAACGCTTATCCTGGATAAGGCCGAATTTCCCCACCTTTCCCTGGAGTTTTGCCACTATCTCCCGCGCCCTTTGCTCTCCTATCCCCGGAAGGGTTTTTAAAAGAGCTGTGTCGGCGGTGTCTATCGCGTCGGCTATTTCCGAGAACGGCAGAACAAGCGCCTTGCAGGCGGCCTTGGGGCCGACGCCTGAAACAGTTATGAATTTCTCAAAAAACTCTTTTTCGACCTCGTTAATAAACCCTATTAAGGTAGGGATGCTTCTGGAAGGGTCGACCTGGAAATAATAATACGTAACAAGCTCTATGTTTTCTTCCGGGCTTTCGCTGCTTTTCATCGCCTGCATTACTGTCTGCGGCACGAATACTTCGTACGCGATTCCATTAAAAACCTCTATTATGAGGCTGGACGACTTTCTCGTTTTTACCCTGCCCTTTATGTGAGAAATCATATGCCTTTAAGCTCCATGTTCACGTATGTTAAAGCGGCTGCCAGCGCGTCAGAGACATCAACCGGTTCCGGTTTCTTTTTCAATCCGAATAAATTCTGTATCGCGCCCTGCACCTGAACTTTCGATGCGTGCCCGTTTCCGGTTACTGATTTTTTTATCCGGGTTGAGGGATAATTTACAAGTTTTATTTTAAACATTCCCGCCGCCAGGCATACGACCCCGCGGGAGTGGCCCATGAGTATAGACGTTACCGGATGCTTGTAATGAGAATAAAGTTTTTCAAGAACAAGGACCTCTGGTTTATATTCAGTGGCCAACTCGGAAAAATTGTCGTATATATTCTCAAGACGCGCGGATATCGTGTCCTTATGGCTTGTTTTGATAACGCCTGCTTCTTTCAGTTTTAGTTTACGTTTTCTATCAATTTCGATGACGCCGTAACCGGTCAGGCCAAGGCCCGGGTCTACTCCAAGTATAATCATCTTTATTATCCCGTTACGATGGACGAAAAGGACGACCGTTCGCTCCCTTCGGTCGCTCACTAGGACGATGGACGATTAGTTTCTAGTGTTATATTCGAATCGTCCCTGCCTGCCGGCAGGCAGGCTTTCGTCCTCTCGTCCATTCGTCCTTTCGGAACGTTATCATTTACCTTCGAGCTCGTTCAGTATTTCGTCCGGTATGTCGAAGTTGGCGTATACGTTCTGTATATCGTCGTTATCTTCCAGGTCATTTACGAGCGCAAGGACCTTTTTTGCATCCTCGCCAGTAACCTTGATTACGCTTTTCGGAACGCTGGTAATTTCCGCGCTTTCTAGCTTTATACTATTTTCGAGAAGCTCCTTCTTTACTTTCTCATAATCTCCCGGGGATGTCGTTATGGCATAATTCGATTCTTCCGTTTTCATGTCCTCGGCGCCTGATTCAAGCGCTATCGACATAAGCTTGTCTTCGTCCACAACGCCTTTCTGAACTACGATGTAGCCTTTTTTCTCGAATATCCATCCGACAGCGCCCTGGCCCGCCATATTGCCGCCTCTCTTGGTGAATATGTTGCGCACGTCGCTTGTGGTTCTATTCTTGTTGTCTGTAAGAGCCTCCACCATAACCGCAACCCCCTTGGGGCCGTAGCCCTCATAGGTGATTTCCTCGTAGTTTACCCCTTCAAGTTCGCCAGTGCCTTTTTTTATCCCGCGATCTACGTTTCCCGCGGGCATATTGGCGTCTTTCGCGTGCTGGATCGCGAGTCGGAGACGCGGGTTTGTGTCAGGATTACCGCCTGCTGCCTTCGCGGCAACTGTTATTTCTCTTATAAGTTTGGTAAAAACTTTTCCGCGCTTAGCGTCAGCCGCGCCTTTTTTATGCTTTATCGACGCCCACTTTGAGTGACCACTCATATCATAACCTTTCTACACGAGTAATTTGTAATTTGTAGATTATAATTTGTGAAAATGTACGAATTACAAATTACCAATTACAAATTACTCGAACAATCCTTAGTTTACTCCTTTACTACCTCTTCCTTCGCCTTCTTCACTTTTTCGATTATCATCTGCGTAATGTTCGCAGGCACGACTTCGTAATGCGAAAATCTCATGGTATAGCTTCCCCTGCCACCGGTGAGAGACTTAAGTTCGTTCGCCCATTTATACATTTCTTCTAAAGGAACTTTCGCCTTTATTACCTGCATGCCTATGCCGGGCTCCATTCCTATTATTCTTCCACGGCGTGAATTCAGCGAGCCCGTAATATCGCCCATAAACTCGTCCGGAACCGTAACGTCAACGTCCATTATCGGTTCAAGAAGAACCGGCTTTGCCTTAAGCACTGATTCCTTAAATCCGCTTCTTGAGGCTATCTGGAAAGCGATATCCTTCGAATCAACAGGGTGGGTTTTCCCGTCATACACTATAGCCTTCACGTCCACCAGCGGATAACCCGCTAAAACGCCTTCTTGCATGGCGGATTTTATCCCTTTTTCGCAGCTCACCACAAAAGGGCCGGGAATGGCTCCTCCTACAACCTCGTTCACAAACTCAAAACCCTGCCCTCTCTCGAGAGGTTCAACGCGCATCCACACCTCGGCAAACTGGCCGGCGCCGCCGGACTGTTTCTTGTGCCTGTGCTGGGCACCGCCCTGACCGGTTATGGTTTCTCTATACGCTACTTTCGGCGTGCCCATGTCCACCTGTACATTGTATCTCGATTTGAGACGGTTGATCATTATCATTATGTGAAGATCTCCCATTCCGGAAGCGATAAGCTCTTTTGTCTGCGCATCACGTGTTATTTTGAAAGCCATGTCTTCTGCCGTAAGCTTATGAAGCGCGTTTGAGATCTTATCTTCATCTGAACGCGTTTTAGGCTTTATGGAAAAGGATATAGCCGGTTCCGGAAAAGCTATATCTGTGAATTTGACGGGATTTTGCTCCGTGGCGAGAGAGTCTCCGGTATGCGTGTTTTTAAGCTTTGCCACTGCTCCGATATCACCTGCTTCTATGGAAGAGATGTGTTTTTGCTCTTTTCCCTGTAAACTTAAAAGCTGGCCCAATTTTTCACCGGAGCCCCGGCTTACGTTATACACAGAAGCAGCTGAAGACACGCTGCCCGAATAAACCCTGAATATTGATATCTGTCCTACATAAGCGTCAGAGATTGTTTTAAACACCTGCGCGCTGAAGAAAGGCGTTTCTTTTGCGCTAATTTTGATCTTTTCCTCGGTTTTTATATTTGTAGCTTCTTTTGCCGGAGCATCGGCCGGTGAGGGCAGATAAGAAATAATACAATCGAGAAGTTCCTTAATCCCCACCTGAGATACGGAAGATCCGCATAAAACAGGTATTATCTTTCCTTCAAGAACCGCTTTTTTCGCGCCTTCCAGTATCTCTTCCTGTGTCAGGTTTCCTTTTTCCAGATATTTTTCGAGAAGAGTGTCGTCTGATTCCGCTATGTTCTCTTTTAACGCTTCTTGAAGTCTTTTCGCGTTGTCTTTTTCTTCATCCGGCGAAACCCCATCAAGGCCTTCGCCTGTCATTAAATCCGCTACTCCTTTAAAAGAACTTTCTTCTCCTATCGGATATGTCAAACATACGCACTTTTTTCCTATCCTTGCTTCGAGTCCTTCAAGGCATTTTTTAAAATCTGCATGCTCCTTATCCATTCTGTTTATAAAAATAATTGCGGGCAAATTTCTCGCAGCAATCAACTTAAGAGCCGTATTAGTGCCTATTTCAATCCCGCCGGTTGCGTTGATTACCAGTATAACCCCGTCTGAAACCTGTACGGCGCTTATGGTTTCACCTATAAAATCACCGTAACCCGGCGCATCAATAAGGTTAACCCTCGTATTGCCTTTTGTGAAATTCAATATCGAGGAGTTTATGGATATTTTCCTTCCCTTTTCGTCTTCATTGTAATCCGAAACCGAGGTGCCTTTATCAACGCGCCCGGCTATAGGAATAGCGCCTGCCGCTGCGAGCATGGCTTCCGCGAGCTGCGTTTTACCGGAATGTGAGTGACCGAGAAGGGCTACGTTGCGGATAGGGATAGTATTTGGCACGTCTTCTCCTTTTTTTAGGCGGGGACAGGTTTCTTCGAGAGACTACGCCCCATATGGAAACCTGTCCCCATACGAGATAATAATAGTATATATTATAAAATATGGGGCGAGTTTGTCAAGGCGAATATGGGGCCGAACGCTAATGCCCTTCCAGCAGCTTGATTAATAAAGGTCTTCCGAGCATTGCTTCTGGCGGACGCTCGCTCGGGGATACGCGCCCCTCGCTTCGCTCTATAAAAATCGCTCATAGCTACTGCGCAAAAGATTGCGCAACGAAATGGCGCGATTGTATTCGCGATTTTTAAAGCCGCTTCAGCAATGCCCGAAAGCCCTTTTAACTCTAGTTATTATAAGTTCGCGTAGCTAGAATAAAAGAGGTTTTGTGTGGCTTGGGCAGATGGAGGCGGCGTGGCCTTGAAGACAGAAAATTTTGTGTGCGAACAGCGTAATTGAGTAAACCCAGCACTTATTTTGATAAAATAAGTGCTGGGGAGAAATCTTAAATACACCAATTGCCGTGAGCCAC
>JADHYM010000016.1 GCA_016782445.1 Candidatus Omnitrophota bacterium | reverse complement strand
GCAATGTCACGAAGAAAAATACGCCCATTATCACAAAGAGCCATTTTATGCCGGCTCCGAGAAAAAGAATAAGCAGTATAAAAAACGTTATGTGGACGTTTATCGATATGCCGGCAACCTTAAATAATCGTATTGAGCCCCTCATAAATAGTTATCAGTTTTCAGTTTTTAGTTTTTAGTTAGAGATTTAATATGCCTTTTAGCTTCTTGCGAACGCCTTTCTGCGCCCGCCCTATCGCGGCGAAATTCAGGTTATTGTTGCAAAATACAATATTCGCGGTTTTTCGCACGTCTTCCGCGCTTACTTTTTCGATGTTCCTTAAGAGCTCCCTGATAGGCAATGCAGCGCCTTCAGTCATGATTTTTTCTCCGAGCCACACCATCCTGGAACCGGTATCCTCAAGCGCTAAAAGAAGCTGCCCCTTGGCGTATTCCTTGGCGCGCTCAAGCTCGTCCGGCATCACAAGATTCTTTCTTATCTCCTCGAGCTCCTTTATTATCTCTTCCGAGGCATCGAGCATTTTGTCGTTCGCTATACCCGCGTGAATGACAAAGGCGCCGGTGTCGCTGTATTTCTTGACGGCCGTGGAGATGTCATAGCAGAGGGCCTTTTCTTCCCTGAGCCTGTCAAAAAGCCGGCTCGACATGTTGCCGCCCAGTATTATGTGAAGCAGCGCTATCGCGTAGCGCGCCTTGTGAGACCGGTTTATGCTGTGAAACCCGAGCGTAAGATGAGCTTGCTCTGTTTTTTTGCGAAATACCGTCAAGCTTTTTCCTTTTCTTGTGAGGCGTTTATACGATAGCCCCTCGCGCTTTGCGCGCCCGGAACGGCTGAATAAATTTTGCGCGGCACTATAAAGTTTTTTTTGATTTATTTTTCCGCACGCAACACAGGCAATGTTTTCCGGACTGTAATAGCGCCCCATGAAAGAAATGAGATCCTTTCTTTTAAAGCTTTTTACGGTTTTCTCATATCCCAGAATGGGCCTTCCCAGCGCTTCGCCGGGCCACATTTCCTCTGAAAGGATATCAAATACGTGTTGCGCCGGCTGGTCCCTGTACATTTTTATCTCTTCCCCGATCACGTATTTTTCTTTTTCAAGCTCGCGCTCGTCGAGCGCCGGGTTCCTTACCATGTCGCTTAATATATCGAATCCCAGTTCCATATAATTCGCCGGCATTTTGACTAAGAAGCATGTCATCTCCTCCGTAGTAAAGCCGTTAAAGCTCCCGCCTTTTCCCTCGATGGCCTCCTTTAACGCGGAAGCTGAACGGGTATGGGTACCCTTAAACAGCATGTGCTCGGCGAGGTGACTTATGCCGCAAAGTCTTTTTGTCTCGTACCGCGAACCCACGCCTATCCATAGCCCTACGGCTATCGAATCCATGTGCGGCATTTCGGATGTTATAATCTTGAAACCGTTTCTAAGCTTTTTTATTTTGTACATTACTCGTGCTTTCTCGAATCAAGGTAGCCTTGCAATATCACCTGTGCCGCGAGCTTATCTATTTTCTTCTTCCTCTTTGCCCTGGAAGCGCCG
The DNA here is from genome assembly GCA_016782445.1 of Candidatus Omnitrophota bacterium. Taxonomy (GTDB): domain Bacteria; phylum Omnitrophota; class Gorgyraeia; order JABMRN01; family RBG-13-46-9; genus BS750m-G79. The sequence goes on along the minus strand of JADHYM010000016.1, from coordinate 25,303 downwards.
GCGCTTATCATAAGCCTTTCAACCTCAACCGTGCTCAAGCGCTCATCCCATAACTTTACGGGCAATTCTATTTCCTTTTTCAGCTCATTCGCGAAATTTATGGCTTCCTTTGCCTTGGGCCCTTCTGTCCCGTCCATGTTTAAAGGCAACCCAACCACTATGGCACTCACCCCTTCTTCTTTTACGATTTTCCGTAGTTTCTCGATAATTCCCGGCGGATTTTCCCTGTAAAAAGTCTCGAGTCCCTGCGCGATTATGCCCAGCGCATCACTTATCGCAATGCCTATTCTTTTTTCTCCTATGTCTAATCCGAGTATCTTCATGCTTTGTCGGTAAAAAACGTTGCTATCTCTTTTACGTTCTCAGCGTCCTTCTTGTCGCATATGAGCGTTTTGCCACTCGCGTGTACCGCTATCATGTTCCGAAGCCCCGATACAAGCATAGTGTCTTTTGTGGCGTTGTACATTATGGAGCGTGAGGTATGTTCATGTTTTACAGGGCCAAAACAAAAATTTCCCTTTTTATCCCTCGGCGCCCCTTCCATGTCGGCAACGCTCAGCCAGCTCCCCAGGTCATTCCAGCAAAAGTTCCCTTTTACGCAATAAAGATTTTTGGCCCTCTCCATGACCTGATAATCTATCGATACGTTTTTCATCAGCGAATAAGCGCGGGCGATATTCCCACCCACCTTTATAGCCATAAGCGCCCTATAAAGTCGCGGCGCGTACTTTCTCATCGAGGAAAGAATTGTTTCTGCCTTCATAACAAACATCCCGGCGTTCCACAAAAAATTACCTTTTCTTAACATCTCTTCCGCTTTTTCCCGGGAGGGTTTTTCGATGAATTTACCGGCAAGATAGACGCCCTTCGCTTTTTCGAAGCCAAGCTTTATGTAGCCGTAACCGGTTTTCGCCTCTCTTGGTTTTATGCCAACACAACAAATAGCGTCTTTTTGTTTCGCGACAAAAGAAACGGCCCTTTTTATAGCAGAGAGGAAAGCAGATCTATTTTTTATGATAGCGTCCGTGGGAAGGACAACCATAATATCGTCCGCAGAAAGGCGCGTGGCCGCAAGCCCGACGGCAGCCGCCGTATTCTTCTTAAGCGGTTCAAGCAGAATGTTTTTATCCGGGATCCCTTTTGCCAAACCCTTAAGGAGGCTTTTCTGGGATTTGTTTATTACGATAAGGGTGTGTTTTTTATCTACAAAACCCCTGAGCCCGTCTATGGCGCAGCTTATAAGAGGCTTATGATCGGCTATTCTTAAAAAGCCTTTCGGCTTTTCGCTCCTTGAAAGCGGCCATAGCCTTTTGCCCTCCCCGCCGGCTAAAAGAACCGCGTAAACCCGTTGCGTCATCTTGAATGAACTGCCTTTCCCATGCTGCGCGCGAAAGAGGCTGCCTTTTTATATGCGCCTTTATCTCCGGCATTTTTCTCGATAATCTTTATAAAGGCGCTCCCCACGATGACGCCGTCTGCAAGCCGCGATATGTGGCGCGCCTGCTTAGGACTCGATATTCCGAAGCCCACGCACACTGGTTTTTTCGTGATTTTCTTCAAGTTCTTTACATGCCTTACTAAGTCATATGGGAGGCGCTTTCTTGCGCCTGTTACGCCGGTAAGCGAAACGTAATATATGAATCCTCTGGATTTTTCCGCTATTTTTAAAAGCCTTTTCTTCGTGCTAGTAGGCGCGGCCAGAAAAATCGTATCAAAATCCATTTTCTTTGCGACTTTACTAAGTTCACCCGCTTCCTCGGGTGGAAGATCCGGAACGATTACCCCGTCAATGCCTGCTTTTTTTGAGTCCCTGATAAAATTTTTAAACCCGTATTTAAGAATGGGGTTATAGTAAGTCATGAATACAAGGGGCGCTGACACCTTTCTTCTCGATTCCCGCACAAGGCGCAAAATAGATTTTACGTTCACGCCTTTTAAAAGCGCTTCGTGAGATGACTTCTGTATGGTCGGCCCGTCCGCCAGAGGATCGGAAAAAGGTATGCCGAGTTCTATTAGATCCGCTCCCGCTTTTTCAAGGATAGGCAAAAGCCTCGCCGTGGCAGAGAGATTCGGATAACCCGCGGTTACGTACACGATAAACGCTTTTTTGCGTTGTTTTTTTAGTTTTTTAAACAATTCGTCTATTCTGTTCATTTTGCAATCCTTTTCTAAAATCTGCAATTTGCTACTAATGACTAACGACTAACGACTATCGACTAACGACTATATGTGCTCCTTCACGATATCTATATCCTTATCTCCCCTGCCCGAAAGGCATACGACGATTATTTTATTCCTCGAAAGTTTCTTCGCGAGTTTCAACGCGTAATATACTGCATGTGCTGATTCAAGCGCCGGGATTATACCTTCGTGGATCGTAATGGCCTTAAAGCCTACAAGCGCCTCTTTATCCGTAACGCCTACGTATTCTGCTCTTTTTATTTTCTTATAATACGAATGCTCCGGCCCAACGCCCGGATAATCAAGCCCGGCTGATATCGAATGGGCCATGTTAACCTGTCCGTCCCGGTCCTGCAAAAGAAAGCTCAAGCTCCCGTGCAGGACGCCGGCTTCTCCTTTTAAAAGCGACGCAGCGTGCGCGCCGGAAGAAATACCCCTGCCGGCTGCTTCCACTCCTATGAACTTTACTTTTTTATCGTTAAAGAACGGATGGAACATGCCTATCGAATTGCTTCCTCCGCCAACGCAGGCAACAAGATAATCAGGAAGGCGCTTTTTGCTTTTCTTTATCTGGGAACGCGTCTCTTTTCCTATGACTGACTGAAATTCCCTTACCATAAATGGATAGGGGTGCGGGCCGACTACTGAACCCAGGATATAGTGCGTATCCCTCACGTTCGTGACCCAATCCCGTATGGCCTCATTTGTAGCGTCCTTTAGGGTCTTTGAGCCTGAATCCACTGGTATTACCCGCGCGCCGAGAAGGCGCATCCTGTAAACATTGAGCCCCTGGCGGTGTATGTCCTCAGTGCCCATATAAATGTCGCATTTAAACCCGAAAAGCGCTGCTACCGTGGCAGTCGCGACACCGTGCTGGCCCGCGCCGGTCTCGGCTATTATGCGCTTTTTCTTCATTTTTTTCGCGAGAAGCGCCTGGCCGAGAGTGTTGTTTATTTTGTGGGCGCCGGTGTGCGCGAGGTCCTCGCGTTTCAGATAAATCTTCGCGCCGCCGGATATTCTTGTAAGATTCTCCGCGTAGTAGAGCGGAGTAGGCCGGCCGGCGTATTCTTTAAGATAGTACCCGAGTTCCGTTAAAAAACTTCTGTCGCGTAATGCCTTTTTCAAGGCGCCTTCAAGTTCTTCGAGGGCAGAGATAAGCGTCTCCGGCACAAATTTCCCTCCGAACAACCCGAAATAACCCCTTTTGTCCGGTATCCTAGGCTTTTTTCGCATTGTCAATAAACTCCTTTAAAAGTTTGTAATCTTTTCTACCGGGCGACTTTTCCACTCCGCTCGCCACGTCAACTGCATATGGGGAAACCTTTTCTATCGCACATTTCACGTTGCCGGGATTGAGCCCGCCGGCCAGAAAAAATGGCTTCGAAAAGCTTTTTCCGGACAAGAGGTCCCAGTCAAATATTTTTCCCGTCCCTCCGGGCATGCCCTTCACGTAATTATCAAAAAGATAATAATCCGCATTTTCATAATGTTCGACGTTGCCGAAACCTTCTTCATCCTTGATCCTGAAAGATTTTATTATTTTAAAATATTTTTTAAGATCCTTCGAGTAGGAATCGCTTTCCGTGCCGTGCAACTGAATGAGGTCCAGGTGGCACTTTTTTGCGGTCGCACGGACCTCGTCCAGCGGCTGATCCAGGAAGAGCCCCACCTTAAGAAGTTCTTTCGGAAGGTCCTCGATAATAACACGAGCGTGTTCCGGGTCCACCATCCTCGGGCTATTTTTAAAGAACACAAACCCTACCATGTCCGCGCCGAGCTCGTACGCCTTCAGCGCATCTCTTAGTTCTGTCATTCCGCAAATTTTTACTTTTACCATCAGTACCTCATTATTTCGCGTATCTTCGAAGCAATATCATCCGCTTTCATGAATGCTTCGCCTATAAGCACGGCGTCCGCGCCAAGGCTCTTCAGGAACATTACATCCTCGTACGTCTTGATCCCGCTTTCAGAAACCTTTATCTTGTTCGGCGGGATAAGCCTTATCAGCCTCTGCGTAATGGCCAGATCCACCCTGAACGTGTTGAGATCCCTGTTATTTATGCCTATTATGGAGGCGCCTGATTTCAGGGCCTTTTCAAGATCCTCTTCGGAGTGAACCTCCACCATTACGTCCATGCCGAGGCGTTTGGCTATTTTATAAAAACCACACAGTTCCTCCTCTGTCAGTATGTTCGCTATGAGAAGAATCGCGTCTGCGCCCCAGTAGAGCGATTCATAGATCTGGTATTCATCGATAATAAAATCTTTTCTTAAAATAGGCAGCGTGACCTTACTCTTTAGCTCTTTCAATGTGTGCAGGCTTCCTTCGAAAAATCTCTCATCCGTCAATACTGAAAGCGCGGACGCGCCATTCGCCTGGTAAGTAAGAGCTATCTTTAGCGGGTTAAAATCCCCGCGAATAATTCCCTGCGATGGAGACGCTTTCTTAAGCTCTGCTATCAGGTCTACGTGGTGAGGCCTGCCAATATTGCGCTTGAAGGAACTTTTGGCGTAGATCTTCCCGGCAAGCTCCTTAAGCTTTGCTTCCGGCATCTTGGACCTTGCAACGTCTATTTCTTTACGCTTTGCGTTTATTATCTTCGATAGTATCATGGTTTAGCTCTAAGTTGTAAGCTATAAGCTTTAAGCATTTGTTATTTTTTTAAGTAGTTTCAATTTTTCCATCGCCTGGCCGGAATCTATCGCCTCTTTCGCTTTTTTTATGCCGTCTTTTATATCTTTCGCGAGGCCGGTAATATAAATCGCCGCTCCTGAATTAAGTAGCACTATATCGCTCTTTATTTCCCCTTTTAATATCCCCAGCGCCACGCCCTTGTTGAACTCGGCATCGCCGCCTTTTAAATCCTTATTTTTTGCCCGGACAAATCCGAAATCCTCAGGCCGTATCATATATTCCTTTACGTCGCCTTCTTTGAGTTCTGCGACAGACGTATCGCCGGCAGTGGTTATCTCATCCAGTCCGTCTTTCCCGCGAACTACGAGGGCCCGTTTTGATCCCAGGTTTTTTAAAACGTCCGCGATTGTCCTCACGAGGCCCTCATCGTAGACACCCACGACCTGACACGACGCGTCGGCCGGGTTTGTAAGCGGGCCGAGTATATTGAAAATCGACCTTGTTTTTATCGTTTTCCGCGCCTCGCGCGCGTATTTCATGGCGCTGTGAAACATCGGAGCAAAAAGAAACCCTATGCCTATTTCGTTTACGCATTTCTCGAGCGTTTTTATTGGCGCGTTTATATTAACGCCTAGCTTCTCCAAGAGGTCAGCGCTCCCGCATCGGCTCGAGACAGCGCGGTTGCCGTGTTTAGCTACCCTTGCGCCGGCACCCGCCGCCACCAACGCGCTTATGGTAGAAACGTTGATCGTTCCTGAGGAATCACCTCCTGTCCCGCAGGTATCAAGGAGGTTTGACCGTTCAGTGTTTATTTTTGTCGCAAATTTTCGCATGACGCGGGCTGCCGCGGTTATTTCGTCCACAGTCTCGCCCTTTTCCTTAAGCGCGAGAAGGAACACCGCTATGCTTTCTGTCGCGGCCTTACCGGACATTATCTCGGTAAAAATCCCTTCAGTTTCCTTGGAACTTAAATCCTTTTTGCTTTTCAGTTTTTCTATTACTTGCTCTATCATTCTTTTCCTCACGCCACCGAACGACGCCCTACGTTTCGCCCGACGCCACCGCCACCGACCGATGCAATACGCAGAAAATTATCTAATATCCTCTTCCCCTCTCCCGTTAATATTGATTCCGGATGAAACTGCACTCCCCATGTCGGGTGTTTTTTGTGTTTCACGCCCATGATTTCCTTCTCTTTGGTCTCGGCCGTTACCGAGAGGCATGGGGGAAAGGTTTTTTTCTCTATTATAAGCGAATGGTATCGCGTTGCCTCAAAAGGATTCTTCACGGCCTTGAATATCTCTTTTTTGTTATGGTAGATCAACGATGTTTTGCCGTGCATAATGCGCGCGGCCTGCACTATCTTACCGCCAAAAACCTCGCCTATACACTGGTGTCCGAGACAAACCCCCAGTATGGGGATCTTACCTGAAAATTCGCGCACGAGCATATTTGATATGCCGGCGTTCTTGGGCATCCCCGGGCCCGGCGATATTATAATTTTCGCAGGCTTAAGGGATTTTATTTTCTTTAAAGTAATCTTATCGTTACGGAATACCTTAAGATCCGCGCCGAGCTCCCCCAGGTACTGCACGAGGTTATACGTGAACGAGTCGTAGTTATCTATTATTAATATCATATTTTAGCCTTCTCGCCCCTTTGTCCCTACAAATTACAAATTACCAATTACAAATTACTCAAATCCCTTCTCCGCTTCATCTATCGCGGCCAGCATGGCCTTTGCCTTGTTGAGAGTTTCACAATATTCCCTGCCGGGATTTGAATCCGCTACTATGCCGGCGCCGGCCTGTATGTAGGCGGTTTTATCTTTTATGATTATCGTGCGTATGGTTATGCACGTATCGAGGTTTCCGGAAAAGCTGAAATACCCGACACTTCCGGCGTACGGGCCTCTTTTTACGTTTTCAAGCTCGTCTATGATTTCCATTGCGCGTATCTTGGGTGCCCCGGATACCGTGCCCGCGGGAAACGACGCCCTTACCAGATCAAATACGTCTTTCCCCTTTTTAAGCCGGCCGGATATATCGCTTACGATATGCATCACGTGAGAATATTTTTCTACAGTCATGAATTCCCTTACCCTTACGCTCTTGAAGTCGCATACCCTTCCTATGTCGTTTCTTCCCAGGTCCACGAGCATTATGTGTTCGGCGCGCTCTTTAGGATCCTTTAAAAGCTCTCTTGCGAGAGCCGCATCCTCTCTTCCGTTCCTTCCACGCTTTCTCGTTCCGGCGATAGGCCTTACTTCTGCGAGGCCGTCTTCCGAACGGACCATTATTTCCGGGGAGGTGCCGACAAAAGAAACCTTGCCGAATTTCAAATAAAACATGTACGGGGACGGGTTTATGCTGCGAAGCGCCCGGTATATGTCGAACGGGTCACATTTTATCCTGGTCTTGAGCCTCTGTGAAAGAACAACCTGTATGACATCGCCTTTTTTTATGTAAGTCTTGGCCTTTTTCACTGTTTCCATGAAACCTTGTTTCGTGAAATTCGATTTTACGGAGCGTTTTTTTATCCCGATTATTTTTTTCTCCACGCGGGCTATGGGAACGCTTAACTTTTTTATGATGTTCTCTATTTTTTTTACCGCTTCGTCGTATGAGCGGCCCGCGTGCTTATTCACGTGCGCGTTCGATACCACCTTTATCTTGCGATCAGCGTGGTCGAAAATAAGTATGGTATCCGTAAGTACAAAAAGAGAGCCGGGAAGTCCAAGATCATTCGGGTTTTTATCGGGCAGTTTTTCGAAAAATCTTACCATGTCGTACCCCATATACCCGACAAGCCCCCCGCAAAACCTCGGAAGCCCCTTAATCGGCACAAATGAAAATCCCCGCATGATGCGCCGTATCTCCTCGAGGGGATCGGATTTCGTCCTGTAGGTTCTTTTCTTTTTCCGGTCGATGATGGTTATGTTTTTTCCTTTGCTCATAAAAACAAGCGACGGGTTCGAGCCCAGGAACGAATATCGCGCTATACGCTTGCCTCCTTCGACTGATTCGAGGAGATAAGAAAATTCTCCGCAGTCAATCTTGGCAAACGCCGAGAGTGGCGTCTCGAAATCCGCGTGTATCTCCCGATACACCGGTATCACGTTGCCCTTTTTGGCTAACTTTATAAATTCTTTTTTACTAGGATAATGCATAATTTTCTTTCGTCGATCGGTTGCGTGTACTTATTTCACGCAACCCATTGACACAACCGTTTCCCGCGACACAACCGACCAACTCAACCACAACCGGGTTTAAATGTTAACCTTTATATACGTCCTTCGGATCAAACACCCTCTTCTCGATTATCTCGTAATTTCCGTTTTTATCAGCGCGCCTGAAATAACAGGTAAAGTATCCCTCATGACAGGCTGCCGAGCGCTGTTCAACCTTAAAGAGGACTGAATTATCCGCACAGTCCACAAATATTTCCTTTACGGCCTGCGTGTAACCGGATGTTTCACCTTTCAGCATGATTTTTTTCTTGGACCGCCTGAAAACATAAACTTTTCCCTCCTCAAGCGTCTTCGAGAGAGCCTCTTTGTTCATATAGCAAAGCGTCAATACCTTATTCGTCTTGTAATCCTGTATTATCGCGGGAATTAATCCCTTTTCGTCAAAATTAAGTTTCTCAATCATTTCTTGTTACCCCTTATTTCAATACCCTTCCCCATTAGATAATCCTTTACTTCTTTTATCGACAATTCCCTAAAATGAAACACGCTCGCGGCAAGTGCCGCGTCTGCTTTTCCTTCCGCAAGGGCCTCATAAAAATGTTCAAGCCGTCCGCACCCGCCTGATGCGATGACAGGTATATTAACCGCTTCGGCGATATTTCTTGTAATCTCTATATCGTATCCGTCTTTTGTCCCGTCTCTATCCATGCTCGTAAGAAGGATCTCACCGGCGCCCAAACCTTCGACTTTTTTGGCCCACTCTATAGCGTCTATTCCGGTGGCGTCGCGCCCGCCGTTTATGTAAACTTCCCACTTGCCTTGTTTTTTCTTCGCATCTATCGCCACTACTATGCACTGCGTTCCGAATTTATCCGACGCCTCTTTAACAAACTCAGGATCCTTTACCGCCTGCGTATTGATAGAGATTTTGTCGCAGCCGGCGTTTAAGAGGTTGCGTATGTCCTCCAGGGACCCTATCCCGCCCCCTACGGTAAATGGCATAAAAACCTCTTTCGCAACGCGCTCAACCACATCCACCATGGTTTTTCTTTTTTCGTGGCTCGCTGTTATGTCCAGGAACACAAGCTCATCGGCCCCTTCGTCGTTATAGACTTTCGCGTTGTCCACGGGGTCGCCCGCGTCTTTCAGATTCACAAAATTCACGCCTTTAACCACGCGCCCGTCCTTCACGTCAAGGCACGGTATTATTCTTTTAGACAACATCAAAAGCCTCCTTTAAATCGATCTTCCCCTCATAAAGCGCTTTTCCTATTATGACGCCTTTCAGCCCGTCTTTCTCAAGTCCCTTAAGGACTTTTATGTCCGCGAGCCGCGAAACGCCTCCCGAGGCTATGACATCCAGCGATGTAGATGAAAGTATTTCTTTAAGTACAGCAATGTTGGGCCCGGCCATCATTCCATCTTTCGATATATCAGTGTAAATAACTGTTTTCGCGCCCATTTTTTCAAGCCTACTCAGATATTCTGCCACGTCAGTATCGGAACTTTCCTGCCAGCCCTTTATCGCGACCTTGCCGTCTTTTACGTCAACAGCGAATACTATTCTGTTCTTATACTTCTTGATCATGCGCGTGCAAAAACCGCTGTCTTGCACCGCGCTCGTACCCACCACTGCGTATTTTATGCCCAGAGAAAAGGCTTGAGCGATATTTTTTTCATCTCTTAAGCCACCGCCCATCTCTATATCAAGCTCTGTTGAATCAGCTATTTTTTTTATGACGTCGAAGTTCTGCGGTTTTCCGATTTTCGCTCCGTCTAGATCTACTACATGAAGCAGCTTTGCGCCCAGATCGCTCCATTCTTTTGCTTTTTCAACAGGATCGTCTGTATATATTTTTACCTTATCAAAGCGGCCGACTTCAAGTCTTACCACTTTTCCGTTTATCAGGTCTATCGCCGGTATTATCTTCATATCTTTTATAGCTTATAGCTTAATAAAGCTTTCCAACATCTTTAGGCCGATCTCCTGGCTTCGCTCCGGGTGGAACTGCACCGCGTGTATATTGTCCTTCCACACGCACGACGCAAATCTTGCACCGTAATTAGTCGTGGCTTCTATAATGCTCTTATCTTCGGGTTCAGCGTAATACGAATGCACGAAGTAAAAGTAGGAGTAATTATGTATTCCGTCAAGAAGCATTTTATCGTCTATTACTTGTCTTTTATCCACTGAATTCCATCCTATGTGAGGAATCTTAAGCCCTTTATCTTTCTGAAATTTCCTGACACTTCCTTTAAAAATACCAAGGCCCCTGGCATTACCTTCCTCGCTTTTTTCAAAAAGTATCTGCAGGCCCAGGCATATCCCGAGATAAATCTTTCCTTCCCTCATGGCTATTTGCAAAACATTCAAAAGGCCTCTTTTATCAAGGCCTTCCATTGTATCCCGGAAGGCCCCTACCCCCGGCAGAATCAGTTTATCAGCGTCTTTAATGTCTTGCGGGGCGCTGCTTACCTTCACGTCTGCACCAAGAAACTTCATCGCGTTATGCACGCTCGCTAAGTTCCCCATACCGTAATCGATTATAACTATCTTCACTGTTTTCAAATCTCACGTTCCGATGGACGATGGACGATCACTCGCTTACGCTCGCTAGGACAATGGACGATTCGTTTTTGTTATTTACAAAATGTTCCGACCTTTTTCTCCATCGTATTTAACATAGCGAAAATATGTTCATACTTTTCATCTATTCCTTGAAAAATATTCCTTGTTATATATTCGCAGGCTAGCGCAAGCTCAAGCCATGTTTGAGTTTCTGCTGCTTCTTGCGCTGCATCTCTCAACTTGTTTATAAATACCGCTTCATATTTGCGCTTACGCCATCCCTCAGATAAATTCGTGCAAACTGACCTGGAAGATCTTCTGATCTGGTCTATCAGCGAATAAGTCTCTTCCTTTGGAAACTCTTTCGTTATCTCAAAAATCTCCATAGCTGTATTAAACGCCAATCTATAAACCTCAAGGTCTCTTACACTCTGTATTCTATATGTCCTAATCGTCTCTACTTTCAACTGATCGTCCTTTCGTCCTTTCGTCTTTTCGTCTTTTCGTAACTAGAGTATCCCCTTAGTAGACGGCACGGCCTTTTGTCTTCGCGGATCAATCTCAGTAGCGCGGTCCATGGCTATGCCAAGAGCCTTAAATACTGCCTCGAGCATGTGGTGCATATCACTTCCTGAAAGAATATCAACGTGCAAATTCATGCCGAGATTTTTGGCGAACGTATCAAGAAAATCGCCTCCGTCTTCCATGGAATAGCCTTCGGATGGCTTTGTGGCTTCTGCAAATTTTTCGTCGGCAAATTTTATTCCATCAAACGAAAAGCGGCTCGCTATATCAATAGCGATCTTGGCGCGCGCCTTGTCCATGGGCACTTCCGAAGAAGCGAAACGCCTTATGCCTTTACAGGCCCCGAGCGCCTTCTTGAAAGCCTGTCCCATGACTATCGCCACGTCCTCATTCGTGTGATGCGTATCCACCTCGAGATCCCCTTTTACCCTTAGCTTTAGATCGAAAAGGCCGTGGAACGCGAAAAGCGCTAGCATGTGGTCAAGAAAACCGATTCCTGTCTTTATATCGGCTTTCCCGTCTCCGTCGACCACCAGGTCACATACTATTTTCGTTTCCGTGGTCTTTCTGTCTATTTTTGCTTTTCTTTTTTTCAGACTTCTGTTCGTCATCTTTCCCCTCCCTATATAGCTTAAAGCTTACAGCTTATAGCTTATTATTCAAACCTCTTCCAAACCGATTCCATGTGTTTCGGCAGGCCCTCTATAGTCGTAAGTTTCGCGATCGCGTCCTTTATTTCGTCGAGCGCCTTTTTCGTATACGACATTACGTGCGAGCTTTTTACAAAATCATTTGTTCCAAGCCCCGAGAAAAATCTCGCCGTTCCGCCCGTAGGCAGCACATGGCTCGGGCCGGCTACGTAATCCCCTACGACAACCGGCGTATAAGGGCCTATGAAAATCGCCCCGGCATTTTTAATTTCCCTCATGGCGTTACGAGGATTCTTTATCATGAGTTGAAGGTGCTCAGGCGCGAGAAGGTTTGTTACCTCCACCGCTTCCTTAAGGCTCTTAGTAAGAACTATAAACCCCTCGTTGATTTCCTTTTTTATAGCCTTCACTATACTCTTAGAAGGCGTAACAAGTATCGCTACGCCCTTGGCGTGTTCAGCCTGCGCCGCGAGATCCGCTTTCAGGTATTTGATGTCGGCGTACCGGTCAGCTATTATGACTACCTCGCTAGGACCCGCTAGCATATCGATATCGCAATATCCAAAAACCTGGCGTTTCGCCTCTGTGACATATATGTTTCCCGGCCCTACTACTTTATCAACCTTCGGTATCGTCTTTGTCCCGAAAGCAAGCGCGCCTATTGCTTGCGCTCCGCCTACCTTATATATCTCGTCTACTTTTAAAAGATCCGCCACTACAAGAATGTATGGGTCTATCGTGCCGTATTTGTTGGGCGGCGAAGCGAGCGCTATTCTTCCTACGCCTGCTATCCGCGCGGGAAGAACCGTCATGTACACGCTCGAGACAAGCGGCACTGTTCCGCTCGGCACGTATACGCCTACGTTTTCAAGCGGCGTGATCTTCTCCCCGAGTATAACGCCGTCTTTGTCCCTTGTCCTCCAGGATTTTTTGAGCTGTTTCCGATAGAACTTGTTTATGTTCTCCATTGCGGCTTTAAGCGTGTTAACGATCTCAGGCTTTATATTCTGGTACGCGGCAGAGGTTTCGGTTTCCGAAACCTTGAGGTCCTTCGTCCTAAGCCGTACTCCGTCAAATTTTCTCGTGTACTTAATGACGGCATCGTCCCCGTGTAGCCGCACGTTATCGAGAATCTTTTTTACGCTTTCCGAAACACGCTTCTTGAAATGCGAATTCCGGTTAACTAGTTTTTTAAAATTCGTGCTTCCTATTTTTACTAATTTCATGTTTTTTCCCTTATTTCCCCTTATCGCCCCTTATTTCCCCTTATCCTTTCTTCCGCCAATTCCACTGCGCATTCGAGCGCCTCTTTAATCCTTCCCGGATTATTGCCCCCGGCCTGCGCAAAATCAGCCCTTCCGCCGCCCGAGCCCTCTACTATTTTCGCTATGTCTTTTATAATCGCGGAAGCGTCTATGCCTTTAGAGGCTACGCCTTTCGTTACTGATAAAACAATGCTCACCTTGCCGCCCTCGCTAGCCGCGAGCGCAAGAAAAAGATTCTCTTCCTTTGATTTTATGGCGCCGGCGAGCTTCCTGAGTATCCCCATGTTGCTATTTTTTATTTCCTCGGCAATTACCTTCACGCCGCCGATGTCTTTCGCCTTCTTTATTATTTCATCCACGTTCTCTTTTGCCTTTTCAAGAAGCTCTTTTTCCTCTTTTTTCTCTTTTTCTTTTTGTTTATCGAGCTGTTCAATTTTTGCTTTTTGCTTTTTCCTGTCCTCGAGCCAATCTTTTGCCCGGCTTGAAGTGACAGCCTCTATCCTGCGAACGCCACTCGCTATGGAACTTTCCCTCGTTATTTTAAAAAGCTCTATATCTTTCGTATTGTCAATATGAGTTCCCCCGCACACCTCTTTTGAAAAATCGCCGCAGGTTATGACCTTTACTGTTTTCTCGTATTTTTCACCGAAAAGCGCGACGGCCCCTTCTTCTTTCGCTTTATCGAGAGACATTTCCTCTTTTTTAACCGGCACTGCTTTTTTGATCTCAACGCTCACAAGTTCCTCAATTCTTTCGATCTCGCGGTCAGTTAGTTTTTTACCGTGCGCAAAATCAAACCTGAACCTGTCAGCATTCACTAAAGACCCTGCCTGGTGAACATGAGCACCCAGCACCTTGCGTAACGCGCTGTGTAAAAGATGCGTCGCCGTGTGATTTCTCGCGATAAGCTTTTTTCTCTCGCTGTCTATAATAACTTCGGCCATATCCCCTGTAGAAATCGTTCCTTCCGTAACTTGCGCAAAATGCACTGTTCTTTCTCCTATTTTTACGGTATTAAGAATTTCCGCCACGCCTTGCTTGCCACTCCTTATTGTCCCTTCTTTTCCCTTATAAACCCTTATAATTCCCTTATCGCCAATCTGCCCCCCGGCTTCCGTGTAAAAAAGAGAGCTTTGGGGATTAGTCAGAATTTGCACCGTATCATCTTTTTTCGCCTTTTTTATAATGCCTTTACCCTTCGCCATAAACGCTATCTTAGCCTTAAGGGGCATATTGCGGGAACACTCCGGTATGGGAGCGTCTCTAAACGCGTTTCCCGCGAAAATATCCTCTTCTATTTTGCTCTTTTTCTTCGAGAGCTCGCGCCGCCCGTTCATAAGTTTCAGAAAAGTTTTTTGTTCCGTTTTTATTTTCTTCTTCCCTGCCTCTTGCTCAATAACCTCCAGTGGCAATCCGTAAGTATCAACCAGTTTAAATATTACTTCCCCTTTTAACACGCCTTTTTTCACTGCTTTTAGCTCATCATGCAAGATCGGCATAGCGAGTGAGAGCGTGTGTTTAAAACGCTCTTCCTCTTCTTTTACGATAAGGCTTATACCCTCTCTTCTATCCTGAAGCTCAGGGTATGCGTCTTTCATCGCTTCGACTACCACGTGAACCAATTTGTAGAGAAACGGCTCGTCCGCTTTCGCCCTCATGTATGCCCGGCGTATGAGTTTTCGTATCACATACCCTTTCTCTTCGTTTGAAGGGGGTACGTCGTCCGCTATGGCAAAGGTCACCGCGCGGATGTGATCAGCAATGGCGTTTATATCTTCAGCTTTAAGCTTTAAGCTATAAGCTTTAAGCTCTTCGATAATCGGTGTAAAAATATCTATCTCAAAATTCGTCTTAACGCCCTGCATCACTGCCGCTATTCTTTCAAGGCCCATGCCGGTATCAATATTCTTACTTGGCAGAGGCTCAAGTGAACCGTCACTTTTTCTGTTGAACTGCGTAAAAACGAGATTCCACACCTCTACGAGGTCTTTACCATTTGCGCCCAGATCATAGAAGATCTCAGTACACGGTCCGCACGGCCCGTTAGGCCCGTCTTTCGGCGCGTTTGCCGGCCAGAAGTTTTCCTCAGGACCAAGTTTCAGTATCCTTTTCTCCGGAAGTTTAATAACATCTTTCCAGATATTATACGATTCTTTATCATCTTTATATACTGACACCCAGAGCTTTTCTTTTTTTATCCCGAGTTCTTTAGTCATGAACTCCCAGCCCCAGAGGATTGCCTCCTTCTTGAAGTAATCGCCGAATGAGAAATTCCCCAGCATCTCAAAGAACGTATGGTGGCACGATGTTTTCCCCACCCTTTCGAGGTCACCTGTCCGGAGGCATTTCTGGCACGAAGCGGCCCGTCTATACGTTATGCCCCGAGCCATGAATTGCTCCTTGAACTGGTTCATGCCGGCTGACGTAAATAAAAGCGTCGGATCCCCGCGCGGCACAAGGGAGTCGCTAGGCACTATCTCGTGTCTTTTGGATCTGAAAAAATCCAGGTACTTTTTTCTTATTTCACTCGTCTTCATGAAAATAACTGTTCACTACATCGTCTATTGTGTCAAATTTAAAACCGCGTCTGGCCAGGTACTCAAAAAGTCTTCTTTTAGCTTTCTGCATGGGAAGATTCTTAAGGCCCCTCATGCGCGATTCGGCAATCGACTCGGCCAGTATTTTTTCTTCATCCTTGATCGCCGATAAAACTTTTTGTATTATCGAGCGCGATATGCCTTTTTCCCGGAGCTCCCTTTCGAGGAGCAATATCCCCCGTGGGTTCGAGCGCATTCTCGATTCAACCCAGGCCTCTGCAAACTCAAGGTCATTCAAGAGCTTCTTCTGCCTGAAACAAGACAGGGTGTCCTTCGTGTCATTCCGGCTGAAGCCTTTTCTAAGAAGCCTTTCTTCCAGCTCTTTTTCGCTTCGCAGCCTTATATTGAGAAGTCTCCGGCCGTATTGGATCGCTTTTTCTAAACTGCTTGTTTTCACTTGTGGTGCGATTATGCGTCTTGCGCCTGTTTTTCCTTTTCGTTCATGCTTGTCAGGATTTCTTTCTCAAGTTTTGTTATAAGAGTAGGGTTTTCTTTCAAGAATATGCGCGCGTTCTCTTTGCCCTGACCGAGTTTGTCTTCGCCGTATATGTACCAGGTGCCTGCCTTCTTTATTACGCCCTGATTTTCCCCGAGATCCAGTATGTTAGCGGCTTTTGAGATTCCTTCGTCATACATGATGTCAAATTCCGCCTTCCTGAATGGCGGGGCAACCTTGTTTTTCACTATGCTGGCCCTGACCCTGTTTCCCACGACCTCCTCGCCCTTCTTCAGAGACGCGATCCTTCGAAGGTCTATCCTTACTGAAGCGTAAAACTTAAGCGCCCTGCCACCGGGGGTGGTTTCAGGATTTCCCCACATAACGCCGATTTTCATCCTTATCTGGTTTATGAATATTACACAGGTCTTCGATTTTGATATAACGCCTGATAGCTTCCGGAGCGCCTGGCTCATGAGCCGCGCCTGCAGCCCCATGAACGACTGCCCCATCTCGCCTTCGATTTCCGCTTTGGGCGTTAGGGCCGCTACCGAGTCTATGACTATCACGTCAACCGCGTTACTCCTGACGAGGGTTTCCGCTATCTCGAGCGCCTGTTCGCCGTTATCCGGTTGCGATATAAGCAGGCTGTCGAGGTTAACTCCGATCTTCTTCGCGTAAGTGGCGTCAAAAGCGTGCTCTGCGTCGATGAAAGCTGCCTGACCGCCGGTCTTTTGCACATTTGCTATCACGCTCAAAGAAAGCGTCGTCTTTCCGCTCGCTTCAGGGCCAAATATCTCTATAACCCTGCCGCGCGGAACACCTCCTACCCCCAGGGCGACATTAAGCGTTATGGCTCCCGTAGGAATGGCCGGCACATTAAGATGGAAATCCTGCCCTAATTTCATTATAGAGCCCTTCCCGAACTGCTTTTCTATGTGGCTAAGCGCAAGCTCAAGCGCCTTAGTCTTATCGCCCTGAGCCGCTTCCCTCATTTTTGCGTTATCTTCTTCTCTCTTCTTTGACTTTGCCATGCGTTCCTCCTTTTTATCCTAATTATACTCTAGTAACTAAATTAGCCTAAATATAGTTCATATATTATACTGACATACCCCCTTTCTTGTAAAGCCTTTTTCGCTCTTTCTACATTATTGGGTTGTGGTTGCGTCGCGCGAAACGTCGGTCGCCTGCCTCGCCTTCAACTCGGCAAGGCGAGTCGTTCGGTTGCGTCCGGCAAATCTCTCCCATGCCAACGAAAGATTATAAAGCTGCCTGCTTATCTTGTCGTAGGCATTAACAAGGTTTTTGCAAACTTCGATATTTACGCAACCAAGATATAAATCTCTCGCCTGGCACAATGAGACCATGGTTTCATTGGATTCTGCTAACGCCTCATCTACATACTTCTGAAACCCCTTTTTTTGGTGCCTTTTTGCGTGCCCCTCAGCTATAAGTCGCGGAACCGCCTTTGAGGATCTTCTAAGCTGATCCTTAAGATCATAGTTTTCTTCTTTTGGCAGGCTTGAAATTACTTGCTTGTAAACCATGAGCATAGCCTTATACGCATTCTGGTATACATCTAGATCTTCGAATCCCCTGACATATTTCTTATCTTCCATAAATTTCCTCCTTTCACGCAACCGACTGACACAACCGTTTCTCGCGACGCAACCGACTGACACAACCGCAACCGTTCAACGTATAACGCCCCTACATATATATAGACACGCGAAACCCCGTTTTGCTGCAATCTTTTTTAAAATATTTTGTTTCCACTTGCGGGGTGTAATGAGTTATAATATAGGTATGAAACGAAAAAAACTTGAGTATCTCGTCGGAGAAGCCCTCACGCGAAAATGCCTGACCCTCGCCATTGCCGAATCCGTAACAGGCGGCCTCATCTCGGATAAAATAACAAATTTAAGCGGCAGCTCACGCTTTTTTTTAATGAGCGTAATTGCGTATTCGAACGATGCTAAGAAAAAACTTCTCGGCGTCCCGCAAAAAACGCTCGCGCGATACGGCGCCGTGTCGAAAGAAACCGCACTTCTCATGGCCACGGGCGTAAAAAAATGCGCGAGATCTGATATCGGTTTAAGCGTTACAGGCATCGCCGGTCCGACAGGCGGAACGCGAAAAAAACCAATCGGGCTTGTCTATGTAGGAATCGACGCCGGTTGGATAAAACTTGTAAAAATGCTGACGCTTAAGGGAAAGCGGCTCGCAATAAAAGAAAAGGCCTCCTGCGCCGCTCTGAATCTTTTAGCTTCCTTACTCGAGACTGAAAACTGATTACTGACAACTAAAAGCTGAATTATGCGTGCTTTTATAGCGCTCGAATTATCAAAGGGCATAAAAAATGAGCTTGCCAGGTGCCAGGAAAAGCTTAAAAAATCCGGCGCTGACGTCAAATGGGTAAAAACTTCTAACATACACCTCACGCTTAAGTTCCTCGGCGAGATCCCGGAGGAAAAATTAAGCGGGATCAAAAAAATCCTGGATTCACTGGCAGAAGAGCAAGCGCCTTTTGAGATAAGTCTTTTTAAGTTCGGCGCGTTTCCGAATCTTGATCACCCCCGCGTCGTGTGGGCCGGAACTGATAAAGGATGCTCCGAGGCCGAGGGAATGGCTGATATTCTGTCGCGGGAGCTGGAAAAAATAGGATTTCCTGAAGAGGGCCGGCGTTTCAGCGCCCATCTTACCGTTGGAAGAATCCGGTCGGACAAGAATAAGGAAAGCCTCAAAAATCTTGTAGATTCTCTCGAGGTCCGGCCTGAATCATGCGATATAAACGAAATAATTTTATTTAAGTCTACGCTAACGCCTGACGGGCCTATTTATGATGCGCTCTACAAGGCAGAGCTTAAAGGGAGCATTCGGTAGCAGACAGGTCTGACAGACTGAATTTATTTAGTTCCTTTCCACGCAAAATGGTTTTGAGCCCCGGAAGAATCTGGAAGCCTATATCAGAATCCTCAAATATACCTTCGTGTAAAATTTCAAACTCCGGAAGAAAATGTTTCTCCCGCAAATCAAAAATTCTTATTATAAAATCTTTCTCGTTCGCGGAAAACGGGTAATATCTCGTAAAGCCTTTTTTTCGAATATCAATGTTATCAAGGTCAAATACCATGTTTATAGCCGAGCCGCAGGAGAGATTGCTTTCAGACAGGGCCGCCTTTATGTCTTCCTTGGAAAAACCTTTTTCAGTTTCAAGTTGATACATCCCAAGCGCGAAAGCAAGAATGTTAAACTCGCTCGCAAAAGTCTCTTTTATACTGATTTCTGTTGGACTAACTTTTTCGATGGGGCTTATGGGGTAGGTTCCTAACTCTTCTGCTGCTACGACAATGCTGTGAACCAAAAACAAACTAACTATTAGCGTTAGGAGTATGCTTTTGCTCACTTCTCCTCTTCTGTCTTGTTAGGATTAGTATCTCACAGAAGTTCTCATTTTTCAAGTTCTTTTTTTGCAGCTACTCTTTCTCGTCAATAAAGTCGAAGTCGCCGATCATGCGCGAGTCAGGGTTGCGGCGCATATAGTCGATGTAGAATTCGGCTTTCGCGGCTATGCGGCTTGAGGGCCTGATATCGATTACTTTTTTTAGCTCGCTGTAAGCTTTCGATCTCTGATGGTAATATATGTAATAGCATACGGCGAGATTGTAGTGGGCGGCTTGATTATCCGGGTTCAATTTAATTATCTTTTTGCATATCGAAGCGGCTTTTTTATAATCCTTCATCCGGAAATATGCCCTGCTTATAGCGTGGAGAGCCATGCTATAAAAATCCGCCGCGTTCTCATCTATTCCCGGCAAGGCTTCCATTTTTTTCTCAAAGAAATTAAATTGCGCAAATCCCTTCTCCGGCTTACGCTCGAGAATATATGCCTGCCCCAGGAAGAAATACGGCGGCGGGTAATCGGGCGCCGTCTTCATGGCTTTTCTGAACAATCCTATCGCGGCTCTTCTTTTGCCGACATCCCAGTATAGCGATCCAAGTTGCGTAGCCGCTTCGTAATCCTTTGGATTTTTAGCTACCGCTTCACGCAGTATTTTCTCGTCGGCTGCGTAATCGGCAAAAAGAAAAGTTTTACCGGTCATAAACACCGCTATGAACGCTATGGCAGCTATTTTTAATGCAGGTTTTAATTTCATGATCTTTTATATATGATTAGCACATTTCAGCTTATAAGTCAAGTTACGCCTTTGACTTTTCGTCAAACTCATATTGACAAATATAAAATATCGTGTAAACTTATTTAATATGATTACACGGATTCTGTGCTTATGAAATATGCAACCAAGATTACACAGATAAGAACCGAAGATCCTCTTACTAAACAGATAATCGCGTGCTGTTTTAAAGTTCATAACGCTTTGGGTCCCGGCTTTAATGAAAAAATATATCATAAAGCCCTCGAATTGGCTTTGGAAGACGCCAAGATTAGTTATGAAACGGGCAAGAAATTCTCAGTATTTTTTGAAGACAGGTAGGTTTTCTCGTATTAGATCTGCTTGTTGAGAATAGCGTTGTACTTGAAATTAAAGCCGTAAGCGGTTATATGCCCGACCTTTTTAAGTATCAAGTGCTTTCCTATTTAAGAGCGTCTGGATTAAAAGTTGGTTTATTGGTGAATTTCGGAAATAAAAGCTGTCAAATAAAGCGCCTGATGTTTTAACTATCTGTGTAATCACGGTTGCACCTTTTTAGGCGCAAGTAATCTGTGTAATCATTATAAATATATGAAGATCGGTAAAAAACTGAAGGTCCTTAGAAAAGCGCAAAAAGTAACGCTAAATGAGCTTTCGAAAAAAAGCGGGGTGCAGGTAGCCACCTTAAGCCGCATGGAAAACGACATAATGATAGGGACCCTTGAGTCGCACATTGCCATCTGCCGGGGGCTCGGCATTTCGCTTTCCACATTCTACAAGGAGATCGAAGAAGACACCAAGAAAGTGCACGTAAGCAAGCTAAAAGAGCGCCCTGAATCTTTCGTTCACTCAAAAAAGTCCACCACCGAAATCCTCGTCGGAAAACCTATGGAAAAGAAGTTCATGCCTCTTCTTATAAAAATAAAAAAATCCGGCCAGACGCATAAAGAGGAGAATAAGCCCGGGACAGAAAAATTCATTTATGTTACGGAAGGAAATATTACCGCTAAGGTAGGTAAGGAAGAATATAAGCTATCAAAAGGTGACAGCATTTATTTCGACTGTTCGCTTACGCATATTTTTTTCAATAGAGGAAATTCCGAAGCCTGCGTTCTCTGCATAATCACTCCGCCAATGCTCTAAAAAGAGGTTCCCCTATTTCTTACATATGGCTCCAGTGCATATTACGATCGGTTATGATCAAATCGGGGGCTTCATGAATCATGTCTTTTTCGGTAATTCTTTTAACAAATTTTCCGTTTGACAGTACCCGAGATTTAACTTTGTGGGATTTGAGAGTATTGAGGAGTCTTCGTATCTCCTTGGCAATTTTCTTATCCCGCAATTCGACCATAAGATGATCTTTGCCGCTTTTCTTTTTCTTTATGACAATTTTCACGGCGCATCTCACCTCACTCCGTTCTGACGCCCTCCTAAAAGCAACTTTATCATAATTTAACATAGATGTGGCAACGCTAAGGTAAAATGAACGTAACAGTTAGGTAACGGCTTTTTTTACTTGCTTCCCAGTATCTTACCTTTTTCAAAGGCAAGGAGGAAGGCGCTGACTACGAGGGGATCGAATTGTGTGCCGGAATTTGCCTGAAGTTCACGAATGGCGATTTCTGCCATCTTCCGCTGGCGATAGGGCCTGTCCGAGGTAATCGCGTCAAAAGCGTCGCACGCCGCGATAATCCTTGCTATCAAGGGAATATCACTCCCCTTTATGCCCTCGGGATAGCCCTTTCCGTCATAGCGCTCCTGGTGATATTTTACCTCTTTGGCCACATCCCCCAGTTCCTGGATTGGGCTTAAAATGGCAGCGCCTACTACGGGATGCTCTTTTACTCTTTCGTATTCTTTTTTAGTGAGTTTTCCCTTTTTATTCAATATTGAGTCAGGAGTACCTATTTTTCCGACGTCGTGCAAAAGCCCGGCTATATGCAATGTTTCCTTGAAATTCTTGTAAGCAAGGGCCTCGGGTATGCCGGACAGTTCATCGGCTACAGCAAGGCAATAGCTTGTAACGCGTTCAGTATGGCCGTGCGTATACGGGTCCCGCGCGTCAATAGCAGCCGCAAGCGCAATTGCAGTATGTATGAATATCCTGTGTTCCCTGTTGTAGAGATCCTTTATCTCTTCCACGCGCTCCTGAAGGCTTTCTATAAGCTGCGCGTTCGCTATCGCCATGGCCGCGTCATTGGCGAGCGTCATGAAAAATCCCATTTCATGCCGCGTGAATTTATGTTTTGATACTTTTTCGCCCAGGACGAGCACCCCTATAAAATTTTTCTTGTTATAAAGCGGGATGCAGACGATGGCCTTAAGAAGCTCCATCTGTCTGATGACAAGGTCTATTGAATCTGCTATTTCCCTGTGGCCGTTAATAGCCTCTTTGTTTTTCAGAAGCGCTTTCAGGGTATCGTACACGAGAACGCCTGTTTCGGAGATAAAGTAGTTTTTCCTTTCGTTGAATATTTTTATCAGCGGGTTCTCAAAGGTCATTCTTATGAAGCCGACCGGAATCCTCACGCCGCTTTCGCCTTTTGAGTCTATTAAAACAAATGAATTTTTATGTTCTCTGTGAAGAAGTATCGCTGCGTGACTTATGCCGAGTTGTTCATCGATTACGTTTACGATCATGCGTATAAGGCGTTCCGGCTTCTTAAACCTTATCATGAGGCGAGATGCATTCTCGAGAAATACCTGGTAGTCAAGTTCGGGCTTGAGACGCGCCGGGCCTTCAGGGTTAACCGGAATAAGCGCGCCTTCAGTATCGACGAGCTTATCCATCATCCAGCCGTGCATCTTCGACCAGCCGTTATTATTTTTATGTTGCTTTGGGTTTCTGTTTAGATTCATTTTTGCTCCTTCGTATATGACATGACAGCCGATTCGAGCTCCTCTAAAACCAGAGGTTTTGTTATATAGGCGCGCGCGCCGAGCCGCTCCGCGGCTTGCATTTTATCCTTATCCTCAACAGCCGTTACCATGATAACGTTCACGTTTTTGTCAATTTGCCGGATCTTTTCAAGGGTTTCTATGCCATCCATGTCGCTCATTTTTATGTCAAGGAGCACTAGAGACGGCTTCTCTTTCTTCACCACCCTTATGGCGTCAAATCCGCCAAAGGCAGTAAAAACTTCGTAGTTCCTCTCCTCGAAAAAATGCTTAACAAAATCGCATATTTCCATTTCGTCATCAACTACAAGTATTTTTTTCATATTAAACATCCTCCATTCGACTATTTATCTGTGTAATCTCAGTTGTATCTTATTAGAAACACGTAATCTGTGTAATCATAATTACGAGCACGCCTTTTTTACAATTTCCTCAAGGTCCTTAAGAGAAGGAAGGGGTTTGTCAAGATATGCGTGCGCGCCGGCATCCAGAAGGCGCTTTCGCGTTTTACCCCCGTCATCAAAAGCCGTTACAAAAATTACCTTCGTATCCGGATGTTTCGATTTTACAAGAGTCATTACCTCATCGCCGCTTATACCCGGCATCTTTAAATCAAGAATTGCTATGTCAGGTTTCTTTTCATTTATAAGGGCTATGCCGTCGACAGCCTTCGAGGCTACGTTTATTTCGTAGCCGCGTAATTCAAAATATTCTTTCAGCGTAGCTACAAAATCCGGTTCGTCGTCTACGGCAACTATCCTGGGCTTTTTCATTATACCTTCTCCTTAACCCTCGCGGGAAATTCCAAAGCAAATACTGTCCCTTCCCCTACTTTCGACCGAACGGATATCTTTCCTTTGTTCCGCTCAACGACCTGACGCACAATGAAAAGGCCGAGGCCCGTTCCCTTACCGGGCTCTTTTGTTGTGTAAAACGGATTAAATATGGTATCTATCTTATCCTCAGGTATGCCGTGGCCCGTATCTTCTATTTCAACTATCACCTTATCGTCTTTATTTTTTGCCCGCACAGTTATCCTGCCGCGCTCGTTCATGGCCTGGGCAGCGTTACGAATAAGATTGAAGAACACTTCCTGTAATGACTTTTTATCCGCCGCAATAAGAGGCATGTTATCCGGTATATCTTTTACAATATCTATCTTATCAAGCTTAAGCTCATACCCGACAAGCGCAAACACTTCATTCATTTCGCTTTTTATGTTAACATCTTCCGAAACTGTTCCTTTTGAGGGCTTTGCGAAGCTTGAAAGCCGCTTGGTTATTACGGTTGCTCTATCTGTCTCGTGTATAACTTTTTGCATTATAATTTTTGCTTTTTCTACAAGCTCTTCGTGGGTCTTGTTTTTATAGAGTCCGTCCCGCATGTTAAGCAAGAATGCCTCGCACTGGCCCCTCGCAATTCCGAGAGGGTTGCAAATTTCGTGGTTTATACCTGCCGAGAGTGTCCCTATAACAGCCATTTTCTCCCTTTGCGCGGCCTCGGCTTGAGTTTTTCCCAGTTCGTCGAACATTTCAGCGTTTGATATGGCTATGGAAAGCGTTTGAGCCAGGGGTAAGAGAATATCCATGTCATCCTGCGTGTAATCCTCGTCAGACTTTTTCTTCCCCAGGGTAAGTATGCCTATCATCTCACCCTGAAGAGTCATAAGAGGTATGGCCAGCTCAAGTTTAAGCCGGTTCATATCCTGTCTTATTCTTTCAGGTATTTTATGACTTTTCTCGTGAGCGCTTACTGAAAGATACATCCTTGTCCTGTTTAAAAAAGTCGTAAGCGTATTATCCATTTTGAGCGTTATGGTTTTTTCTTTAATGCCACGGGAAGCGGCAAGGCGATATTCGTTTTTCTTTTCATCCAGAAGTAGTATCCCGCAGCTTTTAAGCTTAATAATATCTGAGAGCTTAGCGACTGTAAGCTTAAGAAGCCGGTTTAAGTCTAATACAGTCAAGACCTCGCTCGTAAACGTTTTAAGAAGTACCTTATAATCGTATTTCTTCTGAAAGAGAAATTTGTCCGTAATATTTATAAGGAAATTTTCAATTCTTCTAAGGGAAAGTATGATAACTATACCGCTTATAGTTAAGCCTGCTATCCTACCGCCCATCCCGGCTCCTCTAAATATATATTCCTGTATAAGTAATGTCGGCAATACGAGCATCGCAAAGGTTGAAGCCAAAAGCCC
>JADHYM010000015.1 GCA_016782445.1 Candidatus Omnitrophota bacterium | reverse complement strand
AAGCGCTATGGCCGCCGCCGTTCCGATCCGCAATATCCAAGTGGTTTTTTTCATCTCAATGCCCTCACTGTTTATCTTCGGTTATCTTTTATATCCACTGTAAGTATACACCACGCTTCTAAAAAAGTTGTCCGGGCACTGTCAAGAAGTTGTCAAGAAGTTGTCAAGGCCGTTATTTCATAATTCCTCAATGTCCAAATCCGAATGCCGAATGTCAGATTACTTATCCCGGCGCTTGTTGATAATTGTCGAAAATATCAGGTTTAGCTCTCGCGCTTCATTTGAAAGCGAGCTTGCTTTGGCCTTCAAAGACGGGACAGCCGTGATAACCATTTGCAGCCAATGCCTGGATTCTTTGGCTTCTTTCCTGCAAGTCCCGATCTTGTAGAAAAAATCTTTCTTTGTAGACGCATCGTCCGCCTCGCAGTAATTTGCCCCTACGCTTGTGCCTGCCCGCACCAGCTGGTTTATCAATGATCTGGTTACGTTATTTTCGGGTATCGTTTTGGCAAACATTATGATGTCTTCCCCGAATTTTGACGTGCGCTCTATCAAGTCGTATTTTTTATTTGGAACTTGGCTCATTGTGATTTAATTCGTCATTGTTTAATTGGACATTGATCATTTATTCAACCCCTTACTCCGCGAACTTGTACCCGATCCGGTGAACGGTCAGGATGTGCTTCGGGTTTGAGGGGTCCTTCTCGATCTTTTCCCTCAAGCTCCATATGTGGGTATCGACGGTGCGCGTCGTCACGTCTTCGGAGGTCCAGATATCGGAAAGTATCTTGTGCCTCGAGACCGGCTCGCCGCGGTTCGATACGAGGAGCTGCAATATCTTATGCTCGGCGGCGGTGAGGCCGGCCTCTTTGCCGTCTTTGTAAACGGTATATTTTTTGAAATCTATCTTTATGCCGCCGCATTTGAATATGTCTTCAGCCGCGCCCGTGTTCTCGGACCTGCGCAGGACCGCCTTTACCCGCACCATGAGCTCGCGGGGCGAGAAGGGCTTAGTGATATAGTCATCGGCGCCGAGCTCCAGGCCCAGCACCTTGTCCGCTTCCTGCGCGCGCGCGCTTAAAATTATTATAGGCGCCTTGATGCCCATAAGCTTAAGCTCCTTGCAGACCTCGAACCCGTTCAGCTTGGGTATCATGATATCAAGCATGATGAGGTCCGGGGAGCGCTCCTTCGCCTGCCTCAACGCTTCTTTGCCGTCGCGGGCAATAACTGTCTTGTAGCCCTCCATCTCAAGGTTGTCCACGAGACCGGTCAGTATATTCGCGTCGTCTTCGACTATAAGTATCTTGCGCATAACACAGGTTAACCCCTTATCGGCAGTATAAGCGAAAATGTCGAGCCGCGGCCCGGCGCGCTTTCAAGCGCGATACGGCCGCCGTGCGCCTCTACCGCGTATTTTACAAGGGCAAGCCCCAGACCAGTGCCCTCGATGTTCGGGTCCTGCCGGCTGGACCGGTAGAATTTTCTGAATATCTTTTTGTGCTCTTTTTTCGATATGCCTATGCCTTTATCAGCCACTTCTATGACCGCGTTCGCCTGATGCTTAAGGACCTTTACGAAAATACGACTCTCCGGCGGGGAATACTTTACGGCGTTGGAAAGGACATTGGTAAGGGCCTGCGCGATAGCGGGCGCGTCCAGCCTAAAGGCTGGCAGGTTTTCCTCCATAGTAAGCACGATACGATCCCAGGAGGGGCCCTTGTTCGTCCTGAAGCTTTCGACGGTATCAGCGACTATTAACGATATGTTCCGGCGTTCGAACAGGTATTTTTTCCGGCCGCGTTCTATGCGCGAAAAATCCAGAATATTATTGGCCAGGCCTGTAAGCTGTTCGCTCTCGCCGTATATGATGTCGTAGTACTCCTTTTTCTTATCCTCGGTGGCGGCGCGACCCTCTTTCAGCATGCCGGAGAACATGCGTATAGAAGTAAGCGGACGTCGCAGGTCGTGCGAAAACGCCGCTACGAATTCGCTTTTTAGCCGGGCCTTCCGCCATTCTCCGGCCAGGGCGTGCAGCGTAAAGAAGCTTCCGCCGAGTATGGAGAAGGCGGAAAATATGATGATCCCTATGTATAGCGAAAGCACCCTGGCCCTGGCCTCAAGGCCCTCCATGAGCGCCGGATATCTTTCGTACACCGCTATCACGTAGGGAATATCTTTTAAGGGTTTTATAAGTACCGGCACGCCCGCATCTTTGGGCAGCTCGCCGCCAAGCGCGCGTCCTGCGGAATCGAATATCCTGACCTGGCCCCTGAATAACGAAGCCTGGTCATAGAGGACGGATTCTAAAAGGGAGGTGTTGTTAAGAAAATCCGCCGAGAGCCCGCCCAGCGCGGTTTTTATTTCGTTCTCGACTACATCCGCCATGGATTCATGCACGCGGCGCATGTTGCTCTCGACTATGGACTTCTCGCTGCGCACGGCCTTAAGCCCGAAATGGGCCAGGAACGCCGTAGGTATAAGAATAGAGAGAACGAATATTAATACGACTTTTAGCCGCATCTACCTCATCTCTTTTCCCAGACGATTCTCCAGCTCTATCCTGGTGATCCAGTCTCTTACGCGTTCCACGCTGTCGCTGGCAGGATGAAGCTCTATAAATTTCCAGTAATGCTCAAGCGCTTTGTGATTTTCGTTCAATTTATCGTCATAAAGTATGCCCAGGTTATAATGAACGCCGGCATCCATGGGGTCTATGCGCAGGCATTTAAGATATTCTCTCTCCGCGTCGCGGCTCATGTTATTTTTGTCGAACACGATGGCGAGGTTGTAATGCATGTTCAGGCGCTC
The DNA here is from genome assembly GCA_016782445.1 of Candidatus Omnitrophota bacterium. Lineage (GTDB taxonomy): Bacteria > Omnitrophota > Gorgyraeia > JABMRN01 > RBG-13-46-9 > BS750m-G79. Next base: position 24,424 of record JADHYM010000015.1, on the reverse strand, counting down.
CTGCCGCATACTGTTTTCGGCCTCCTGCGACATCTTCAGCGCGATCGCGGCTCTGCGTATCGCCCTTTCAGCCGCATTCTCCGCGCGCTTTAAGGATTTTTTAAGAGCGCTGTTTTCGGCCGAAAGGCCTTTGTTCTCTTCCTGCATGAACAGGAAGATATTCTCTATCTTCTCTCCCAGCTTCATCCCTTTCGACGGTTCCTGTTTTTTCCCGGCGGAAGCGGCTACCGGCTTATAGGGCTCGCCCTCGCGGAGGAACGCTGATATCCTAACCTTCAGCCCTTTTATTTTCGCGGCCATCGCGCTGTCGGTCTTCCGCATATCTTCATCGGCCAGCCTTATCTCTTTATTGATCTTTGCCGCCTTGACGGACAGCTCTTTTTCCTTATCCCGGGCCGACTTCGCGTCTTTTTCCAGCTGTTCTATCTCCGCATTAAGCGCCTCTTTTTCCTTTTCCGCCTTCAGAAGGCTGTCTTTTAATCCGTTTTTCATGGAAGAGCCTTCGTCCTCCAGCTTGGCGATCGATTTCTCGATCATGGTTTTCGCCGACGCTGCTTCGCTGAATTCATCCTGCACGCTGCGCTTCGCCGAGTCCAGTTCCTGCAATTCAGCCTTTAATTCCTCCAGGGATTCTTTTGTTTTTTCAATATCGGCTTTTTCCTCGGAGGAGTATTTGCTTCCGGATGCAGGCTTGTTCTCGAGGGCCTTAAGTTTCTCGGCCTGCGAACGGTACTCCGCCTCTTTGACGTCACATTCGCCGTCCAGACGGGCGACCTCGCTACGCGCTCTCTGCAATCTGCTGTCGGATTCGATAGCCTCGATCTCAAGATCCTCGAGCTTCGTCCGGCGGCCTTCGGCTTCCCTCGCATGGTTTTCCGCCTCGAACTTGAGCTCATCGTCCAAAGACGCCGCCTTATCCGATTTTGCCATAATCTCGTCTTCGCATGCACGCGCCAGAGCGGCGCACGCAGACAGCTCATCATCTATCTTATCCTTATCGGCATGGAGCTTTTCCAGGCGCTCCGCTATGGCGGCGGCGCCGGCCCTTAAGGCTTTGATCTTGTTCTTCAGCTTCTCGTTGACCTTGGCCCCTACCGCCTGCATCCGGTCATATTCTTTTAACGCCTTGCGTTCATCGACGCTGCTTTCGAACTTGCCTCCTACGAGACTGACTCTTTTTTCCACGTCCAGGAGCTCTTGCGACTGCGCGCGGACAGTCCCTTCCGTTTTCTCTATCCATTCGCTCTGCTCCCTGCGCAACGCGTAGAGATCATTGAGCTCTTTATTCTTGGCGCGCAGCAAAGCGCGCAGGTCCTCTTTTGTTTCGCCGGGTGAGTCCGCCCGTTCCTTTGCCAGCCTTTCATTTTCCGCCTCGCGTTCAGCGGCCTTTTCCAGGAGCGCCGCCTGCTTCGCGTTTTCGCTTTTTGCTGTCTTGAGTGATTTATTGAGTTTTTCAGCGGCCTGCTCGAGCGAGCGGGCGTTATCCTGACTTATCTTATATTTTTTCTTAAGCTCGTCGAGCTCATCGGATACGCTCTCAAGCGTTTTCAATCCGGCTTTTAGCTTTTTAGCGTCAGATTCCGCGGCTGATCTTTTCGCGGATTCGTTTCTGAGCTCCTCCTGCGCGGCGGCAAGGGCCTTTTCCGCGGCCTCCCGTTTGCTCGAGAGCTTATCTATCCGGCCCTCTTTGTCGGAGGACTCCGACCTCAAAAGGGCTATCTCTTTTTCAAGCCGATCCCTGTAAGAGGCGGCCTCTTTTAATATCCTTTCATTTTCCGCATCGCGTTCAGAGGCCTTTTCCAGGAGCGCCGCCTGCTTCGCGTTTTCGCTTTTTGCTGTCTTGAGTGATTTATTGAGTTTTTCAGCGGCCTGCTCGAGCGAGCGGACGTTACTCTGGCTTATCTTATATTTTTTCTCAAGCTCATCGAGCTCATCGGATACATCCTCAAGCGTTTTTAACCTGGCCTTAAACTTTTTAGCGTCAGATTCCGCGGCGGCAAGGGCCTTTTCCGCGGCCTCCCGTTCGGCGGAAGCAGCTTTTGAAGCCGACTTAATCTGGCCCGAAAGTTTATCTATCCGGCCCTCTTTGTCGGCGGACTCCGACCTCAAAAGGGCTATCTCTTTTTCGAGCCGATCCCTGTAAGAGGCGGCCTCTTTTAATATCCTTTCATTTTCCGCCTCGCGTTCAGCGGCCTTTTCCAGGAGCGCCGCCTGCTTCGCGTTTTCGCTTTTTGCTGTCTTGAGTGATTTATTGAGTTTTTCAGCGGCCTGCTCAAGCGAGCGGACGTTACTCTGGCTTATCTTATATTTTTTCTCAAGCTCATCGAGCTCATCGGATACATCCTCAAGCGTTTTTAACCTGGCCTTAAACTTTTTAGCGTCAGATTCCGCAGCGGATCTTTTCTCGGATTCGGTCCTGAACGCCTCCTGCGCAACGGCAAGGGTCTTTTCCGCGGCCTCCTGCCCGGCAACGGCGGTAGATACCGCTTTAAGCCTATCTGAAAACTGTTTTATCCGGGTGTCCTTGGCTGCGGACTCCGCCCTCAAAAGGGCTATCTCTTTTTCGAGCCGCGCCCTGTCGGCTACAGCCTCTTTCAGTCTGTTTTCATTGCCCGCCGCGGCTTCTTTTAATTTTTGTGTCTCTTTGCTGAGCGAGGCCGTCAGCTTTTTCGCGCTCGCGCTATTCGCTTTGGCAAGCGCTTCATCTTTCTTTTTTAGCCTCTCGTCCAATTTCGCCCGCTCTTTCCTGACTATTTCCAGCTCCCTGTTTAAGTCGTCTACCATCCTCGTTTTTGCCAAAACATCAAAATTGAGAAGCTCCTTTTCCTTGATCAACTTTTCCTTGTTGTACTGCATGCTTTTCGCGCTCTCAAGGAGCGCCATATACATTTCCTTTGAATCGTTGCGCTGTTTTTTCAAGGCATTTATTTCGTTTTTGAGCTCCATGTTCCTTCTTACAAGCTCTTCATAGGCCCCGCTTTCGAGATTGGATTCCCGGTTTGCGGACAGGGCGTTGCCCGGCAACGCCGCAAAAATAAACGCGGCCATCAGTATAAATACGCTCTTTCTTGACATTGTTTGGTCTCCGTAGATTATGCCGGCAGATTTACCGGTCTTGCCGAAATTTCCAAGCTCACTCCCTGACCCCCTTGGTCGGTTTCGGGGAATCTTTTTCCAGCAGGAACGACTTTTCCCCGGTAACTATCCTCGGCGTCATGAATACGACCGTTTCAGTCCGCCGTATATCGTCGCTGATACTCTGGAACATCTTGCCTGCCCACGGTATATCGCCTAAAAACGGTATTTTGTTAACCGTTTTTGTCTTATTGTCTTTGACAAGGCCGGCTATTATTATCGTCACGCCGTCTTTTATCGTCACCGTTGTCTGCGCGGTGGCTGACTTGACTACGGGAACCGATCCCGCCGCCTGGGCCGCGCCACCGTACCAGGTCGATATCGAACTCACCTCCGGTTTTATCAGCATGCTTATGTATCCGTCCTGGTTTATCCGCGGCGTCACATTCAGTGAAACGCCGATATTTACCCATTGGTAACTGTTTGACGTGGTGGTGGTCCCTCCGGACGCCGTCGTGGTGGTTTGTTCCTGGTAGGGCTGTTTTTCGATAACCTCTATTTTTGCTTCCTTACCGTTCTCAACCGTTATGTGCGGGGCCGACAGTATACGCGTTTCCGTAACGGTCTCGAGAAGTTCGAGTATTATGGACAGGTTATTCGGTGATGTCGTGCTCACCGTTAGCTTACCGTACGGCTTGATCAGGCTAAGGGGCAGCGCAACCTCCGGCATTATCGATATGGCGCTCAAGCTCCCTGCCATCTGCACTACCCTGGACCAGTCAACGCCCCACTGAAACAGGTCCCCGAGCGTAACTTCCACGATCTTCGCCTCGATAAAAACCTCCCTCGTCTCCCTGTCAAAAGCTTTGACCAGCGTATTTATTTTATTTATCTGTCCGGGCATGTCCGTCACGACCATGGTGTTGGTCCTTGGGTCGGTGCGTATCGTGCCTATATCGGGAGTGAGGACCTTGTCTATCTCATCCTTTATAATGTCCACCTTGGCGTATTTAAACTCGTAAACTCTCGTCTCCGTGGGCAGCACCCTTGAGATGGTCGGCAATTCCTGCTTGTTTACGACATCTTTCATCTCCATGAGTTTGGCGGGCGTGTCTATCATAATCAGGGTGCCGGTTGATTCATCGAAAATGATCTTGCCGATATCGCTTTTTATGCTGCCGAGCATCGCGCCCAGGTTCTTCGGCGACGCGTACTTTAATTGGTATATCGCCATCTGCCTCTGGTCATAAAATTCCACCCCGAACATCGCCTTGTATTCAGCGGTAGTCATAATCTGTATGATATTCGACTTAACCTGATAGGCGAAGCCGTTCATCGAAAGCACTATCTCAAGCGCGTCGCCGATAGTGACGTCGTTTATAAGAAGGCTCACCGGGCCCGTCACGCCTTTGGTGGTGATTATGTTCAGGTTGCCTTCGCTGGCAAGGTACTTGAGAAACTGGCTTATATCCATCGCCCTGATATCGAGCGACAATTCTTTTTGTAATCCCGGAAAATCATAATTGGGTATCGGCCTGCGGGACAGGCTTTCGATCGTCGGGATATCCGTTACCCCTTCAGTGGCGTAGGCAATAACGGGCTGTGAATCGTAGGTTGTAAGCGGAAGGATCGCCGCGGCGCATAATATAACCGCCGCGCGGCACATCCTGAAATCCGAACCCATCCTCATAACAGCTCCATCTCCGAACCTCCGCGCTCTATTACTACCCTGTCTCTATATATATATTTTACCTTTATGCCGGTCGCCCCTATAGGCTGGCCCTGTATAAGGAAATACATCTTGCTTTCTTTTTCCGTCTGCAGCAGTATCATGACCGTCGGCTTGTCTCCCCACGATATTCCCTGCAGCTTAAGGTTCGCGGCGGCGTTTTTTAACGATTCCTTGCTCGCTGTCCCGGGCTCCGGCGCCGCGCCTTTAGGCACCGGATGAAAAATGTCCCTCTTGCGCAGTGCGTCGAGGTAAAACTCCACCTTTTTAAAAGGTTCCGCGGCTTCCCGGGCGCCTGTTAACGCCGACTTCTTAAGCCGGGAGATCGTTTCCGCGATCTTTACCGTATTCTGGCGCCGGCCAAAAGCCGAATACGCGACCAGAGCAGTTACAAAAACAAGAATGACAGCCAACACTTTATTCAGGAGCTCGGGCTTTACTTCATACGCTCCCGCGGCACGCGGGATAATTTTTTTCCAATCAAATCCCTTGCCCGGGCGTCCAGGCCGTCCCGCGCGCGCGGAAAGGATAGAGCGCTTAATCCCGCGGATCCATCCGTCTATGCCCGCGCCCGGGCGCTTCTCGGGCGCGTCATCAGGCTTTTCTTGACTGCCTTCCTGTATGACCTTGAATAAACGTTCTTCCGGAGAAATATTTTCAGCCATTTTCCGGACCCTGGCCCCCGGACGCCGCTACCTCTAACGACATTTTAACATTATGCCTGGCCAGGTTATCGATGATATCCTTATCCACCATCTCTTTTTTGTGCATCACCAGATACTCAAGCGCGTCATGGCACATTAGGGATATCTTTCTCGGATATCCCTGGGTATGAGTATATATGGCCCTTATGGAATCGTAGTTGAATAAGGGATATCGCGATACATAACCCGCCTCCTTAAGCCTGAAATCTATCATCTCACTTGCCTCGCTCTCTTCGAGCGGGTTTATCACGTATTTAAGCGCGATCCTGTCCCAAAAATTCTTGATCTTTGTTATGCGCGGCAATAACTCCATCTGCCCCATCAGCACCACCTGCAGTATCTTGTACTCGTTGGTTTCATAATTGAGCAGGGAGCGCAGGACCTCAAGGCACGGTTCATTAAGCTTCTGGGCTTCATCTATCAGGATGACTATCGTCTTGCCCTGCTCGACGCCTTTATCAAAAAGAAATTTTTCTATCGCCTTGAGATAGTCCAGGACCTTCGGCTCTTCGCCGGGTCCGATATCAGATTTTACATGCAGCCTGTTGGCAAGGTCGGATAAGAACTGAAGCTCCGATTCGTACACCGGATTAAGTATCATGACCATAAAAAGCGCCGGGTCAGCGATAAGAAGCTGGGATAGCCGGCGGCTCAGGGTCGTCTTTCCGGTCCCCACCTCTCCCAGCACAATACTCAGGCCCCTTCTGAGCTCGATGGCAACTCTCAACCGGTAAAGAGCGGATTTATGTTCTTTGGACTCGTAGAAGAATTTCGGGTCCGGGCTCGTGGAAAACGGCTCATTATCCAATCCCAGCATCTTATAGTAGCTCATGCTTTATTCTTGTTCTTGTTCTTTTTTGCCTCTATAACTTTTCCAACCTGTTTAAGGTGCCTGTCTCCGTACATCCTCCAACCGCGCCAATCCTTCGGCAGGTTGGAGATCTTACCTTCTTTCTCCCACCCAAGAAGTGTTTTTTTGGATATGCCGAACCGGTCCGCCACCTCCTGAGCCCAGTAGAAATCTCTTTTATTCTTATCCGCCGTCATTGTCGCTCCTTTAAATTTTGCATTATACGTTACTTACCTAGAAGGTATAGCTACTATAGAAAGTATACACGATATGTACATATTGTCAAGCCAGGATAGAAAACCTTCCAGATAAAACGGAAATCAGAATTATATTATAGCAACACGGTATATATTAACACGGTAGATATATTTGACAAAACTATTTTTCATGATATACTTTGTTTGACAGGAGGTGCGTAATGATAAAAAAATCCGTTTCTATCGTTCTGATGCTTATATTTTTGGCGCCGTTTACTGCGCCCGCTTTTTCCGATGGACCCGTGACAAAACTTGGCAGGGGAATATGCAATATCGCAACATCTCCCCTTGAATTTTTCAATCAGGTAAAAATAACAAACCAAAGCAGCGGAGGATGTGCCGCGGCTACCGTCGGTCTCTTAAAAGGCGTGTTCTGGATAGCGGGCAGGGCTCTTGTAGGGGTGTTCGAGACAGCTACCTTCATACTGCCCTGGCCGGATGATTACGGCCCGATACTCCGCGATCCCGAATACTTTTTTGAAAATATGCCCGCTTGATAACGGCAGGAAGAACTATGAGAGCCATACTCGGATCACTATTGGCCATTTGTATATGCGCGATTTTTATCACTGGAGCGAGCGCGTCTTATTGCCAGGAAAGAATCGCCACGAATCAATTGATCAGCATAAACGGCCGGATAACAGAAATAGACACTTTCAATTCCGTGATATCGGTAAAATGGCAGGGCTACGACGCCATCAATTACAACACTACGCTCTTTACCATACCTGAAGGAATGAGGTTCAGTAAAGGCACCGAGATAGTGGACATATTCGATCTGAACATAGGCGACCCCGTAACAATAGAATATTTTATTGACAACACGGGGACGGCTAAAATGGTCAAGATGACCGTATCTCAATAAACGTATTTACCGTAAAAACCGGCAAAAAGGAGAAAAGACACATGAGAAAAACAATAAGTATGGCTCTGGTTTTATTGGTCGCGTCCTTGGTCATATGCGATATTGTATATGCGCAAACGCCCCGCGCGGAAAAAATTAAGGCTGAGATAGCGATGCACAGACAGGCTATAGAAAGATTAAAAGCGGAACTGGTAGCGATGGGTGTGCCGCCTCCCGGCAAAAACGTTGGGGCAATAAGCGATGTAGCGGAACCCGGTATAACGCCGGCAGAACCGGCTATTGTGCCGCCGCCTCACCACAGGGACATGGATAACAATCCTCCTGGGCCGCAAGGCGGACCGGGAACCAACTGGGAAAATCCTCCGGGGCCGCAAGGCGGACCGGGAACGAGTCCGAACAGAAGACATGGCGTAGATAGGGACAACAATCCTCCTGGGCCGCAAGGCGGGCGAGGAACGAACTGGGAAAATCCTCCTGGGCCGCAAGGCGGACCGGGAACGAGTCCGAACAGGCGCGACGGCAGACGATAATCGACGGATCATTGAATAAAAAAACTCCGCAGGTAAATTACCTGCGGAGTTTTTTTATGTGTCCTAACGACCTAGTCACTATGTAACTATAACCGGGTTACGGTCTAACTATTTTATGTCTTCGTCCTTTTCGAATGATTCTTTGATGCCTGTGCCTATCTCGCCGAGCCCCTTGCCGAGGCCGGTTGCCGGCTCTACGACGATGCCTTTTATTCCGCTGGCAGTGGAATCAATCGCTTCCTTGCCGGATGCGGCCGCGCGCGAGCCCCTGCCTATAAGCGCGTTACCGGTTGCTTCGGCTGTACCTTTCACCGTTCCGACAGCGCCCTTCCCGAGCTCAACGGTACCTGTGCCGGCGCCTTCGACTATGCTTGTTATGCCATCACCCGTTCCCTTTACGGCCTTCTTCGGGGACGCGCAGGACGCGAGCATAGGAATAAGAGCGATTGCTAAAAGAACTAAAACTATTCTCCCCATCTTCCCTCCTTCGTGCTTTCTGCACCTTTCATTAAAGTTCAATGATACACCCGTATTACTCTAATTGCAATAGAAAACGTGAGCTGGAGCCGAAGAAACTCACGAAGAAATTCTGGTGCCGAAGGGGGGAGTCGCCTACTACGGCTCGCGGTGCTCGCCTGCGTAGGCTCCCATCGCTCGCTTCCGGCCGGCCCTTCCGGGCTTACGGCCTTTTCCTCCCTATGGGTCGGCGCTCGCTCTCTTCGACTCCCCCCTTCCTGGAGCCGAAGAAACTCACGAAGAAATTCTGGTGCCGAAGGGGGGAGTCGAACCCCCAAGAGCATAAGCTCACGGCGCCCTGAACGCCGCGTGTTTGCCAGTTTCACCACTTCGGCAATCTTTATATCTATTTCCCGCTCACCCTGAACCTGAGCATATCGAAAGCCGTTCTCAGAATAACCGCGGGCCTAGAAATATACGATTTACCCTTTTCTCTGTGCTTAAATATTATAGGGTACTGCTTTATCACAAAACCTTTTCTCATTGCTTTGATAAATATTTCCACGTCTATAAAAGGGCTTTTTGATACCAGATTGACGCCTTCAAATATTTTTCTCCTGTATAATTTCAAGCCGGAATTTATGTCTTTTATATTTGCCCTGAATAAAAACTGTATTAAAAAATTATACACCTTAGATATGACAACGCGCTTTAAGTTCTCCCCTTTCTTAACCGTGCTGAAAGCCGTAACTATATCAGAGCCTTCTAAGAGAGAAAGAGCGTTTTTTATGTCCTGTGTGTCCACCGGAAGATCGGAATCCGTATAAATAATAATTTCCTTGGAGGCGGCTTTTATCCCTTTCGAGAGGGCTCCGCCAAATTTTGTGTTTTTTTCAAGATGTATTACTTTAACGCTTGAATTTTCTCTGGTTATTAAATCCGCTATCCGGCCGCTTTCATCCGTGGAGCCGTCATCCGATATTATTATTTCGTAGTCCGTAGCTATGTCACCCGCTAAACGCGTGAGTTCTTTAACGTTTTCCCTTATCGCCTCTCCCTCGTTGAACATGGGAAGAACAAAAGAAACGCTAGTATGGCTCATCTTTCGTCCTCACCTTCAGGATGGGCACGCCGGCCGGCGGGTTATTTGTCAGAATAACCTTTTTCCCCAGCTGGTAGATGACATAGGTCGGTTTATAGTAATGACGTTTCGGGTCGCTGTAAAGTTGAATATGGTTTTTTTCCTTTATGACGCACCAGACGCGTTCGGGTTTTGAAAGAAGTGTCGTGATAATATGGTGTTTGTGGACATCCGGGACATCTTCCCGGCCCGTGTAAAAAGCAACGCCCCGCCTATACTGCGTTTCAGCGCCGATTATTTCTTCGGGCGTTGCGAGCTCCATTAGTTTTAGAGACACGACCTTACTTGATTCGTACCTTCCGATTTCCGGTAATATTTTATACGAAAGTGAAATAGCAAGCATTGTAAACGCTGCCATAAACGCTGCAAGGCTCACCGCGTAATGCTTTTTCGATAAGGCCACTACAAAAATCGTAATTAACACTAAAAATATCCCGCCGTAAAAAAGCACGCTTCCGGCAATAGCCGGATAACGCACCCTGGAAACAACGTAAAACGCTACTATGCCGCCGATTAAAGCGGCAAGAAAAATATAAAGCGAGATCCTTATGCTTTTATGCAGTTTTTGTCTTCCTTCCCCCGAATAGCTATCCCATAAACGCCCTGTAAAAAGCGCGACCGCGGGAAAAATAGGAAAAATATACGTGGGAAGTTTTGTCCTGGATAACGAAAAAAACAAAAAAGTAACCAGAAACCACGTGATAAAAAAAACGTTTGCCTTCTTTATCTTTTCATCTTTTTCGGTAAAGGCAACCCATGCGGCAACAGGCAAAAAGATACTCCATGGCAAAAATCCCGCAAGAAATACAGGCGCATAGTAATAAAATGTGTCTCCCCAGGCGTGTTCAGGATGGATAAAGCGCGTTATATTATGAAATCCGAAGAACATATCTATGAATTCCTTCCCATGCGCTTTATACATGAGAAAATACCACGGCGCCGATATTAGAAAAAGTATGGCTATCCCTCTAAAAATCGGGATTTCTTTTAGTGACCTTAGATCCCTGGTGGCGATAAGATATATCCCTATTGTCGCGACCGGCAGAAATATCCCTATGGGCCCTTTTGCGAGAGTAGCCAGCGCAAGAAACACTGCTGATAAAAGATAATATTTTGTTTTGCCGGAACTTGAAAACTTTCCATAGAAAAAGAATAAAAATACATAGAGTATGGACACTCCGAGCAGCATGTCTATAACGCAGGCTCTGGCCAGCACCAGGAAAAATGCGCTTGTTAACAGCATGAGCGCGGAAAAAAATCCGACTTTTTTGTTTACAAAAAGCTTTCCGAGAAGATAGATCCCGATAATTCCCAGAATACCTAAAAGAGCTGAGGGTAGGCGTGCTGAAAACTCATTTACGCCCAGAGCCTTGAATGAAATCAGAATAAGCCAGTAATATAGCGGGGGTTTTTCAAACTGTGGTTCGCCGAATATGTACGGCGTAAGAAACTCGTCGCGGTCGAGCATCTCCCTGGCTGTCTCGGCGTAAAAAACCTCGTCCGGATCTGTGAGCGGCATAGTGCCCAGCCCCGGAAGAAAAAGGCAGGCGCTAAACAGGATTAATATTATGAGTGAGGTAGGCCGGCTAAAAAATTGTTTCAAGATTTTCTTCTTATCGCTCTATAAAGAAACGAGGCCGCTGTAAGCTTAAAGATTGCTCCGGGGATAAACGGGATAAATCCAAGCGCTGTTGCCTTTGCCAGGCCAAGCCCGTACCCTAACGCAAGCCACGAAACGCCTAGAGCGTAAACAACAAAGAGCCCTGCTGACATCGCGAGGGCTACATTAAAAAAACTTCCGGTATCTCTTTTTTCCATCAGCCATCCGGTCGTGTAAGCGGCCGCGATAAAACCCACGAGGTATCCCCCGGTCGGCCCTGCAAGGTATGTAAAACCCGCGTTATACCCTTGAAAAACAGGCATTCCGAGCACCCCCAAGGCCACGTAAGAGACTTGAGTAAAAATCCCAAGCTTCCTTCCCAGAATCGCCCCGGATAAAATCACAAAAAATGTTTGCAGGGTTATCGGAACCGGCGTAAACGGAAGCGGGATCCTGATATACGCTCCGATGGCCATCATGGCCACGAAGCCGGTAACCAGAATGACATTTTCGTATGCCTTATTTGTTATAATGTCTTTACGGTTTAATAATAAGCTAATTGCGCGCATTTAGCACCTCCGGATTCTCTTAAAGATACTACAAAAACGATTATTTGTCAATCTGAACACGCCCATCTTTTTAGAATTCTACGGATGCACCCCCGTAAATGGCTCGGCCAGGCATCTCTATGTCACCCTGTTCGCAATAGGCAGTATTGAATATGTTGTCCAGGCGTATAAATAAATTCATGCTGTTGTTCCCGAGTTTAACGGGCCGCGTAATAACAGAATCGAAAAGAAAATAATGATCGCTTCCGACCCTTTTTTTGAATCGAAAATCGAAATATTCTTTAAAGCCAAACGGTAAGTTGCATTCAAGGCGAAGATTTAAATCGTGCTTTAAGTATTCCAGCACGTATTTGGAGATGATCCCCTTTTTCTCTGTGCTTTCGAGATAGCTGTATTTTAAGTCAAATTTTTTGAAAAAGTTTTTACCGTAAATTTTTTCGAAATCAAGCCCAAAAAACACTTCAACGCCATAGATGTTGAATTCGCCTATATTCTCCGCCCTCCAGAGAGAGGTTGGAACCGCCCTTGTCCAATCTATTACCCCACTCGAGTCACGTAAAAAAACGTCTGTTTTTACATAAAAAAATTCTTTTTTTATTTCCGCTCCGACCTCGTAATTCCAGGCTGTTTCCGGCTCAAGGTTAGGATTGCCTATATTCGCCGGTGTTCGATAATATAACTCGGTGAAAGTCGGAACCCGGAACGCGTGCGCAGCCCGCGCGCGAACTGAAAAACCCGGTAAAAGCTCATAAGCAACTCCAAGGGCCGGTGAAAACTCATCTTTGAAAGTCGAGTAATAATCAAATCTTATGCCCGTGTTTAAAAGAAAATTAAGAATCCGCGCCTCGTATTCCAGAAATGCATTTGCCTTCACGCGACTCCTGTTGCCGAGATTCGTACTTTCTATCGTCTCAGCTCCCGCGCCCGCGCCATACGCCGCGCTGCCAAACGGCGCATCTATCGCAGAACTTATTTCTCCACCATAAAGGTTAGTCGTATGGTCATTCCGGGAAAAGAATGGCCGGTTCCTATCGAGAATAAATTTATCCTGGAGCCTCTTCCAGTAAATGGCGGGGGTTATTTTCATTTGATACCCCTCTCTGCATTCGGCAGGTATTTCGCTTTTCGCTATAATAATTCCCGTATTCACGCTTTCCTCTTCATTATCATAAATGTTAGAATAAAAGCTGTCTGCGCCGAATTTCTTCGTAAGATATCCCAAAAACAAGCTTCCATTCGCGCCCCCAAACGACCCCTCTGTGTAGGAAGACGCTGTAAGGGCATTAAACTCTGTCTCCGGTTTAAACCCTGAGCCTCTTTTCCATTCAACGCTTGAGCGGCTTTTTATGTTTTTAAGCGGGAGGTTTATGGACGCTGAACCGGAATAAAAATCCCAGCTACCGGTCGTACTCGCAGCATGAATATTTAACGTATCGCGCGGCGCTTTAGGAATAATGTTAAGCGCGCCTCCGAAGGCCCCTGAGCCATAAACGCTCGAAGCCGGCCCGTAGGTTATGTCTATCTTTTCTATATCGTATAAAGTAATCGGCAGGTCCATGTTGTGGTGCCCGGTTTGAGGGTCATTCACGCTGATCCCGTCGAGAAGAACAAGGTTTTCTTCAAATGGCGCGCCTCTTATGCTAATGTCAGACTGGATGCCGTACGGGCCCCTGGTTCTCGTATCAACAAGTGTCACTTCTTCCAGTGCGCCGGGTACAGAAAGAAACGATTCTCCCTCTTCAGTATCCATTGGAAGCGTTTCTTCGCATCTTGTAGAAAGTCTCAAGCCCTCATCTTGCGAATATATTCTTGAAGATGTGACAACTACAGGCTTAAGCTTGACTTTTTTATCATCGGCCGCCGCCAGTTCGTAAGTGGAAGTAGCAATGTAAACCAGTAAAAGGAATAGGGTTGACATTGAAAGTAAATTTTTTTTCACTTTCCTTCTTTCTTTAGAAATTCGTGTATCATAATCGTTGTTCTCCCGGGCCTTCCTTTTCCTATTCGTATATTATCTATTTTAATCACCGGAATAATTTCCGCAAGTGAATTCGTAAAAAATATTTCATCTGCCGTATAAAGCATCTTAACAGCTATGTTGGTTTCAATTACTTTTTTTTCGAAATATTTATCGGCAAGCCTGGCAACCTCCTGTCTTGTTGTGCCGGGAAGGCAACCGGATTTAAGGCCCGGGGTATATAGTTTTCCTTTTTTTATGACAAATATATTGGAGCTTGTGCCCTCGCTTACAAAACCGCGGCTATCAAGCAAAACGCAATCATCAAATCCCTTCTTTTTTGCTGCAGCGCGGTAGAGAATATTGCTTAGATAATTAAGTGTTTTTTTGCCGGCTATTTTTGATCTTTCATTTAAAGCATTTTTCGCGATACATGCTTTAATTCCTTTTTTATATACTATTGACGGCAGGGGTTTGTACGGAAGAACATATATCGCGAGTGTTGGGCGCATCTTTTTTGAAAGACCTAATAACCCGGACGTTTCTCCCCTTGTTACGATAACTTTTATGTATGCGTTTTTAAGTTTATTTTTTTTGAGTAGCGAGTATATGATATTTCGTATTTTTTTCTTTTTAGCCGGGATTCGGATAGAAAGTTCTCCTAAGGCACGATAAAGTCGTTCTATATGTTTTTCGAGCTTGAATATTTCGCCTTCGCGCGCGCGCATTGTCTCGAACGCACCGTCGCCGTAGAGAAAGCCACGGTCGAGGACCGAGATCTTTGCCTTATTTAACGGAACAAGTTTGCCGTTTAGGTACGCGGTGCTCATGTGTTTTGTTCAATGCCTCTATAAGCGCTTTCGCCTTATCAAGCGTTTCCTGGTATTCCTTCTCCGGATCCGAATCGTAGACAATGCCTCCCCCGACGTGAAAATAAGCTGTCTTGTCCTTTATAACAAATGTCCTTATGGCTATGGATGTATCCATATTGCCGTCAAACCCCATATATCCTATGGATCCCGTATAAACCGATCTTTTTACGGGCTCCAACTCTTCTATGATTTCCATGGACCTTATCTTGGGCGCGCCTGTTATGGAGCCGCCAGGAAAACAGTTGACGAGGCAATCCGCCGGCGTTATGCCTTTGCGCAAAACTCCTTCTATCGTTGAAGTGAGGTGATAAACCGTGGCATACTCCTCGGTTTTCATGAATTCCGTAACGCGGACGCTTCCGTATTCTGATATGCGTCCCAGGTCGTTTCTCTCAAGGTCTATGATCATGAGGTTTTCCGCCCTGTCCTTTGTGCTCTTGGCGAGCTCCTCGCGTAAGAATACATCCCTCGAAGGATCAGGGTGCCTTGGACGCGTGCCTTTTATGGGGCGCGTCTGGATAATCTGGCCATCTTTTTTAATGAACCTTTCGGGAGAAGCGCTTGCGATTTTTACGTCACTGAAATTTAAAAACGCCGCGAACGGTGCGGGATTTATATTTCTTAAAACTTTATAAAGGTAAAAGGGATCCGTATTCTCAAGCTCCGCGGTGAATCTCTGCGAAAGATTCACCTGGTAAATATCGCCTTTTTCTATATATTGCTTCGCTTTTTTTACCGCTTCTACGTATTGCGTTTTCGTGAAGTTAGACTTAAGTCGTAGCGGGGACAGGTCTCTTCCTGACGCTAAACCCGATAATTGAGACCTGTCCCCGCCTTGAAGCACCATACTCCGCAACCACTCGAGTCGCGCCTTCTGCCTTGACGCCCTTTTTCTTCCTTTTTCCGGGAATCCGGTAGAGGCAATAAAATAGTGCTTTTTGAAATGGTCGAAAGCCAGAACGGTATCGTAAAAACACAAAAAACTTTCGGGAAGCTCGAGGTCGTCTCTCGCAAAGTCCGGAAGTAACTCGTTGAAATCCTTAAGGTCATAAGAAAAATACCCGACCGCCCCACCTGTAAAAGGAACGGACCGGTTTCCTTTTTTTACTTTGAACCGGCTCAAGAGATCTTTTAAAACTAAAAACGGGTTACCGCGGAGAATATTTTTTCTCCCTTTAAATTCTATTTCTATCCTGTCTTTTTTTGATTTAAAAATAAGAAAAGGATCTATGCCTATAAAGGAAAATCTTCCCAACTTTTCCGAAAAAAGCGCGCTGTCGAGAAAAAAACTGTACGGAAAAGTTTGTAGGCGGCTGTAAATATCGGCCGGGGATTGACTTAACGAGCCCAGGGGATAGAGCTCATCGTTCATGACTCAAAGCTCAGAATTTAACCTTCATAGCGCGCGGCGGGCATGCGGGAACACAGACTTCGCAGGCTATGCACTTTTCGCTCTCGAATACTACCTGCATCGTTTCTTTATCCATGCGTAGGGCCCCGGTTGGGCATACGGTAACGCACGCACCGCAGTGGGTGCAACGCGCATCATCTCTTGTAACATCCTGGCTCAATGGCTGCATTTTAACGCCAAGGTCCTTTAGATATTTTACCCCGCCGGAAAAATTACCTTGTTCGCCCTGAAGCTCAACTACCATTTCTCCCTCTTCCTTTGGGGTCACACGGGCACGCAAGATATTAAAGACAAGGCCGTAGTCCTTAACTAATCTATAAACGATTGGTTTATCTATTAGCTTTGAAGGAAATTTTAAAACTATTCTTTTTGTTATCATTTTATACCAACTCAATATTGCCAATACTACCCAGTTTGTCCTTATATATTACCACAACTCCGATAACGCCTTCAATAGTTTTCGCGAAATTCAAAGCCTTCTCTACTGAATCAGCACCTTTTACCATGTTGCAGGCGGCGGTCGCGCACGCATCCGCGAGCGCTCCGTTTTCGGAAACAACAGAAACAGCATCTGCCTTGCCAAAACTAAATGAATGTCCTACTGTCCCGCTTGAAGTGCAAACCGCAAGAGGCGTATCTTTTGGCTTTATCCTGATCTTTATTTTTCCGCTTAAAATAGAAGTGCCTGCATAAACCGAGACATTACGCATCTTTAGCGTCCGAATAAATAAGTCCCCTCCGTTCTCCAGAATAACCTCATCTGTAAACCGAAGGAGCTCTCTGCCAAGAAAATCGTTTATCGCGCCGGCTACGGACGCCATCGGCCCTACGCGAGCCTTTCCTGACGCCTCAAGCATTGATTGTATTATTTCCGGCGCTTCCGGGTCGTGCGCCATAGACGCAAGGTTGGTTTTGAACTCCGGATTTTTCGTTATGTAACTTTTTATATCCTGCCTGCACCGGCGAACCGCAACAAGGGCTTTTTCTACAAGATTTTTTCCCGCGGAGATAAGAATATCGGTCTCCCCGTCGCGTACTGTAAAATTCACAAGTTTAGGGTCGGCCCATTCCCTGTAAAAACGGGATTCGTACATATTAAAATATGAAAACTGCGGCGGCGATAACAGTGGCGTAATTTCCGTCAGGATTTACTATTGATGATTGCGCAATGTTCGTGGTGCGGACAATTTCGTTACGTATCCTAAATTCCTCTTTTTTTTCGTCCCAGTCTTTATCCTCGTCATACTCAATGCCGAGCGTGGAGGCAAGCATTGAAACGGCCAGGTCTTCCGCGTAATCACCGGCAACTTTTTCGGTCTGGCCGTAGGCGTGATGTTCGCTTAAATAGCCGTATACGTTCGGATCCGCAGGCTTAGCACATCCTATCGAGGCAGCTATCAAACGGTGGGGTTCGTTGGATGAGCAACGCGACATTACTACAAAAGTTATCATCCCGGGGACAAGCTCTTTCAGTCCCTCATTTCTTGATACTATCCTGCACTCGGGCGGGAGTATACTTGAGACTTTAACCAGGTTGGCTTTCTCTATGTTTGCGTCGCGAAGCGCAAGCTCAAAGCTTCTAAGCTCTTCTTTGTGCATGCCTACGCCTTTTGTTAAAAATATTTTTTTAGGTACCAGAATATTTTTTCTTGATGTAAGAAGCACTTCTCACCTCTTCGTGTTAAAAACGTAACCTAAGAGCCTGTAGACAACTTTTGCCGCCAAAAAATCAGGCGCTACGTCGCTTTCGGCGGGTGCAAGCTCTACAACGTCAAAGCCAACAACTTTTTTTTCTTTCGCAATTAATTTAAGAAAATCCAGGAACTCGTACCAGCCCAAACCTCCCGGCTCGGGCGCACCCGAAGAAGGCATTAAAGACGGGTCAAAAACGTCGAGATCTATCGATATATACACGGTATCCGAAAGCATTTTTGAGACTTCTTTTTTCCAGTTGTAGGCCTCAAGTATATCGTAAACGCTCATTATTTTTACCCGCTCAGGAGTAGTATCCAAAAAATCCTTTTCCCCCTTCGAGAGGCTGCGCACGCCCGTTTCTACCACAGGGCATATCTCCTGTATTCTTCTCGCAACGCAGGCGTGATTATATTTAGAGCCTCTATATTCGTCTCTAAGGTCATAATGGGCATCCAGGTATAATACCGAAAGATTCGGGAACGCTTCCTTAAAGGCGCTTACCGCTCCGATCGTCAATGAATGCTCGCCCCCTAAAAGTACAGGAAATTTACCAGCGGCCAGCACTTCCGAAACCGTATTTTTCACCTTGTTGACAGCCTTATCGGGTGAGTCTCCGGCGAAGTTTATGGGCTCAGCGGTATATATTCCTATCTTGTATGTCTCGGTTTGAAGCTCGTCATCAAAAAGCTCCATGTTTGAAGAAGCGTTTATTATGGCTTCGGGCCCCTTTGATGCGCCCTTTTTATAAGTTACAGTCCCCTCATAGGGAGCTTGTATTATGCAGGCTTTTGCCTTTTTAAAGCCGGCCCATTCTTTACCTATATCGCCAAATCTTTTTTCAAGAATAATTTCTTCCATATTTTCTTCCTATTATTTAAATTATATCACAAAACACCCTTATATCAATTAAATTGTTGACTCATTTTTAGCAACAGGATATAATATCTAAAACTTAATAATAGCAAAAAGGAGTTTTACATATGCGAAGAACACTTTTGGTCCTGCTACTTCTTTTAGTAGCGGTTTTCATGTTCGAACAATGCGCTTTCGCAGGCGCCTGGACAGTTCCCAAAGATCATGTATGGGCAGAATGGTACCAGAAATGGAACTGGGCAAAATATGATTATACTCCTGAAAACCACCTTGATAAAAAAGTACGCGACGGCCGCTCGTGGGGGTGGTCATTCGAACCCAAGATAGAGTACGGCGCATACGATTGGCTGAACTTTCTTATGTCCATAGTTGAGTACAAGCAGCAATATTATAAGGAATATGACCGGCCCCGGGGACCAGGTAATGACTGGGGTGATTATAAAAGAAAAAACCACGGGGTTACGGCAGTACGACTCGGAGGAAAGATCAGAATAACAGATAAACCGGCTGTTGTAAGCTTTCAAACAAAGGTTGATCTCAATCCCGGATACGGCAGAAATCATGGAGACGATCTCGCTTTTAGAGAAAACCCCAGCTTAGGTGACGGCGAAACCGGTATAGAAATGAGGGGGCTCATCGGCAAGGAATTTCATCTCCCCTTTGGATGGAAAAACAAGCAAATAAAATGCTACGCCGGTGCTGAATCAGGTTACAGAATAAATGCTCATAGTGAACTAGCTAATCAGGTTCCTTTCTTTTTCGAAGGCGGCTTTTGGCTCACAAAACATCATTTGATAAAAACAGAACTTGACGGCCGTTGGTCTCACGACCAAACCGGAAGCATTGAAAAAGAATGGGCCATCTGGAGAATCGGCTGTCTTTGGGCAGTATTGGGCGGCGACCCTGTAGCGAAACAGGGAAAGCAGTTCAACGTAGAGTTTCAGTATGGACTATGGGCCTGGGGTAGGAATGTCTCCGCGGATCAGGAATTGATTATAAAACTTCAGACCGAATTTTAGTTGCTCAAAAATTCTCTTGTATCGGAATCTATAACTAACTCGTCAGTGTACGTCCAATCTTCGCCATCTTCCTGATTTTGACTATTTTCGACATCCATTCTCTCCAATACGCCCCGGTCACCGGCTACAGGCGGCTGGCTTTTAGGAACTTTCGGCTCATTGAACGCATTTAAAGGAGCAACTGGCAGCTCCGGAGATTCAACATCTTCAATCGGCCAGTAGCCAAGTTCGGGCAAACCCTGAGGAGACCCGGGCCAAACGTGGCCCCATGTATTCCAATTCACGCTATCAAAGGGATTCCATGGATCAGCCGTAGAAGCGAAAGAATATATGTAACCCCAGCTCCATACCCATTGTCCTTGATAATAAAAAGAATGCCCTTCTTCTTTCCATAGAACGCTTCTTTGGGAATCGTTATACCATTGCCGGTCCCAATCAAACCAGTAATTTGCATCTGTGATTGCTTTTTCCAACCTCATGTTTTCCGGACTTCCGTCGTAGCGGTGATATTCAAAAGTATCTCCGTTGCTAGCAATTTTACGCATTCCGGATAAATTATCCTGGGCATCATAGAAATAATACAGGTAAGAAATGTTACCATTATCGTCTTCTTTTACCTTTGCCTTTAGGCCATTCCCTCTATAATAACTTTCATATGTAAATATTTTTCCGTCTGTGCCATATGACTTATAAAGGCGTCCATAGTTCTCATCTTTTTCTATTGTGCCGTCTCCGTCATGGTCAAAATCCTCATTATAATATTCATACATTATATTGCCATACTCGTCCGGATCCTCCAGGGCTTTGTATGCTATCCTGTTGTCTTCGTCATTAAAATAACCGGAGGTTTCTATTAGATTTCCGGGCGTGGCGTCTGGATCTGAATATTTTTGTTTTGTCGCTATTAAGTTTGACGCGCCGTAATATATCGTGCAATAACTTGCGTTAAAAGTAAACCCTATACCTGCGGTGTGTTTATAGCCCCTTGAGAAGGTAACGCGGTTGTTGCCATCATACGACACAAATTCATAATAAAGGTTTCCGTCACCGTCTGCCTGTGGCAGCATCATGCCGTAGGCCTGTGTAAGGTTTGAATAACTATAGTAGTAGGTACTCTCGAGGTTGGTCCAGTTCGGGTCAGAGTAGCAATACTTCTCAAGCCTCTGGTCCCCGTCATTCCATACATACAAGTAACTTGTATTCTGCACAAATCCTGTGCCTTCAACATATTTCCATCCTCGCGATGAAGTAACGCGGTTATCTCCGTCATAGGATAAGAACTCATAATAAAGGTTGCCGTCTTCATCCGCTTGAGGCAGCATCATGCCGTAGGCCTGTTCAAGGTTTGAATAACTGTAGTAATATGTATTTCCATGTATCGTTCCGGCAGCGTCAAGGTAGGCCTGTTTTGTGCATACATTCCGCCCGTCATCCCAGGTATATACGAAGTATATTTCCCCCGCTTGATTCGCTGCCGTGAGAAGTTCGGTATGCAGGCGGTTGGCTTCGTCAGGATAATAAGTATAGGTAACGATTATGTCTCCAAGCGTTCCATCCGGATTAAGAACACGCTTTACCTTTGTGTGGGTTTGCGGGTGTATTGCGCCGGCTGCCGTATAATATGTAATTTCGTATGCGTAGGAGTCGGTTATATTGTCGATTCTACATACCCTGCCGTACCAGTTTCCTAGCGCGTCTTGCGCGTCGTCTTCGTCGTTAAAGTAGTATTTCACGTGCTTTCCGTAGAGTTCGTGCCCTACGTCATCCCCTGTCTCGCCCGGATCAAGAACGCCGTTCTGATTGGTATCGCCTTCCATAGGGATTCCGTCGCCGTCCGGGTCGCGCTCGTCTGAAACCTCTTTCGTGTGTATTCTTGTTGTTGAGCCGTGATAGCTGTAAACTATGGCACAAAGCATAGCATTTCCATTAACGGCATCGCTATAAGAAGCGTATATTTCATCTCTTATGGTTCTTCCCGCTAATCCGTTAGAAGCATCGCCGTCAACGTCCAATGCCCGGTCATAGGCATACTTATGCCACATGTTATCCCCTGTATCATCAGAAGGATCCAAAGGCGTGCCGTTATCGTCATGCGGGAAATAGACTACATATGTATTAAGCCACTGGTTTAAAATACCGCTGCCGTCGCCTTGGTGGTATGTGGCAAGGGTGACTGCGTTTGTAAATAACGGGCTCGAAGGATTTGAGATATTATAGTTTGCGTATCCTATCTTTTCTTCCACGTCAAGGCTGTTTGCGTAATAGCTGTATTCGTACGCGATCGCGCCGTCTGTATCCCGGGTTGACCGTACCAAGAAATCAACCCTTCCGCCAACTCCGGAAAGAACAACTATTCGATAGTTCCTGCCGCCAAGAGGAGCTAAAACTGTAGACGAACTTCCTGTAGCAGTAAAGGGATTGCCTGCATCGATCCAATTAGGATTTACGAGATCTGTTGTCATCTGAATTTGATACACACAACCTGCAACTGAGGTAAATGTTAATTCCACGCCGGTGCTTCTCACCACAAAACCTGTAGTAGTACACCCCGGCTTGAAATCATCCTCATCCTTGTAGTGGTAATAAATATTTCCGTAATTGTCTGCGGAAGCTCTTGTAATTGATTCAAGATGCTGATGCTCAATACCACTTCCGTCTCCCTTGTAATAAGTGGCCGTATAATTGTTATATGGGTTATAAAAATCGCGGTATTCTTTTTGTGCTACATCCATGTCACGCGTTCCGTTGCCGGGTGTGGTTGCGTCGTTTATATAATAGCTATACGTAATATACGACTTTAATGGCCCCCCGTATTCATCGGCAGCGTACTCCAGCATAATCCTGCCAACAAGCCCTTGATCAGAGGTTTCAACATCGAAAGCCTGGTCGTATTTGTACCAGTGCCACAAATTGTCAGCGCCGTTGCCCGTAGTAAATTTAAAATAGTACCACGCTAGCCACTGGTTGTTGATATCGGTTCCTGCGTTTGTATAATAATGCGCGATTGTATCGAGCGTATCGTCTGTTGCGTGGTCGAAGGCTTTCTGCATCACAAGCTTGGTCGTTGCGTTGAGATAAGCATAGCTTGTGATTGATATAAGGTTTCTGCCGAGAATTGCGTCCGCATATGAGCTGTACGCTCTATCCCTTGTCACGCGGCCGGCAAGACCGTTAGCAGAATCTCCGTCCACATCGAAGGCGGTGTCATAGGTGTATTGATGCCATAGGCTATCCCCTGTATCGTCTGAAGGATCTTGTGGCGTGCCGTTGTCATCATAGTAATATTTAACATATGTATTAAGCCACTGGATTAAAATGCCGCTGCCATCTCCCTGGTGGTAGGTAGCGTAAGTATCATATAGGTTATTTGTTGCGTGATCAAAAGTTTTAGTTTCAACATCGAGATCGTTGTTATTGTAATAACTGTAATAAGTTGTTGCTACTACATTGCCACTATACGCATCAAGCTCTTCGTCTTGTATTGTCCTTCCTGTTTTGCTTCCTGCGTTATAACTGAATGTTACATCGTCAAAATACATTACATTGGAAGAGTGATAAGTGATCCAGTTGCCAAACATAAAGGAGCCTTCGGAATACGTAGAGTCACTTACCGATAAGAATAGCGTTCCATTTACATAAATCTTTATCAAACTTCCGGCAAGGACTATTTTTATGTCGTTCCATCCGCTTGTGAGGTTGTTGGCCGTTACCCAACCGTATGTGGTTCCACCTATTCTATCCTGTCTCTGGATAAACATCGCGCCGTCTGATTTTCTGATATATAGGTAATAGCCTGTATTAGTTTCTTCGGACCATCTGAAGCGCGCGCCGCCAAAAAGCGTATCCCCTCCCCATTTCATCTTAAAGTCAATTGTTCCGTCGCTTATTGTATAGCCGTTTGCCGTAACCCAGCCGTGCGCCGCCGTGGACCTGTAAATTTTATTACCTGTGCCGTCATCGATAATATTCCATATTCCGTTCCTAACCGTAAATAAACTGGCTCCGTCATTAAAATCTTCCGTTTTTTCATCCGTGTTTCGGTTAAACACGGTGTCATAGGTATAGCGGTGCCATTTATCGTCACCCGTGTCGTCCGAAGTATCAAGAGGCGTGCCGTTATCATCGTATGGATAGTAAGCCATGTAGGTCTCAATCCACTGATTGAGAATGCCGCTTCCGTCACCCTGGCGGTATGTGGCAACAATATGTTTATTGCTGTCATAAAAATCATAATATGCTTTTCTGCTTACATCCAGGTCTGTCTGATTAAAATAGGTATAAAGCGTATAGCCGATAGCGCCGCCCAGATAACCTGTTAGCGTATAATCAATAAAGACCCTTCCGGCAAATCCATTTGACGGATCGCCATCTACGTCAAAGGCATAGTCATAGTAATAGCTATGCCATACAGATTCTGTCGCATCGTAAACGTAGGAGTATCCTAAAGTCCATGTTGATGGATCACTCGGGTTGGCATACGTCTCAACGTAAGTCGCAAGATGATTGGCTCTTGTTGAATCTGTATATTCATATATCGTGAGCATGCCCGAGCGTGTGTTTCCGTATGCATCAACGTCCCAGTGGTATTCGAAATACTTGCCGCCATGCAGGAGCTTTGATAAAAGAACAGCGTTCGGGCTTGCGGCGTCTATGTCATAGGTGTACGTCGCAAACGGGTTTTGTCCGGCTGCGTCAAGGAACGACTGCATTGTTACGCCTGAGTATTCGAAGTATATCTCGCCTGTTACAGGGTCAGCCGTCGCGAGGAGTTTCGAGACAAGGCTCGAGTTCGGGTCGTCGGACGGTCCGTTGTATGTATAG
>JADHYM010000037.1 GCA_016782445.1 Candidatus Omnitrophota bacterium | reverse complement strand
ATCAGCGTATGTATTTGTGGCGTTTTGGAAATAGGCAATAAATTTTTCGGCTTTAAAGCGTGACCTTAAAAATTTTATCGACTGCCCGATTTGATCTTTGAGCGGCTTGTCGCTTTCGGTAAAATGCGCGAAGCCTTTTTCGTTACAAAATATGCATCCATTCACCCCGAGTGTCCCGTCACGGTTGGGGCAGCCGAAACCCGCATTTAAACTTATGCGATGCACCCGTGTTTTAAAACGTTCGCGCAAATAGTCACTAAAAGCGTAGTAGTTGCGCATTTTTATTAGGACCTTAATTTAACCATAAGAAGCGTAACGGCGCTCGGGGTCACGCCGGATATCCGCGAAGCCTGCCCGAGGGAGTGCGGCCTTAAATTATCAAGTTTTTCTTTTATTTCACGCGACAACCCGGATATCCCCGCATAATCAAAATCTTCCGGAATAAGTATTTTTTCTATTTTTTTGAATTTATCCACAAAAGAAGATTCGCGCCTTATATACCCTTCGTATTTAACATCAACTTCGGCTTGCGTTCTTTCCTGATAGGAAAGGATTTCCTGCCAGCCAATCTTTCCCAGGATATCCCCGAGAGAAAATTCTGGCATTTTGAGCATGGATGAGGCTTTGTGGTTTGCACGTATCGCTTTTTTGAGCCTCGTTACTTTATGCGTCGATTTTTCTACGGCCAGGAATTTTTTTTCCGGTAAAAGCCCTACGGAATATCCTTTTTTGGAGAGCCTTAAGGCCGCGTTGTCCTCCCTTATCGTAAGTCTATATTCAACGCGTGAAGTGAACATCCTGTAAGGCTCATGGGTGCCCTTGGTAACAAGGTCATCTATCAGCACACCTATGTATGATTCCGCCCTATCAAGAACAAAAGGCTCTTTGTCTTTTACCTTCAAGGCCGCGTTTATTCCCGCAATAAGCCCGAGAGAAGCCGCCTCTTCGTATCCTGTGGTACCGTTTATTTGTCCTGCGAGGAAAAAGTTTTTTATTTTTTTCGTTTCGAGCGTGGGCTTAAGCTCCATAGGATCCACAAGGTCATATTCTATTCCGTAGCCGGGCCTTACTATAACGGCTTTTTCAAGTCCCGGAATGCTTTTTATTATTTTTTCTTGCGCGTCCCGCGGCAGGCTGGTAGCCACGCCGTTAGGATAATACTCATCCGTATCCAGCCCCTCCGGCTCCAGGAATACTATATGGGATTGCCTCTCACTAAATTTCACTATCTTGTCCTCTATCGAAGGACAATACCGCACCCCTGTCGATTTTATTTTACCCGTATAAAGCGGAGAGCGGTCAAGATTTTCTTTTATAATGGAATGGGTTTCCGGTGTGGTACGCGTAATAAAACATGGTTTCTGTTCAATATTTACGCGATCTGTCCAAAAAGAAAAAGGCACTATTTTTTTATCCCCGTCCTGTCTTGTAAGCTTTTCAAAATCTATCGTATTCCCGTCAAGCCTTGGCGTGGTACCTGTTTTTAACCTCATCATATTAAGCCCCAGTTTTTTAAGGCTCGTCGACAGGTCGTGCGCGCCTTTTTCGCCCATCCTGCCTCCCGGCACATGCTTCATACCTATATGTATGACACCATTCAGAAACGTGCCGGGAGTTATAATTACGGTTTCTGATTTTATAAGGCCGTGATTTTTTGTCCTTACGCCGCCGGCGCATTGTCCCTTGTGAATAATTTCCGTAGCCTCATCTTCCATAACTTTAAGATTCACCTCTTGCAATACGCACTCGCGCATATATGCATTGTATTTTTTGCTGTCGGCCTGGGCCCTCGAGGAACGCGCAGCATAGCCTTTAGAGGTGTTAAGCATCCTGAACTGTATCATGGTGTTATCAATGGCTCTGCCCATCTCTCCACCGAGCGCATCTACTTCTTTCACAAGCTGTCCCTTGCCGACCCCGCCTATTGCCGGGTTACAGGACATGAAACCAATTTTTTCTATTGAAAGCGTAACAAGGAGGGTTTCGCATCCCAGGCGCGCGGCGGCCAGGGCAGCCTCACATCCGGCATGTCCCGCTCCGACGACAATAACGTCATATTTGAGATACATTTTTGATTTTTGCTCTTTGATATTTGATATTCCTGGTAAACTATTGTTTAGTTTTCGCGGTAATCGACTTGATAAGCTTATCAAATGACTCCTGGAATGCGGCTACGCCCTTATCCTGTATCTCCTGGCAAACCTTATCAATGCTCACGCCTGTGGCTTTAAGAGTTTTGAGGAACGACTTTTCTTCCGCCAACCCTTTCTCGAGAGTTTGCTCGACCTTTCCGTGATCTAAAAACGCGTCTACTGTGGCCGGTGGCATCGTGTTTATCGTATCCGGGCCGATTAATTCTTCTACGTATTTGACATCCCGATAAGCAGGGTTTTTTGTGCTGGTCGAGGCCCAGAGCACCCTTTGGACGTTGGCTCCTTTTTTCTTGAGCCCCTCGAAATCCCTGTCGTAAAAAAGTTCTTTGAATTTTTGGTAAATCATTTTTGAATTGGCTACGGCTATTTTTCCCTTTAAATGCCCGTTCTCGGTACCTTCAAAAAGCTTATCAATAGTGCTATCTATACGGCTTACAAATACACTCGCTACGGAAAAAATGTTTTTTATATTCTTTCCGGTTTTAAGAGCTTCTTTTAAGCCGGCAATGTAAGCTCTGGCGCAGGCCTCGTAGTGACCGACAGAAAAAAGCAGTGTGACGTTTACGTTTATCCCTTTTTTTATAAGCTCACGTACCGCGTCCGGGCCCTCTTTTGTGCCGGGCACCTTTATCATTATGTTCGGCCTGTCGATAAGCTTAAAGATCTGCCGCGCGCTCTCCACGGTTCTCACAGCGTCGTGCGCAAATTCCGGTAATACCTCTATGCTGACATATCCGTCAACATGGCTTGATTGTTCGTAAGTTTTTCGTAAAAGGTCGGCGGCCTCGCGTATGTCCTTCATGGTCAGCTCGTTGTAAATTTGAAGCGCATTTTTCCCTTCTTCGGCAAGCTTTTTGATCCAGGGGTCATATTCACCTGAAGAGCTGACCGCTTTTTCAAATATGGTGGGGTTTGAAGTAACGCCAAGAAATCCGGAATCAAAAAGACTTTTTAAGCTTCCGTCTTTGATGAGACGGCGGTCTATATTGTCATACCACGGACTTTGGCCGGCTGAGGCAAGTTTTACAAGGTTGTTTTTCACGGCCTCTTTCGTTTCCATTCATAATACCTTAAGTTTTTCAATGAGGCTTTTCATATCATTTGAGCCAAAAAGGAACGACCCGGCTATAAGCACATTGGCGCCTTTGTCAATTACAAGCTTTGCTGTCTCGAGATTTATACCGCCGTCAACGCCTATGTCGCCTTTGTAAATTTTTCTTATTTCGCTTATTTTCTCGGCCGGTTCAGTCATAAATTTCTGGCCGCCAAACCCGGGTTCAACGGTCATGACAAGAACCTCATCCAGGAGATTTACTATATTTTCTATTGTTTTAATAGGTGTTTTCGGGCGAATGGATACGCCTGCCTTTTTCCCTAAGCTGTGTATTTTTTTGATAATAGCTTCCGCGTTCTTTATGGCCTCTATGTGAAATATAATCATGTCGCTTCCGGCTTGGGCGAAACTCTCTACGTATTTTTCCGGATTCTCGATCATGAGGTGAGAGATGAGCGGAACGCGCGCCGCCTTGCGCATACCCTTCACGACGACCGGGCCAAGCGTAATATTATCCACGAAATGCCCGTCCATCACGTCAACGTGCAGCATGTCGGCGCCGGCGGCTTCCGCCTTTTTTATTTCGGCACCAAGGCAGCTAAAATCCGCCGATAATAAACTCGGCGCTATTTTTATCTTTAACTTTTTCTCCATGGTTCTTAATTTAACATACGCTTTTTACTTCGTCAATCAAAAACCGTGCTGCATTATAGCTGCAAGCCAAGCATCCTTCCGGCGACCTAAGTAATAAGAAGGTTCCGGGCAGTGCTTTCGCTCGTCGCTCCCTCGGAGGATAGGCGCCTCCTCGGTCACTGGCGTGAAAAAGCGCTCATGGCCTACTGCACAAAAAATTGCGCAGTTTAATGGCGCCAATTGAATGAGCACTTTTTCAAGCTTCGCTACAGCACCACCCGGAACCTTCTTTTTTTAGTTAGCGTCTCAGGATGCCCGCTTGCAGCCTTTTACTCGATAATCGAGAATAAAGAGGGTTACGGGCGTTGCTTGAGCGGCGTACAAAAGTCGCGAATACCTTATCGCGCCATTTCGTTGCGCAATCTTTTGCGCAGTAGGGCATGAGTGACTTTTGTAGAGTGAGCGAGGGGCGCGAATCCCCGAGCGAACGTCAAGCGAAAGCAATGCCCGTAACCCTCTTATTATCAAGCAACTGTCAACGATGGGATGCGATTGCTTCTTCGTAGACGGCGAGGGTTTGGTTGGTCATTTTCTGGAGGGTGAAGTTTTGCTCGACTTTTTCGCGAAGTGCGCGGATACAGGAAGATCTTAAGGGTTGGTCAGTAAGCATGCGAATTATGGCGCTTGCCATTTGCTCTACGTCGCCCGGAGGAAAAAGAAGGCCTGATGCTCCATCTTCTACGATCTCGCGTATGCCGCCTATGTTAGACGCGCATACCGGAACACCCGCAGCGCCGGCCTCAATAACGGTTCTCCCGAAACCCTCCGGCACGATGGAGGAAAGAACCAAGCAATCGCTCTCATTGAGAAGCTTCGGGATGTCATTTTGAAGGCCTAAAAACTTTATGTTTTTCCCGAGGCCAAGCTCAAGCACAAGCGCTTTAAGTTTATTCTCGTATCCCGTTTTATCCTTACCGGCCGCGCCTACTATCCAGGCTGCTGCGCCCGGTATTTTTTCGCATATTATTTTCATAGCGTTTATGAATTCAATCTGCCCTTTAATGGGGGTCAAGCGGCCTATATTAACAACTGTCGGGTGTGCATTTCGGAGTGGTTGGTTAGGGCCTTGATAATTATAGAGCGATAAATCCAAGCCTCTGTAGACGAGCCGTATTTTTTCCTCCGGCACGCCGAAAGCTTCCGTCATCCTTGCTTTTATAGTTTCTGAAATAACCATAACAAGCTCGCCCTTAGCCATTACAGAACTAAAAAAATGTTTTGAATAGAACCCGTGGCAACTCGTAACAAAGGGTGTGTGTGTGCGGCGTGCGGCAAAAAAACCAAGCCACGCCGGGACGCGGCTTGATGCGTGCACAATGTCTATCTGTCGGGATTTTATGATATTAGTAAGACGGGGTACGAGTAAAAGAGAGACCGGGGATTTTTTGTGGACGGGAAACGTTATATGCTCTATGCCATCTTTT
This sequence comes from Candidatus Omnitrophota bacterium, assembly GCA_016782445.1. GTDB lineage: Bacteria > Omnitrophota > Gorgyraeia > JABMRN01 > RBG-13-46-9 > BS750m-G79. The sequence goes on along the minus strand of JADHYM010000037.1, from coordinate 2,137 downwards.
TCTAAATGCTTTACGAGTTTTCCTCCGCCGGAAATGACAATCGTGTTATGCCCGCGCTTCTTGAATTCACGCGACAAATCAAGTGTGCCCTGTTCTACGCCACCTGATTCTAGGGAAGGTACTAATTGCAGGATGTTCATAAAGATCTTAAATAACAGTATTCGGTGGGATTACTGCGTTCTTGTGGACAATAACAATGCCGTCTCTTATGGAATAGTTCTCGCCGTTAAAATCCCTGACGTTCTTTTCGTTCATTATCTTTGTATTATCGCCGATTTTCACGTTTTTGTCGAGAATCGCCTTCTTTATATGACAGTTCCTCCCGACGCCCATAATGGGGGCGCCTGCATTTTTGGCTTTCATGACCTCGTCGAGGGATTCGTAAAAGTCGTTGCCCATCAGAATCGAGTCTTCGATTACGGATTTTTCTTCGATGCGGGAACGAAGGCCCACTACCGAATGATGTATCGCTGCGGATTCCACGATACAGCCGGCCGAGATTATTGATTTTGTGATTTTCGAATCCTTGATTTTTGACGGCGGAAGGTAGCGCGGTCGCGTAAAAAACTGCCAATTTTCGTCAAAAAAGTCTATCGGCGGCACAGGCTCTGTAAGCACCAGGTTTTCGTCATAAAAATTCTTTATCGAACCTATGTCCCTCCAGTACCCCTTATATATGAAGGCCTCTGTGAGTTTGTGAGCAAAGGAATCCGGTATTATTTCCTTTCCAAAATCCACCTTATCGCTTTTCGTAAGAAGCTCTACAAGCGTATCCTTGTTAAATATATATATTCCCATTGATATGAGAAAGGCCTTGCGGCCGTCTATTTCGAGAGTGGCGTCCTTGATAGTGTGGTGCGCGTCCGGTTTTTCAAAAAAGTCAGCGATTCTATCGTCCGGCCCGAGTCTTATGATGCCGAAATCGGAAACGTTTTTCATGGCATAATGCGGGTTGCAGGCTATGGTAATTTCTGCCTTTTTCTGGATATGAAAATTGAGCATATCCTTAAGGTTCATCTTGTAAAGCTGGTCGCCGGATAAGACGACTATATATTTGAATTCGGGATCGTCGAAATGCTTGAGACATCTTCTTACCGCGTCCGCAGTTCCCTGAAACCACTTGGTATTTTCCATTGTCTGCTCGGCGGCTATAACCTCAACAAAACCCTTGGAAAACGCGTCAAGTTTGTAGGTTCGCGTTATATGTCTGTTTAATGACTCGGAATTAAACTGCGTAAGGACGTAGATATTGTTGAGACCCGAATTCAGGCAATTGCTTATAGGTATGTCAATAAGCCGGTAGTCACCCGCTAAAGGCACTGCCGGCTTGCATCGTTCCTTCGTGAGCGGGTGGAGCCTCGTTCCTTGACCGCCACCCATTATTACGCATAATACGCTTTCCATGAATATATCAAATATATCCTATAGATGAGAATAAAGCAAGCCCGGGGGTTATTCTTCTCTATCCTGCCTTAGCTTCTCGTCAAAGAAGTCCAGGTCGCTTACGGGCAGGATAACGGACGAGCCGATATTGGTAAGGTGCGCTGCCACGCGCTTGAAGTATCTCGCCAGAAGCGCCAGGCACACGCCCTCGTTTGTGGAAAGCGAGCTTTTGGCAAGTTTTCCTACTATTTCGTCACAGTTTTTCATGATCTTACGCTCTTTTGAAAGAATTTCTCGCGCCAGTTCTTCATCAGATTTGATAAACGCCTTCTCTGTCTTCGCAAAAAGATCTGTTATTTGCCCTTCTATACCGTTAAAAAAGCTTTGATAGATTTTGTTGTCGAGGGGCTTGCCGAGAAGAGCGATAAGCTCGAATATATTCTTGCAATAGTCCCCTACGCGCTCGGCGTCTTTTACGACACTCATAAAAACAAGAGAAACCGGCACATCCACCGAAGGCTGTATGGCCAGGTGCTCCACTATTCTTTTCCGTATTTCGCGCTCCACGCGGTTCACCCTTCTATCCATTTCATAGATTTTACTTTTCAGATCCGGCGGCGTTTTCCCCTCTATGAGGCCGGCTATAACTGAGTTAAACATGCACTTTGAGTCATTGAGCATTTTTTTAAAATCCTCGAGCACCTCGGTCAAAAAATCTTTGCCTTTCCAGAGCGCCATAAAATTCTTAAACATG
>JADHYM010000014.1 GCA_016782445.1 Candidatus Omnitrophota bacterium | reverse complement strand
AACCCTCTTGATTCTCGATTATCGAGTAAAAGGCTGGAAACGGGTATTTTGAAGGCACTAACTAAAAAAGAAGGTTCCGGGCAGTGCTGGAGCGAAGAGATGAAAAAGTGCTCATACAATTGGCGCCATTTAACTGCGCCTGCCCGTCCGGTCAGGCGGGTAATCTTTTATGCAGTAGGTCATGAGTGCTTTTTCACGCCAGCGACCGAGGAGGTGCCTATCCTCCGAGGGAGCGACGAGCGGAAGCACTGCCCGGAACCTTCTTATTACTTTAAGTCGCCGGAAGGATGCTCGCTTGTAGCCTTAAGAGATAGCGAGGTAGGCGCGGTTTGAAAGCTTGTAGACAAAAAAACGGGCGAGCATAAATTGCTCGCCCGTTCTAATATAGCTTAAAGCTTACAGCTTATAGCTTATTAATACATTCCTCCTCCCATACCGCCGGGCATTCCTCCGCCCATGCCACCTGGCATTGCGGGTGCCTTTTCCTCTTCCGGTATGTCGCTTATTAAAGCTTCTGTTGTAAGCATGAGACCGGCAATGCTGGATGCATTCTGCAGTGCTGTTCTTACAACCTTTGTCGGATCTACTATACCTGCTTCTATCATATCCTCAAACTTATCCTTATCTGCATTATAGCCTATCGTAGCCTTCTCGGTATTTACCTTCTGCACTATGACCGAAGATTCCTGTCCGGCGTTTTCCGCTATCTGGCGCATAGGTTCCTCGAGGGCCCTTCTGATTATCATAGCGCCTACGTTTTCTTCTCCGTCAAACTTGGTGTTTTCAAGAACTTTCTGTGATCTCAAAAACGCTACTCCGCCGCCGGGAACTATACCTTCCTCGACAGCAGCGCGTGTAGCATGAAGAGCGTCTTCCACGCGCGCCTTTTTCTCTTTCATTTCCGTCTCTGTTGCAGCCCCTACGTTTATTACGGCAACGCCTCCTGAAAGTTTCGCGAGACGCTCCTGGAGCTTTTCTTTATCATAGTCAGAATCCGAGTCTTCTATCTGTTTCTTTATCTGAGAAATTCTTCCGTTAATATCTGACTGTTTTCCAGCGCCTTCGATTATGGTTGTATTGTCCTTGTCAACTGTAACGCGCTTTGCCTGTCCGAGATCCGTAAGCTTTACGTTCTCGAGCTTGATACCAAGGTCCTCTGTTATGGCTTTTCCTCCGGTGATAATGGCTATGTCTTCAAGCATTGCCTTTCTGCGATCCCCGTATCCCGGCGCCTTTATCGCGCAGCAGGTTAGGGTGCCTCTTATTTTGTTGACAACAAGAGTGGCCAGGGCCTCACCCTCTGTTTCTTCTGATATTATAAGGAGAGGTTTTCCTGTTTTAGCTATCTGCTCCAAGAGCGGAAGCATGTCGCGCATACTTGAGATTTTCTTTTCGTAAATGAGAATACAGGGATTTTCAATAACGGCTTCCATTCTTTCTGCATCCGTTACGAAATACGGCGATAGGTACCCCTGGTCAAATTGCATGCCTTCGACTACTTTCGTTGTTGTCTCCATTGTTTTTGCCTCTTCCACAGTGATAACGCCGTCTTTTCCGACTTTATCCATGGCATCTGCAATCTGCTTTCCGATGACAGTGTCATTGTTCGCAGCTATTGTCGCAACCTGAGAGATCTCTTTCTTGTCTTTCACCGGTTTTGAGATCCTCTTAAGTTCCGATACCACCTTTTCCACGGCTTTTTCTATACCGCGTTTTAACGCCATTGGATTAGCGCCGGCAGTCACATTTTTCAAACCCTCTCTGAAAATCGATTCAGTCAGCACAGTTGCAGTGGTCGTGCCGTCTCCGGCGTTATCCGATGTCTTCTCCGCAACTTCTTTCACCATCTGCGCTCCCATGTTTTCATAGGGGTCTTTAAGGTCGACCTCTTTAGCTACTGTTACCCCGTCTTTTGTGACGGTCGGTGAGCCGAATTTCTTATCGAGAACTACGTTTCTTCCCTTTGGGCCGAGCGTAACCTTTACGGCCTTGGAGAGCTGCTCAACACCTTTTAATATAAGGCGCCTTGCGTCTTCACTGAATATTAACTGCTTTGCCATTTTAGTCCTCCTCTTTTTTCTTACAGCTTAAAGCTTACAGCTTATAGCTTATTTAACAATTGCCAGTATATCTTCTTCCTTTAATATAAGGTATTCCTTATCATCAGCCGTTATTTCTGTGCCTGAATACTTTCCGAACAGAACCTTGTCTCCGGCCTTTACCTTAAGCGGAACAGTTTTGCCGTCATCTGAAACTTTTCCGTCTCCTACAGCAATGACTTTTGCTTCCTGCGGTTTTTCTTGAGCCGTGTCCGGAAGGACGATACCGCCCTTTGTCTTTTCTTTCGCCTCTAAAACCTCTACCATGATGCGATCGTATAGTGGCTGTACTTTCATGTTTTCTCCTCTTCGTTAACCTGCAGTCTGCAGCCTGCAGCCTGCAACATATTTATTCGTATCTTTGTTAGCACTCCCACATTTAGAGTGCCAAGGAATGTTAATTATACAGACTTAGTGTTTTTTGTCAAGGGTTTTTTTGGAAGGTCGCGGGCGTTGCTATAAAAGCAGGATGGATACGGCGTGACCTTTCAGACGAATTTTGTAGCTTCAGCCCGAGGCTGATCCGCCTCTGGCGGACACGGTAATTGATGTATTTAATATTTCTCCCCAGCACTTATTTTATCAAAATAAGTGCTGGGTTTACTCAATTACGCTGTTCGCACACAAAATTTTCTGTCTTCAAGGCCACGCCGCACCCATCTGCCCAAGCAACGCCCGCAACCCTCTCACTGGAAGATTATGCGGATTGGAGTAGCTCGGCGATTCGCGCGTTTATCTCTTGTAGTTCGGCGATATTGTGAGCAGTAATTGGCCTTAGGTTGAAGTGGAGTTTTTCTATAAAAAAGGCGGGATTTTGTTTAAGCTCATCAAGGGTTTTATATTCGTATTTTGTACGCTTTGCGAGGAGTCTGTATAATCTATAAAAAGATCTTTCGTCGCCGTTGAGATATGCTTCGCCTATCGCTACGAGCCCCTCTAGCGGCCCTAGTTGAGTGGTTTTTAACTCATTGTCCAGATTTATGTAAATAATTCCTGCTTTCTTCTCCCCTTGTTCAAGCACGCTTATATCAATACCGGCTTCTTCAAGCTTATTGCGCGGCAATATAGTAACTACTTTAGCATTGTCTTTCGTATCGCAGGCAAATTGTACCAGTTTGTTTAAATCTTTTTCAAATTCTACCTGATAAGGCTTTCCGTTCGTTAATCTTTCTATGCCTTGCATTAAATTCTTCTGGGTTTCCTGGTTGCCGTAGCCTTCCCATAACTTGATTACATAAGACTCTTTTTGCGGCGAGACTTCTTTTATCTGCATATGAAGATAATTCATTACATGGAGCTTTATAAGGTTTCGCACCATGGGTATTCTTTTCTTGGGTATACTGCCGTTCATCAAAGGTTGCGCCTCGCGCCTTCTATGAAGTTTATATGGTATCTCGTTTACCACATTTATTAGATTTGCAGTATAGCTATCATCTTCGCCATTACCTATCATGAGGTCTGAAAATCTGTAGCGGTTCTTGCCTCTTATTTTTACAAGTACGCCAAGGTCTTTCAGTATTTTGAATTCTCTATATGTGGTACGCGTTGCGTATCTATTAATATCCAACACGTTATCGACAAAGCCTATTTCCGATAATATAGGCTCGATAGCGTCAATTCTATCCGGATCAGGTTGGAAAAAGTCAAACATATTACCAACGCTGCATCCAATCTTGTTTATTGTGCCCTCAAAAATACCACCATTCATAAGAACAGCTACGATTAAAGGTACTGCCTCCGAGCCATAGCCATTTCCGGTAAAATCATATTCAGGGTTTCGATAGTGTATAGAGTACCTGAAAGATACCTGATCAGTAATAACAGCATAACGGCCTGCGCCCTTAGAACAGCTGCCATGCCCTATAACTTTGTCGTCTTCATTTTTTATTGTAAATAAATATTTATCATGGAATTTAGGCATCGCTTCTTGCGCTTCTGTAAATTCCTGCTCAATTTTTAAAAATGTCAGGGTAAGTCTACCCAACTTAAATTGACTGCATTCGCTTGTATTGAGACTCCGGGGTATATAAGCGTCACCCATTCTGGATGGATCAAATAATCCTTCACGCAAACCCTGTTGTAAAATGGCTATTTCGCGATCTACTGCATCTCTGTCTCTTATTATATTTGTTTCAAAATTCAAAGCGTCTATATCTGCAATTATTGCATCTTTTAATCTATGTTTTGCAACATCAGCTACACTTATTCCGCGATGTCTGTCTAAAGCGTTTTCCATAAGCCCCTTATTACCCTGGATGGTTTCAAGGCATCCGAAAGATGAGCCTGACGGGATATTAGCCGCGTTATCTACATCGCCAAATACATCGAGAGGAACAGGGAGAAGGCCGTAATGCTCAAGAAATCCTATCATTCCCTCTTCTTGTGTTACAAAATTAAAGGTAACGCTCCCTCCCTCTACGGTGCCGTTGTTTAAAACACGCTCTTCTCCGTCTGTAATAACAGTGATCTTTCTGTCATCCGGAAAAGTAAAGTTCCAGGCATTATACCCTTCTGCGGACAGAGTCTTACTGCTTTCGTCGTAGGTTAGTTTGCCGGGCAAGCCGAATTTGTTGAAAGAAGTGCTTATTGCAGGTAAAAGCGTGGTTATGACAAGGCCTTTTTCCTCTGATGAAGAGATAATATTTCTTACTTGCTCTCCTATGCACATAGACAGTTTGCCGCCTACAACGATCCAATGGCCTATTGCTTTTTTATCAGGTGGAATTTCTATCGGTTCTGCAGCCATATAAGACGCAAGGGGTATCTTTGACAGGCCGGCATTATAGCATAATTTCGCGGCGCGTTTATCCAAAGGAATATCATCCATATCATTTATAAAAATTAAGCCTATCTCTTTAGGCAAATCTCTTGAAAAGATGGCAGTAGCCACATTAGACAATTTTTCCGGCATAGGTGGTATTTCATCTATGTTTGGCGCATTAGCTGCAATTCTGTTCGAAATATTTCTAATAACATTTTGGTCTATCCCTCCAAAGTAAGAAAACCAATATATTCTTCCGAATACGCTTGTCGCGGAGATTTCGTCTGCTATCGTCGCTATATCTTTCAATATGAGAAGAATAGTTTCTGCATTAGCTTGAGTGAGAGTTTGGTGGAATGTCATCCACGCAATACTTCCAAATAGACTTGGTGCAGAGGCTTCGCCTGCTGCTGTCACTGTGCTTTCTAATATGGGGAGAATGGTTGCTGCGTTCTCCGCTGTAAAGACTTTGCGGAATGCCATCAACTCGATACTCCTGAATGCATCTGGTGCAAAGGTTTCACCTACTGCTATTGTTATATCTTTTAACATAGGAAGAATAGTTTCTGCGTTAGTTGCTCTGAGAGCTTTGTGGCATGTCATCCATTTGATGCTTTCGAATACACTTGGCGCGGAGGCCTCACCCGCTGCTTTTCTAATTTCGCCTAATGGTTTGACTAGGCCTCTAAGAACACTTTCAGCGTTAGTTGCCGTGAGGGTATCGTAGTACTCCATCCATCCTATACTTTCGAATACATTTGGTGCGGAGGTTTCACCTGCTGCCATTGCTATATCTTTTAATATGGGGAGAATAGTTGCTGCATTATCTCTTGTGAGGTTTTCGTTGCATGTCATAAAATCGATACTTATAAATACGCTTGGTGCAGAGGCCTCGCCTACTATGTCATATATTTCTTTCAGGGTGTCGGAATGCTCGTCAAGCCATGAGCGTCTCGCTAACAATCTTTGCACGCTTCTAGGTAAAGGAGTAAGAATATCTATTCGCGCATCAGGCGCCCTCTTCGCCGCGGCGGTTTCGTCTTCAGGCACGGTTACCTTACTGGCAATAAAAAAGTCCGTATCGCCTTGCTGCTCGGGAGAAATTTTTATTACTTCTCCGGAAACTTCGTCCATTTCAGGATCTTTATGCCCGTGTTCACGGCGCATTGCCGATAAAGCATCTTTATCACCATTTTTTGCAGCGTCCATTTTCGATTTTCTTATAAATACGAATCCTTTACTATTAAACGCAACGGTTCTTCCGGTAATGCCTTCTATTTTATCAATTACATCCATTGCGCGGTCGCTTATAATAAAAACTTCAAATTCCGGATCATAGTTACTGAAAAGATCTTCTAGATTAACGCCATGTTGGTATAAAACATGTTTCTTTGACAAATAACCGGCCCCTTGCTCTATATCCTTATAAATGATCCAGGCCGCTTTATTTGCATATTCCCGCTCTTTCCGAACGGCTTCCTCGTGAAACCTTAGAACCAAATCGTTTATTTCTTCTTTTCGCGATCTTAAAAGTCTTTTAGAAATACTTTCGTCGCTGCCATTGATGTAGGCTCGTAATCTTTGGCCAAGCTTGCCTTCTCTTGTTTCTTCAAGCGTGCATATATACCTTTCTGATCCATCTTTTGTTCTAATTTTTGTTTTCTTGGCAAATTTTTTCCAATTTTCCACTTCAGAGATCTCGTGCTTTACCTTCCACCAATTACGTGCATATACAGCAAAGCGGCCCCTTCCGGCGTGATCTTTTTTAAAACGGCTATCCATTATGACAAGCGCGCTTTTTCTTTCTATCCAAATAGCTCCATACATTGTCTTAATCGCGGTTGATCTGCCGTAAGCTTTTTGTTTTTCAGCATATTCCTTTAACTTCCAGTCGCCGTTTTCGTCTTTATCTGCATTTTTGTTCAGGCCTATTTCATGCGCTATGCTATCTATGATTCTCCTGAAATCACCGTCTATATGGAGCGCCATATGCTCAGCCCTCGTCATAACTCTGGAACCGCTACCTGAAATATCGAAGTCACCTTCGGATACGGAAGAGACAGGAGCCGTTGAGCTTTGAGCCTTTACTGCGCCACTTTTATCGCGAAGCGCCTGTAGCATGCCAGTCCATATTGCGCCGCTTCGTATAAATTTCCGTATTAATTCTCTTTGTTTCCATGCGAATAATCCTACAAGTTCCCGCGCGCTCTCTAACTTCGCAAGATGTGACACCAGGTACACAATATCCCTTCTGCTAATATTAATATTTTCCAGGCTGCGGCTGATCTCATCATACATTACATTTAAAATGCGTGCCCGGGGTGAGCGTTTGCTAAAAATAAACTTATAAACAATAGACCAGACAGTTATGTATAAAGCGGCGCCATAAACAAACCACGCCCCTTCACTGCTAAACACGCCAGAACCCGGGCCGCAACCAGCGCATGCAAGTATACCGATAAATAAGAGCGGCAACAGGCTTTTCGTCCATGATTTGTCTGGCGTATTTTCCGAGGACGTGATAGCTTCTGAATCGGCCGGCGCGGGTTTGCTGGTTTGCGGATCCCCTAATCGTCCTTCGTCCTTTCGTCCCTCGTCCATCGGAACGCTATCGTTCTTCTCAATCGTCGCGCCAATAGTCACATCCTTCTCTGTCTTCGCCTCTTCGTATAGCGCGAGCATGGTTGAAAAATCAAAAGCGCCTAGACCTTCTTCGAGTAAGCGGCGCGGAAGTTTATGTGATCTTCCGTGGAATTTCTTCGCGAGCGCAGCTGAAGTAAGTTCCGGGGCAAGCTCTTCATATTCTGTGTCTTTCAGGGCTTCGTCAGGTGTGTCGAAATGCTCTTTAATCCAATCCCGCATCTCGCTAGGCTGAATTCCATCGGGATCACCCTTCAAGATCGCTCCGAGTTTCATCCTTAAGAGTTCCCATTGGACTATTTCGTCAATTTCATGTAAGCGCATGTCTTCACTGTAATAAAATTTGCTGTCAATGTATATGGTTGGCAGGCCGGCAGCCTGCCCAAGGCCTACGTGGGCAAATTGGCCTGTTTTTTTCAAAAGATTGGGGACATAGGCTAGTTCGGCTTTTTTAAAAAACATCCCATCTTTATAAAAATCACTCTTATTGAGATCAAGCATAAGTTTAGTACGTACGGCGTTGCCATCTTCGAAGGCCTGCAGTATGCACTCGTTGACGGCTCTGTGCGAAGCGAGTATTTCCCCTGCCAAAAATCTGTCTTTGAATCCATCCATGGTCGTGCGTAGCTTCGCGGCAAGAGAGTCATCTGCCCAGCCTATTGTGTTATTAAGCAAAAAAGCCACCACAAGCAAGCTCGCGAGGGCTTTCTTTAATACGATTCTAGCCATTTTCTTTATTGCGCTTAATACTATCATTATTTTATCTCTGTATATCTTCCTTTTTAATGGTCTAATTATACCATAATACTACTATCTTATGGTAACAGGAGTGTAATAGTAGGGTATTAGTTTGGTCTATATAGATTCGGTTGCGGTTGCGTTGGTCGGTTGCGTCGCGAGAATCGGTTGTGTCGATGGGTTGTGTCAATATTTACGCAACCGATTGACGACCGACGTTTCGCGCGACGCGACCGCAACCGACTGACGTAAAACTGATTAGACGTTTGAAAGTAGGTATAACCCTTTGAGAGCAAGATCTGGTTCGAGGATTCGTAAGGAGGGTGAGTATTTGGAAATGAGCGTAGCGTCGCCGCCTGTTGCGACAACTTTCATGTCTTTGCCAAGCTTCTTTTTGAAGCGTTTCACAAGGCCCTCGCAAAGCGAGGCGTAGCCGTAGATCATGCCGTTTCGTATGCTGGATTCTGTGTTTTTTCCAATGAAGGTATTCGTTTTTTTAAGATAAGTTTTGGGAAGGAGCGCTGTCCTCTCGGAAAGCGTTTCAAGCGACATCTTTATTCCGGGAAGTATGAGCCCGCCAAGATACGAGCCTTTTTTCGATATGGCATCAAGCGTCACGGCTGTTCCAAAGTCAACGATAAGTACTGGTTTTCCGTAAATTGCCTGCGCTGCAAATGCTGTGATGAGGCGATCCTGGCCGATCTCTCGCTTTTTATACTCTGATTTAAGAGGGACGTTTATATTTTTTCCTACTAAAGATACCCTGATGGGGCGGAATGTATTTCGCAGCATCTTTTCGATTCTTTTCTGCATTACCGGAACAACCGAGGCGAGAATAACTTTTTCAATATCAGTTCTTTTCCGTATTGTTGCTATGGTCGAAGCAGCGTTAGCGAAACCGGTAGGCTTAGTATATCTTTTCACTATTTTGCCTTTTTTATTAAAAAGCGCAAAATCAATATTTGTATTGCCTATGTCTATTGCTAATAACATATTTTTGTTTTGTTTATCGGTTGCGGTCGCGGCTGCGTCGCGAGAAACGTCGGTCGTCAGATAGGTTGCGTGTGTTTACTTCACGCAACCCATCGACACAACCGTTTCGCGCGACGCAGCCGCAACCGACCGACGAAACCCATCAACGTACCAAAGTCACATCCCCGCTAAAAAACGTCTTCTCTTCCCCGTTCGACATCTTTAAAACCAGCGCCCCGTTTTCGTCGATGTCAAGGGCGTGGCCGTGAACGCGCTTTTTCCCGCTTGTCGCGAGCCTCACGTATCTACCAAGCGTACACGAATGGACTTTAAGTTCCTTTCGTATATTCTTAAAGCCTTCCTTTTTTAATATATTATACTCCTTCTCCAGCATTTCGAGAAGCCGTGAAAAGAATTCCGCCCTTGGTATTTTCTTTTTGCACTCCGCCTTGAGAGAAGTGGCCCCTTCGGGCAAATCACCGGTTTCAGTATTGACGTTTACGCCTATGCCAAGAATAACAAAAGACGTCTTGTCCGCTTCGGCTTTAAGTTCCGTAAGTATACCTGTAACCTTTTTATTTTTTATAAGAACGTCGTTCGGCCATCTTAAAGCAGCGTCAAGATGCGTAAACTTCTTTATGGCTTTAACCACACTTAAAGCGGCCACGAGCGTTATTCTTGAAACCTCGGCGGGTGAAATGTCCGGCCGTATTATGCAGGAAAAGTATATCCCGCCTCCTGCCGGGGAAACCCATCTTCTCCCCATGCGGCCCTTGCCTTTTTGCTGACTCTCGGCCACAACAACCGTGCCCTCCGGCGCGCCCCCCTCAGCAAGGCTGTATGCCGCGTCGTTTGTAGAATCGATTCTTTGATGATATACAATATTTTTTCCGAAAAGATGCGTGCGCAGATTTCTTTTTATTTCCGGCACGACCATCGTATTCGGGATGCTCATCAGCTTGTATCCTAGGTGCGGCACTGCTTCAATGACGTACCCCATACGTCTTAACTTTTCAACGTGCTTCCAGAACGCCTGGCGGGAAATACCCAGGGTATGCGCGATATCCTCGCCCGAGAGATACATCTCTTTATTTTTGTAAAACTCTTCTAATATCTTATTTTCTATCTCCACTTTCGATCCTTTTTCTAGCTACCGATATTCATACGTACTTTTACTATGATTACACTGATTTTCTGCTCATAAATGTCCAATATAGATTACACAGATAGAAATGCAATCTGTGTAATCTTGGTTGCACAATTTTTTGAGCAAGAAATCTGTGTAATCAATTTATAGGTTTTTGTTTACCGTAATCCTTTTCTTCAGTTCTTTTATTTGATCCCTAAAAAGAATGGCTTTTTCAAATTGCAAATTCTTAGCCGCCTCTTCCATGTCCCCTTCAAGTTCGCTTATGACACTTCGCGCGTCAAACTCCGTTTCGCTCTCACCGGTTGCTTCCCGTATAAGCTCTTTCGCTTTTTTGTATGACTCAATGCTGTCCCTTACGGCTTTTTCTATGGTTTTCGGCGTTATGTTGTGGGTTTTGTTAAATTCAAGCTGAAGGTGTCTTCTTCTTTTTGTCTCGTCAATGGTTTTTCTCATGGAGCCTGTTATTGTATCTGCGTACATGATCACGGTACCGTTTATGTTTCTCGCGGCACGGCCGGCGACCTGTATGAGTGAGGTATGGCTTCGCAAAAACCCTTCTTTATCCGCATCAAGAATTGCCACAAGTGCTACCTCCGGAAGGTCAAGGCCTTCGCGCAAAAGATTTATTCCTACCAGGCAATCGAATTTTTTAAGCCTCAGGTCCCTCAAGATTTCGACGCGCTCTATCACATTTATCTCCGAGTGGAGATACTTGACCTTTATGCCGGCCTCGCCGAGATATTCGGCCAGGTCTTCGGCGAGACGCTTGGTGAGCGTCGTCACAAGCGTTCTTTCTTTTTTTTGGACGCGCTTTTTTATTTCTCTGATAAGGTCGTCTATTTGTCCTTCTGCGGGCTTTATGATTATAGGCGGGTCAAGAAGTCCGGTCGGCCTTATAATCTGCTCGACGGCTCCTTTACTTTTGGCAAGCTCGAATTCAGTCGGCGTGGCGGAAACAAATATGGTTTCCTTCGTAAGACGAGTGAACTCCTCGAAATCTAAGGGCCTGTTATCAAGCGCCGAAGGCAAACGGAAACCGTACTTCACGAGCGTTTCTTTCCGCGCCCGGTCGCCCTTATGCATAGCCCTGACCTGCGGAAGTGTAACGTGTGATTCGTCTATCACAGTAAGAAAATCCTTTGGGAAATAATCTATCAGGCAAAAGGGCCTCGACCCGGGCGCGCGCCCGGAGAGGTGCCTTGAGTAGTTCTCAATTCCGTTACAATAGCCAAGCTCATGAAGCATTTCTATATCGTAGTTGGCCCTCATGGCGAGTCGCTCCGCCTCAAGAAGTTTATTTTCCTTCTTGAATTTTCCAAGTTGCTCATCAAGCTCTTTCTTTATAGAGCCTATTGCGTGTTCAACTTTTTCGCTTTTCATAACAAAGTGTTTTGCCGGATATATAACGATTTTTTCGTGTTCCCGTAATTTCTTTCCTGTCAGGGGGTCTATCTCGCTTATTTTTACAACTCTCTCGAAATCAAGCTCAACGCGATAAGCGACTTCGAGGTACGCGGGGAATATTTCCACTATGTCCCCTCGCGCGCGGAATTTCGAGCGCTCGAACTCCGTATCGTTACGCTCGTAGTGAATGTCGACCAATTTCTTAAGTAGTTCGTCTCTCCCGACGGTCGCGCCTTTTCTGATCGATACAAGAAGCTCCTCGTAATCTTCCGGTGAGCCCAGGCCGTATATGCAGGATACGCTCGCCACTATTATTACGTCCTTGCGGGACATAAGAGAGCTCGTGGCGGAAAGGCGAAGCCTGTCTATGTCGTCGTTTATAGAGGCGTCCTTTTCTATGTACATGTCTGCCTGCGGAATATAAGCCTCCGGCTGGTAATAATCGTAATAGCTCACGAAATACTCCACGGCGTTTTCCGGAAAAAACTCCTTGAACTCCGCGTAAAGCTGGGCAGCGAGCGTTTTATTGTGCGATATTACAAGAGTCGGCTTCTCTATCCCGGCAATAACGTTCGCAAGCGTGTAGGTCTTGCCGCTTCCCGTGACGCCAAGAAGCGTCTGGAAGCGCTTTTTTTTCTCGAGGCCCCGGAGAAGATGATCAATCGCCTGCGGTTGATCGCCTTCGGGTTTAAAGTTTGCTACAAGCCTGAATTTACCCATTTATGCAATAATTTCCAGGCTCATATCAACGGATCTCACTGAATCAGTGATCTCCCCTAAAGAAATCCTTTCCGCGCCTGTTTTCGCGTAGCTTTCGACGTTCTCTAAGGTTATCCCCCCTGAAATTTCGAGAACAGGTTTTTTTGATTTTCCCGAAATAGAATTTCGTATTTCCACGGCTTTTTTAGCGTTTAGAGCGCTCATGTTGTCGAGCATGATAATATCCGGTTTCTCAACGACGATAGACTTGAACTCTTCCAGGTTTTCTACCTCGATTTCCACTTTTACGTTTTTTGTCACTTGCTTTCGTATCTGGGCGAGAAAATCTTTCTTTCCGGAAATATTCGAGGTTCTTATATGGTTTTCCTTTACGAGCACCTGGTCCCATAAGCCGAATCTGTGATTTTTTCCGCCTCCTACAGTTACAGCATATTTCTCCAGATACCGGAGAAGCGGATACGTCTTTCTTGTATCATATATGTCGGCCTTGTAATCTTTTACCTTATCGACAAAGCCCCTTACCCCGGTAGCTACGCCGCTTAAGAAACAAATAAAATTAAGCATGGTTCTTTCCGCCGCCAGGATAGGACGAGCGGGCC
This sequence comes from Candidatus Omnitrophota bacterium, assembly GCA_016782445.1. Taxonomy (GTDB): domain Bacteria; phylum Omnitrophota; class Gorgyraeia; order JABMRN01; family RBG-13-46-9; genus BS750m-G79. The sequence goes on along the minus strand of JADHYM010000014.1, from coordinate 16,880 downwards.
CCTCTATAAAAGCCACTTCTTTACCCTCACGCACAAGCTCGCCGTCGGCTACCTGCGGCTTGAAGCGCACGCTGTAGTCGATCGCGTTTAAAACCCATTCGGCGATCTCCATTCCGCACATAAGGAAATCCTCATTGGCCACAATAGAGGCCTTCACGCTTCTAAGCTTCGGAACAGTGCTTGCGGTCGTTATGTCGCCCGGGCCTATGTCTTCTTTCAAAGCGGCTTTAATTATTCTTAGAGTCCTGGCTTTATTCAGCTTCATGTCAGTTTTAAGTATTTTTTTAAAGAATCTATTTCGTTTTCCGTCAGAGGCCTCGAATATCCTTCTCTCAAATCCCCGAGTTTTACGGGACCGAAAGATACTCTCTTCAGCCCGATCTGGCCGTATCCTATAGCCTCAAACATTTTCCGAATCTCGTGCTTTCTCCCTTCCGAAATCATGAGATTCAAAACAAAGAAACGCCCTTTTTTTCTTTTGAGAATAATTTCTTGTGCCCTGGCAACTCTCCCGTCAACTATTATACCTTTTCTCAGGCGATTAAGATCAGCCGTATCCGGAGAGTGATCTGTTTTTATTTCATAGACCCTGGGAATCTCGAATTTGGGGTGCGTTAATCTGTACGCGAGATCGCCGTCGTTAGTCAGCATTAAAAGCCCTGTCGTATCTTTGTCGAGCCTGCCCACGGGGTAAAGTCTCGCTTTTTTATCCGCAAAATCGAGCACTGTCTTTCTTTTTAGCTCATCGCTCGCAGTGGAAATAACCCCTGCCGGTTTGTTCAATATATAATAATACTTTTTTTCCGTTTGAATACGCCTGCCGCAAACCGCGATTATGTCCTTTTCCGGATCTGTCCTGAAGCCCGGTTCGGTCACCCTGCGGCCGTTTACACTTACGCTGCCTTCTTTGATCAGTAAAGCCGCTTTTCTTCTCGACGCGGCACCTGCTTTCGCAAGCGCGACCTGGAGGCGGATCTTTCTCATAAAAGGTCTATGTTGCGCTGGAGCGAACCCAGTTCTTTCTGAAGTAAAGATGCGTATTCCTTGGCTTTCTCCACGACATTTTTCGGCGCTTTTGAAACAAAGGATTTGTTTTTGAGCTTACCCTGAGCGCGGACAAGACATTCTTTCAGTTTATCCCGTTTTTCAGTAAGGCGTTTTTTTTCTTTTTCTATGTCTATTATGCCCTCAAGCGGCAGAAATATCTCGATATCTTCTATAACAGAAACCGCTGAATGGGCGCATTTTTTAGAGATTTTTGAGACCTCGAGTTTTTTTACGCCTGCCAGTTTCTGCACGTATGAACTGTTTTTATTCAGGGTGTCGGCGACTCTTTTACTGCCGGAACATACGATGATATCAAGCTTCATTTTATGATCTATGCGCCATGCCGCGCGCATATTCCTCACGGATTGTATTATATTTATGAGAAGCTGCATTTCGCGGTCTATGGTCTCGTTTATAAATTCTTTCTGGGCATGTGGCCAGCTTGTAATCATTATAGACTTCGTCCCATGCTCCCTCGGGAGGCGTTGCCAAATTTCTTCCGTTATGAAAGGCATCAAGGGATGCAGCACCCTTAAGGATTTTTCCAGAACCTTGTAAAGCGTAACCTGGGTATGTGGTTCGTCTATCGTAAGCTTTGCCATTTCCAGGTACCAGTCGCAAAACTCATGCCACAGAAAATCATAGATCCTGTTTGCCGCATCGTTTATTTTGTAGGAATCAAGGGACTTTGAAAAATCGCTAAGGCATGAGTAAAACCTGCTCAATATCCACCTGTCTGCCAGTGTAAGAGAGGGGTCTTGAGTCATTTGACAGAGGTCTTTTTTAACAAGATCTTCCTTCAGATTTAAGAGCACAAGCCTCGAGGCGTTCCAGAGCTTATTCGCAAAATTCCTTCCTATTTCAAATTTTTGCGGGGAAAGAAAAATATCCTGCCCCTGGGCCGTAATAGAAACTATGCTGAAACGCAGCGCGTCCGACCCGAATTCGTTTATTATCTTAAGCGGGTCTATTATATTACCAAGCGACTTTGACATCTTTTTTCCCGTATCGTCCCGCACAGTGCCGTGTATATACACGTCTTTGAAGGGTATGTCCTTGGCAAACTCGAGTCCTGCCATTATCATACGCGCTACCCAGAAAAATATGATCTCCTGCGCCGTAACAAGCACATTGGTGGGATAGAAATAGCTAAGCTCGGCTTTGTCTTTTTCGTCCCTCGTCCTTTCGTCCCTTCGTCCTTTCGGAACTTCGTCTTTAGTTTTAAAGGGCCATCCGAGCGTCGCCATCGGCCACAGCCACGAACTGAACCACGTATCCAGCACATCAGGATCTTGCTCGATGTCCGTTGAACCACACTCCGGACACTTCTCCGGTTTTGTTTTCGAAACAATCACGCCTTTCTTATCGTCCCTCGTCCTTTCGTCCCTGCCTGTCCGGCAGGCAGGCTTTCGTCCTTTCGTAACTTGGCACTCTTTACAATAGTAAACCGGTATTCTGTGCCCCCACCAGATCTGTCTGGATATGCACCAGTCGCGTATATTGTCTATCCAGTTAAGGTATACCTTTGTCCATCGTTTCGGGTAAAACTTTATCTTTCCTTTTCTGACAACATCTCCTGCTTTTTTCGCAAGCGGCTTCATTCTGACAAACCATTGCTTTGAAAGCCTGGGCTCGATCATCGTATTGCATCTGTAGCAATGCCCTACCCCGTGTATATGAGGTTCCGTTTTTACAAAAAGTTTTCTGTCCTTTAAATCCTGTATGAGGGTTTCCCTGCATTCAAATCTATCCATTCCTTCGTATTCTCCGGCCGCTTCGTTCATCGTAGCGTCTTCGTTCATGACATTTAACGGTTTAAGGCTATACCGAAGTCCGAGTTCAAAGTCCAGCGGGTCGTGAGCAGGGGTAACTTTAAGCACTCCCGTTCCGAACTTCGGGTCTACTTTGGAATCAAATATTATATCGATTTCTCTTTCAGCTATCGGAAGAAGTATCTTTTTTCCTTTAAGGTGTTTATACCTTTTATCTTTGGGGTTTACGCATATGGCAACATCCCCGAGCATTGTCTCCGGTCTCGTCGTCGCGACAACAACATGATCATTAGGCGGGGACAGGTCTCTTAGCTTTTGCGGATGCGCATGATGAGACCTGTCCCCGCACGTTGAAACAATTGGATATTTTATAAAATACAGCATCCCCTCGGTCTGGCGGTGATGAGCCTCTTCGTCGCTTAATGCTGTCTGGCAGCGTGGGCACCAGTTTATTATGTAATTGCCTCTGTATATTAGATTTTTTTTGTAAAGCTCTATAAAAACTTCGGACACGGCATCGGAAAAAACGCTGTCCATGGTAAAGCGCGTTCTTTCCCAGTCGCAGGATGAGCCCAGTTTCTTAAGCTGCTTTATAATTGTAGAGCCGTATTCTTCTTTCCACTTCCAGACCTCAACCAGGAATTTCTCTCTTCCCAGGTCGTGCCGCTTTATGCCTTTCCGCATTAACATCTTTTCTACCACGTTCTGCGTAGCTATGCCGGCGTGATCCGTACCCGGTATCCAAAGGGCCTCTTTACCCCGCATCCGGTTAAACCTTATATAAATATCCTGTATGGCGCTATTCAGGGCATGCCCCATGTGAAGTATGCCTGTCACGTTGGGAGGAGGAATTACTATTGAATAGGGTTTTTTTTGGGGATTTACCTCAGCGTGAAAAAACCGGTTTTCTTCCCAGAACCTATACCACTTCTCTTCGGTCTCTTTGGGATTGTATTTGGTGGGTATTTCCATTATCGCCGGTCTTTTGCGCTATCCTTCAGCAACTTGTATTCGACAGAATCCACGAGCGCCTGCCAGCTTGCTTCGATGATATTCTCTGATACGCCTATTGTCCACCAGGAATCAGTTTTATCCTGCGACTGTATTAGAACCCTTACCTTCGCAGCTGTGCCGGCTTTTTCATCCAGTACCCTTACCTTGAAGTCTGCCAGGTGCATTTCGCTTAAACCCGGGTAGAAATCCTTGAGCGCCTTCCTGAGAGCGTTATCGAGGGCATTCACCGGGCCGTCTCCTAGAGACGCTGCATATTCAGACTTATCACCAACCTTGATCTTCACGGTAGCCTCGGTAAGTATCTTGCCACGCAGGTGTTTTTTGATTATGACGCGAAAATCCTTGAGCTCAAAGAATTTTTTGAATTTCTTCATTGACCGTTTCATAAAAAGCTCGAGCGACGCCTCAGCAGCCTCAAAATGATAGCCTTTATGCTCAAGCCCCTGCACAAGTTTTAGGATCTTCTGCGTCTCAGGGGCTTTTTTATCGAGGTTCACGTTGATTTCTTCTGCCTTCTTAATGATCCCTGATTTTCCCGTAAGTTCCGAGATCAGAAGATTTCGTCTGTTTCCGACTTTCGAAGGGTCTATATGTTCGTAGCTTTTTGGATTTTTCAGGATCGCGTTTATATGTACGCCGGCCTTGTGGGCAAATGCACTCGGCCCAACAAATGGCTGGTTATCGTTGATTTTCATGTTGCTTACTTCGGCAATATAGTGCGCAGCCTCTACCAGGCCCTTAAGCGCCAGGTCTGAAACGCAATCGATACCGAGTTTTAATTTTAGATTGCCGATGATGGATATAAGGTTCGCGTTACCGCAGCGCTCGCCGTAGGCGTTTGCCGTTCCCTGGACATGTGCGCATCCGGCCTGCACTGCCGCAATGCTGTTGGCAACAGCCATATCAACGTCGTTGTGCGCGTGGATTCCAAGCGGAACCTTTACTTTCTTTTTGACCTCCTCCACCACCTCAAAAACCCTGGAGGTAAGCGTCCCGCCGTTCGTATCGCAAAGGACTATCCTCTCCGCTCCGCCCTCACACGCCGCAAGAAGCGCCTTGATCGCGTAGGACGGATTTTCGTTGTAGCCGTCAAAAAAGTGTTCAGCGTCAAATATGGTAAATTTGTCCTTTGATACGAGAAATCTAATTGAATCTTCTATCATTTTTAGATTTTCATCGAGCGTGGTCTTGAGCACCTCTTTTACGTGCAGGTCCCAGCATTTGCCAAAAACCGTTATGCATTCAGTATCGGCAGCGAGCAGCCCTTTAAGGACAGCGTCTTTATCCGGCTTTATGTGGGCGCGGCGCGTGCTTCCGAAAGCTACGATACGGGAGTTCTTAAGTTTCAATTTTTTGGCGCTTTTGAAAAACTGAACGTCTTTCGGGTTCGCGCCCGGCCACCCGCCCTCAATAAAACCGATCTCAATGTCATCGAGCCTTTCAGCGATCCGCATCTTGTCTGTAACTGTAAAGGAGATACCCTGCGTCTGGGCGCCGTCCCTTAGCGTAGTATCGTATAATTCAACTTTCATTTATCAACTCCTATATATTTGATTACACCGATTTCCTGCTCATAAATGTGCAGTATAGATTACACAGATAGAAACGCAATCTGTGCAATCTTGATTGCACAATTTTTTGAGCAAGAAATCTGTGTAATCATATTTAATTTATCTCCCCAGGCCAAAGGCCTTGTGTAGGGCCCGGACCGCTTCCTCGCCCTTATCTTTTCTAAGAACGCAGGAGATCTTTATTTCGCTGGTAGAAATCATCCCTATGTTTATTTTTTTTGCCGCGAGGGCCTTAAACATTTTGGCTGCTACGCCCGAATGGCTGCGCATGCCGATCCCCACAACAGACACCTTCGCGATACCCTTGTCAAAGGTAACGCCCTTCGCCTTTATTTTCTTCACAAAACTTTCTAAAAGTTTTAGGGTTTTCTTTAAGTCGCCGCAAACAACGGTAAACGAAACGTCGGTGAAACCCTTACGGGATACGTTCTGGATTATCATGTCGACGTTTATGTTACCTCCGGCGATTTCTTCGAAAATGCGCGCTGCCAGTCCCGGTTTATCCGGCACGCCGCAAACAGTCACCTTGGCTTCGTCTTTATTTAAAGTAACGCCTCTTACAAGCACATCTTCCATGGCCCTGACCTCCTTGGTTATATACGTGCCAACTTTTTTCGAAAAACTGCTCCGCACATGCAGCGGAATATTGAACTTACCGGCCGCCTCTATGCTGCGCGCCTGCATGACTTGAGCGCCGAGAGACGCCATTTCAAGCATTTCCTCATAGCTTAAAGACTCGAGTTTTCTGGCGTTCTTAACAACCCTCGGGTCAGTGGTAAAAACACCTTCCACATCCGTATAGATCTCGCACATTTTCGCTTTTAAAACCTTGGCAAGCGCGACTGCAGTCATGTCTGACCCGCCGCGGCCGAGTGTGGTTATCTCCTGGTCGATGTTGGCTCCCTGGAATCCCGCGACGATCACGATCTTGCCCTTTTCAAGCTCCCGACGGATCCTTTGCGCATTTACGTCTATGATTCTGGCTTTAGTATGTGAGCTGTCCGTCATGATACCCACCTGGGCGCCGGTAAACGATATCGCTTCTTTTCCAAATTTATGTATTGCCATGGCCAGAAGCGCTACTGAGACCTGTTCGCCGGTCGCCATTAACATGTCGAGCTCGCGCTCGGGCGGCGAGTCAGTTATTCCGGAAGCAAGCTCAAGTAGTTCATCCGTGGTATCGCCAAGCGCGCTCACAACAACGACTACCTTAAAACCTTTATTCTTGTAGGATATCACCTTTTTCGCGACATTCATTATTTTTTGTATGTTTCCTACGCTTGAACCGCCGTATTTTTGTACTATTATATTTTTCATCTTTTTCGCCTTATTTTTTTAACTCCGAGCAAATTCCTCTTTGCCTTAAAAATCTTGATAACGGCTAACACAGCCTCAAAAATAATAAAGAAGGCGAGGCACAAAAGCACCGCGCTTACGGCAAGGAGAAGCGTCTTGCCTTCCTTTACGTACCGTATTATCTCAAGCGCCAGCGCTCCCGTAGCTGTCGCCAGCATGAAAATCATGGGAATAAGCGTGTACATAACGGCCCTTCTTCTTGAAAGAAGCCAGCTTGTAATGACTATAAAGGCAAGCGCCGCTATAAGCTGGTTGGCAGCGCCGAATATGGGCCATATCTCGTTCCATTCACCGCTCAGGCCCAGCCATCCGGCCAGCGCCACCACGATAAGCGTTGCCGCGAACCTGTTTTTTATTCTGAAAAGCTCCTGCGTAATATATCTGCCTATTCTCGTAGCCGTATCAAGCGTCGTGAGAACGAAACCACTTAAGACCATCATGGCAAATAACCCGCCGAAAGCTCCCAGGAAACTCTTTGTAATCTGACTGTAACCTATCCCGAATGCGGCTACGGGCCCGGACCCCCCTCTCACAATTTCTTTTAAAACGCCTATATCCTTAAAAGATGTCGCTATTATAACCACTACCATGACAGCGAGCGCGCCTTCAGCTATCATTGCGCCGTAACCGATTTTTCCGGCATCTCTTTCGTTCGTCAGCTGTTTAGAGGTCGTGCCGCTTGCGACTATCGAATGGAACCCGCTTATGGCGCCGCATGCCACCGTGACAAAAAGAACGGGCCACATCGACATTCCACCGGTTCCGTCCCAGCCTAAAAATTTCGGGAACTCCATACTTGGCTGTGTTATAAAAATGCCTGCGTAACCGAAAAGCATCCCGAACAGAAGAAGGAAAGTCGCCAAATAATCCCTGGGCTGTAAAAGAATATTGACCGGTAATACGCTCGCCAAAAAAGCGTATCCCAGAAGTATAAAGCTCCAGACATGTAACGCATTATTTCCGAGATCTATCGGAAAAAATCTTCCCAAAAATATAAGGCCGGCCAGGGCCGCCAGGCCGAGAACCGTAACTGTAGACTGCCGGAATTTAAGGTTATAAAGAAGCGCCCCTACTACAAGCGCCACGGGAATCAGCCCGATAGACGGAATAACGATCTGCGGTTTTGCGACAAAGGCCCTCGCGCATACATTAACAAAAACCGAGATTATAAGAATGAGCGTAAGCCATATAAATATGAGAAATACTATTTTAGCGTTTTTCGATATCGAATTTTTCGCGAGATCCGCTATGGACGCGCCCTTGTGCCGAACAGAAATAAGGAGCGAGGCATAGTCGTGCACCCCTCCTATGAAAATGCTACCGAGCACCACCCAGAGAAGCGTGGGCCCCCACCCCCATATGGACACGGCAAGTATCGGGCCTATTATCGGGGCTGCCCCGGCTATCGAAGCAAAATGGTGCCCGAAAAGGATCGACCAGTGTTTTGCAGGCACAAAGTCCACGCCGTCATAATACTTGTACGCAGGTGTTTTGCGACGCGGGTCAACCTTAAGGATTTTCGTTATCACGCGGCTGTAAAACAAAAGCCCGAACAGAAACACACCTGTGCATATCGCGACAACTACTAAAGAATTCATTTTGTAGCCAGAAACATAAGGTACTTCATCAATAAATGCCCTTCGTTTACGACAAATCTGCTTGCCCTTCCGGATTTTTCCGTGAAGACAAGCGCCGTATCAGGCGCAATGCCTTTTCCACATACGGCAAACGGTATCGGGTCACGCGCGTGTGTCCTGATCTCTATGGGTGTGGCGTGGTCGGGCAGAACCAGTATTCTATAGTCGTCTCGCGTTTTAAACTCTTCCCATATTGTGCCGACTACGAATTTGTCGAAATTCTCTATCGCTGTTATTTTTGCCCTTATATCCCCGTTATGCCCGGCCTCGTCCGGCGCTTCCACGTGGACAAATACGAAATCTTTCTTTTCAAGCGACTTGAGCGCGTATTCTCCCTTTCCCTTGAAATTCGTGTCATAGTAACCGGTTACGCCGGGCACATCTATGACGTCCAGGCCTATTATTTTACCTATTCCGTTTATCAGGTTAACAGCGGAAATTATGGATCCCTGGGCGCCGTAAAGTTCCTCGAAAGGCGGCATCTCAGGCTTTACACCCTGTCCCCAGAGCCATATCATGTTGGCGGGGTTTTCCCCAAGATCTATCCTTACTCTGTTCACATCCAGGCCGGAAAGAATATTTCTAGAATCTTTCATGAGTTTTACAAGAAGTCCAGACCCTTCACCGGAAGGCATGTGCTTGGAAACGCGCTTTCCGATAATGTCATGGGGCGGAAAACATTTTATTTTTGATAATTTTTTTGCCTCGTCCGTATCAACGGCTTTTACAACGGCGAGGTGCCTGTAGCTTACGCCCGGGTAAAATTTTATCCTATCGGTTCCGAGCACCTTATCGACTGCCTCTATGGCAACATTCGCTTCCGTTGTGTTTATATGTCCGGCGCTATAATCAAGAACCTTGTCTTCGGCCTCTGTTATCAGGTTACACCTGAAAGCTACGTCAGTGCTTTCCAGCTCAACTCCCATGTTGGCAGCCTCGAATGGGCCGCGCCCCGAATAAAATTTCTTGGGGTTATAGCCGATGATCGAAAGATTGGCAACGTCGCTTCCGGGGGTCAGCCCCTTGGGTATGGTAACGCTTGTTCCTATTTTTCCGTTTTTTACAATAGCGTCCATATAGGGCTTTTCAGCCACCTCCAAAGTCGTGCGGCCGTTCAGCTCATCGAGAGGCCTCCCTGACATCCCGTCTCCGACTAATACTATGTATTTCATAATGTTGTTTTTAGTTATCAGTTTTCAGCAGTTAGTTGTCGCACCTTTTGGAACTGACAACTGATTACTGACAACTGAAAACTAAATATTGGTCGGGATGCGCGGATTCGAACCGCGGACCTCTTGCACCCCAAGCAAGCGCGCTAGCCAAGCTGCGCCACATCCCGTCCTTTTAACAAAATCCTTACAACCCTATTTCTTTTAATACCGCGTCAAGATTCGCTTTTAAAACCTTCGGCTTTGCGACACTCGCTATCGCCCGTTCCGGGTCCTTTAACCCGTGCCCTGTCAGTATGCAAACTATTCTCCTAGCCTGCGACCTGCGACTTGCGGCCTGCGGCTCGAAATATCCTTCTTTTGCTTTCTTTAGCACGCCGGCGACACTGGCAGCAGAAGCAGGCTCTACAAAAACACCTTCTTTTGCCGCAAGCATTTTATATGCGTTCAGTATTTCTTCGTCTGTAACCGATTCTATGAGGCCTTTTGATTCGTCGCGCGCTGCCTCTGCCATTTTCCAGCTTGCAGGATTACCGATTTTAATGGCGGTCGCTATAGTATGTGGGTCTTTTACCACGTGCCCCTTAACGATCGGGCTTGCGCCTTCAGCCTGAAATCCTATCATTTTCGGCAAAGATTTTATTTTTCCCTTTTCCTTATACTCTTTATACCCCTTCCAGTACGCAGTGATATTACCGGCGTTTCCGACAGGAATGGCGTGATAGTCAGGCGCGCTTCCGAAGAAGTCACATATCTCAAACGAGCCGGTTTTTTGCCCCTCGATCCTGTACGGATTGAGCGAGTTAACAAGCTCTATGGGATATTTCGCAGTTATTTCCCTTACCAGTTTAAGGCAGTCGTCAAAATTCCCTTTTATCGCTATCACCTCTGCGCCATGGATGAGTGCCTGCGCAAGCTTTCCGAGCGCTATCGAGCCCTCCGGTATTAAAACAACGCATTTCATCTTCGCGCGAGCCGCGTACGCCGCTGCCGAGGCCGAGGTATTTCCGGTTGACGCGCAAATGACAGCCTTCCGTCCCGCCTCAAGCGCTTTTGAAACCGCAAGCGTCATGCCCCTGTCCTTAAAAGACCCTGTCGGATTCAACCCCTCGTACTTCAGGTACACTTCTATGTTCTCTCCGAGGAGGCTTTCGATATGCCTTGCCCTTATGTGCGGGGTATTTCCTTCATCGAGCGAAACGACAGGAGTCTTAGCGTCCACCGGCAGGTATTCTCTATATCTTTCTATTACGCCCATCATCTTTCGATCCTTATCTTGACCGTCTTTTTGGCTATAAAACTCATCCTGTCTATTCTCGCAAGGGCTTTATTTAGGTTCCCCTCCCTCGCCTCATGCGTAAGCATTATTATGGGCACGGGCTGGCCTTTTTTACGTTCCTTCTGCGTTACGATCGCTATGCTTATTTTATTATCCGCCAGCGCCTTTGATATTTCAGATAAAACGCCGGGCCTATCAATAGCAGAAAATCTGAGATAGAACCTGGTGTTCACGTCGTTTATTCTGTAAATGCCTTTTAGTGACTTATCAAATTTAAATTTAGACATCCCCTTTCTTCCGGATGAAGAACTTATGTTTTTTGATATTTCTACGATGTCGCTTATCACAGCGCTCGCCGCCGGAGCGCCGCCCGCGCCCTTTCCGTGGAGAAGCACGTCTCCGGCCATGTCCCCCTGAATGTATATGGCATTATTTTCGTCCTTCACGTTGGCAAGAAGACTGCGAATCGAAATCAGGGTCGGATGAACCCTTATGTCAAGACGCGACGATACTCTCTTGGCGATAGCCAAAGGTTTGATTTCGTATCCCCACGCTCGCGCGCAATAAATATCCATCTGATCAATTTTATCTATGCCCTCCGCGTAAATGTCCGCCGGCTTTACCCCCATACCGAAACCGAGAAGCGCGAGTATGGCTATTTTATGCCGTGAGTCTTCCCCGCTTATATCAAGGCGTGGGTTCCTCTCCGCAAGGCCCTTCGCTTTAGCCTCGGAAAGAGCGCGGTCGAAAGAGCAGTTCTCTTCCGACATCCTGCTAAGAATAAAATTCGACGTTCCGTTCAATATGCCGTATATAGTATCGATCCTATTAGAAACCAGGCTGTTTTTAATAACGTTTATTACAGGCACGGCGCCTCCGACACTTGCTTCAAACCCCACTGATACGCCAAACCTGGATGCGGCCTTAAAAATATCTTTTCCGTGCTCCGCGAGAAGCGCCTTGTTGGCAGTTACAACGTGTTTCTTCTGCGATATAGCTTTAAGGATTATTTCTTTCGCCGGATGCACACCTCCTATAAGCTCAACGACTATGTCCACATTCGGGTCCCTGAGAACCGCATCAGCGTTTTTCGTAAGTATGCTTTTCGGAATTCTCGCGCCCTTTAGGCGCTTCTTGGCCTTCTCTGCTACTTTTGCTAGCCTTATTGATATTCCTATTTTGTTTTCGAGAATTTTCTTTTTTGAAAGGAGAGCACGGAGAACAGAGTTCCCGACGTTTCCGCATCCTATTAATCCGATATTTACTATTTTCATGTTAAAATCCCTTCGCTAGACCTTCTCGGTCTTTTGAGCCCTTCCCATGAGCTCTTTAACCGCAACTCTCGAATTCTTTTCCTCGTAAAGAACCTCGTATATTTTTTCGATTATGGGCATTTCAACGCTTACTTTTTTCGAAAGCGAGTAAGCGGATTTCGCCGTGGTTATGCCCTCGACTACCATTTGCGTGGATTTTAAAATATCCTCTAATCTTTTTCCTTTTCCTATTTCTTCGCCAAACCGGCGGTTCCTCGAGTGCGCGCTCATGCACGTAGTGGCAAGGTCTCCGAGTCCGCTTAACCCAAAAAAAGTCTCTTTTTTGGCGCCCAGTTTCAAGCCAAGGCGTATTGTCTCGGCAAGGCCCCTTGTGAGTATGGCAGACTTCGTGTTGATCCCGAAGCCCATGCCGTCAGATATGCCGGCGGCTATCGCGATGATATTCTTGAGCGCGCCGCCCAACTCCACGCCCGTTACATCTTCTGAGGTGTAAACTCTGAAATAAGGAGTGGCGAAAATATCCTGAACGCCCTTGGCGGTTTTTTCGTTTTCCGAGGCCGCTATAACAGTCGTGGGCATCTTGCGCACGACTTCGTATGATATGCTCGGTCCTGAAAGAACTGTTATTTTTTGAGCCGCGCCTAAAATCTCTTTTATGATTTCCGATGGCCTTAAAAGCGTTTCTTCCTCAATGCCCTTGGTAAGAGAAACTATTTCGCCTTTTATATTGCCCTTTAAGCCCTTAAGCTCTTTTCTAAGATACTTTGACGGAACCGCTATGCAAACGATTTCAGCCTCTTTTACAGGCGCCAGGCCAGAGGTTATGTTCACTTCCCGTGGTATTTTAATATCCGGCAGAAATTTTTTGTTAACCCTCTCCTTTTTAAGGACTTCTATATAATCAGGGAACGCCCCCCAGAGCGTTACTTCATGGCCCTTTCCGGCCAGAAGAATTGCTATTGTGGTTCCCCATCCCCCGTCACCAATTACTGCAATATTCTTTTTCATACTATTGAGCTCTTTATTACTCATTATTATAACATAACATTATATAGTTGCCAGCGAAAGCGAAATCCGCCGAAGCCTACCTTCTATGAAGTTCTACTTTGGCGAAGGCGGATAGAGCAAATATTATCATATATATGGGGGTTAGTCAAGGGAGCGCTAGAATACAGGGGTTCGGTAGCGTCGGTCGGTTGTGTCGTGCGAAATGTCAGTCGTCGGATGGTTGCGGCTTTACGTACGCAACCGGTTGACGCAACCGTTTCCCGCGACGCAACCACAACCGATTGACGATAATAAAAAAGAGGAGCATAGACTCTATGCTCCCCCCAAAAGCCTTTTAATATTTTTTGTAGGCTTTATTTATGTCTCAATCTTCTTTCCAAGATGGTCATCTTTTTGTCGATGGAGTACACCATTATTATGCTCACGAAGAACATGAAATAATGCATGAGTCCTTTACAGTGAATTATTTCCATCCTTCAACTCCTTTTTCTTCCGGTTTCACCTGTATTCTTATCGAATGCACAAACACAATATCGTAAACGTCCATCCCGAGGACCGCGTAAAAAGACCCCCTCATCTTGCAAATGAGCTTGTCTTCCTTACTTGTCGACGAAGACTTCCGCAAAATATGGAAGAATTTTTTGTTTAATGACTGGTCGGCTTTCTTCTTCTCTAGCCATCCTTCCATCTGATTTTTTGACTTCACGTGATGCACGCCCCGCACAAAATAGATGGACCTTTTTTGTGTGGTAGAAGCGAGCCCGTTCCTCTTGGTGACTTCCTCGACAGATATGTCACGCTTTTTAGAAGATGGCGTGTGCAGGTTTTTGAAAATCAGCTCTCTCATTGCATTCACCCTAGAATATAAACTTTTTAAAACTTCTTAGTTAGTAGAACAAAAAAATAGCATATACCTTTCTATATACCTAATGCTAATAAACTAAGTATACCTTATAACAATACGAGGGTCAAACCGAAGATGCTACCTTTTTTATATTCTAACCCATTCTGTCCCTGGAACGGAATGGGTCTTTTTATTTATGCTGCCCTTAAGAACTGCAAGAGCCTTGTGTATCGGCTCACCCTATCATTGTGGTTATACTGCTTCATTTTTGGCAATAGGGTGAATATAAGCGCCCCGTTTTCTTCCTTGAGATCTTCTATGTTTAGCTCCTCAAGCGAAAATCCCAGTCCATCAAAAATCCTGATTATTTCGTTTCTATCGTAACTGAGGAGTTCTTTTATAAGCGAAATTGTTACTATCTCTGCCAACGGGAAATAATCTGCCTTGCTAAATTTCTGTTTTTCTTCGATATAAACAAGGCGCATAGCTTGGCCGATATTTAACTCTTTTTTACCTTTTTGCGTATATGTAAATACTATGTTTCGCTCGCCATCTGTGTCTATCCCGAGTTGCTCTAATTGCGCTTTCAGATTTTCCGCAGAACTGAAACTTAAGGTCCTGATGCTGTCAATTCTCTCAGTGAGCTTGGGATATTTTCTTTTTGTTACCTTCTTCCATAACTCAATGCCTCTTATGAGCTTCTCGTTTTGTGTATGAAACCCGCTTAAATTCTCGTCAAACGCCAAAACAACGTTTTCCCAGGGGTATAAGAGAGAATAAAACGCGTCAGTCATGTTTCCCACGACTTCTTCCGTATCGCGTAAATCCCTTAAAAACTCTATTTCTCCATCTTTTATAATTCGCGTCATTTCTTCTTCTGTTATGCCTGCATGTTGGGGGCGTTTCGCTATGCCATCTCCTCCGGGTGTCACTTCACCAGAATCTGTTTGCCCTCTTTGAGCTTCGGAGGGTTCTTTTCTGCTTTCGGCCGGTGCGATAAACATCGCGTCAGGATTTGCATGGGCAGGTTGCAGCGCTCGTAAACCGTCCACTATAATTCTAAACATACCCAGCATAAAAACTCCAAACCCTATCGCCATAGGAACCCAGGTGCCCTCGGCTGCGATTGACATAAGCGCAGTACCTACTAGAAGAAGTCCCAGGTGCTTGGGAACAGAAGAAGTTGTCTTTTTTCTGACTACTTTATAATGCGTCTCGCGTGGTTTCAGGCTGTGGGAATAAACCGTGTGGCCACTTACGCTAATATTTTCGTGTGACTTATTTTCTATTCTAAATCCGCCTGCTCCATCACTTTCATATATCATAAAGCGCAAATCATCATCTAATTTTATCTCATCTCTCAAATCTTTCCTATAGCTAGCCTCTTTGTCTTCGCTGATAACCCTCACTAATACTTCGTTACGCGAGGGGTTTTCTTCTTCCGGAACAATTGAGATTATGATTTTATAGGGGCTATTATCGTAGATTTGCCCGTAACCTATTCGAAGCTCGTTTTCAAACCTTCCCGCAAGTACCTCGTGGCCTATAACTTCGTTCTTTCCCTCGTTCACGGATATATCAATAGATACATTTGCACACTCTTCAAGCGCCCTTATCGCTATTGGCTCAAGACTTAAGGCGCTTAATATTTCGTTCTTTAGCCTATCCGGCGCTTTTCTAAACTTCTCAACGCCGGAAAACCAGTCTTCGCCGGCAAGGGACCTTACAGTATCGTCGCAATACTCTCTTTCTTTTCTCTTTCTCTCCCTCTCTGCTCTCTCCCTCTTCTCCCTTTCGGCTGCTTCACGCGCTTTTCTTTCTCTGACTTTCTTATTATGCTTCTTTACAAATTTTGTAACAACCATGATTACTTCTAAAAGCGCGAATGCACCCACCCAGAATAAACGGTTGGATTTCGTAAGCAGGCCTTTTACGCAAGCAAAGTATAAGCCGGATGCAGTAAGCCCGCCCAAAAATGCTGAAAATATAAGAAAGCGCGTTACCTTACCGGCTTTAGATTTTTTCTTCGATCTTGGTCTTTGATTCCCCGCCATCTTTCGCATGTATCGCGCGCGGGCTTCTTCCACAGTTGTAATGCCAAGCGCACAGGCAAGCAACAAATTGTTATCATGCCCTGTGCTTAGATATTCTGTACCTACCGTTACAATCATCGCAACACTGAAGAGTATCAAGAAAGCGGCTAAAAGAGTTGCTCCGAGCCCGAGGGCAGGGCCACTTGCTTTATTCTGAATGGCTCTTTGAATCTGCGCTATTATACCACTAAGCTCTTCTCCTTCTTCAGCAGTGAGTCCTTCTTCCCCTTGCTTGGCAATAAATTCCAGTGCCCTTTCGATTATTGCATTCTCTACGCCTGCAATTTCAGCCAGCTCGCGCAATTCTTTTCCTGCTTTGGCTACTTTTTTATTTCGTACCGCCGGCGCTACGCTGGACATTTTATTCCTGCCCGCGGGAATAGAAGCCCTGCTTCCCTTCACAGCATCATAGTATTTATGCACAATATCCAATATTATTTCCCGCTGGCGGGTAGAGAAATCTGATCTACTTTTCAAAAGTCTCTTCAACCAGTTTCTCTGGACAAAGCCAAACGTTCTCTTTTTTTCCCCAAGTTTCATCAGAAGGCCATTCTCCTTGACCGTCTCTCTTATTATTTGACGAATTACTTTTTTTATTTCAGCTGTTGTTAATCTGCTGTAGTTAGCAAAAAAAGTATAAAGATCAATACCTTCCATTGATTCTCTTTTGGGCGGCCGGGGTTCCGGAACCCCGTCTACAGGCTGTAACCCGCCCTCATTTGACATGCCGCCCTGTATCTGAAATTCGTGCGCCTCTATAATAAGGCGTTCATAATCAACGGGTATTTTTTCTTCGGCAGTAAGTTTTTCTGCAAC
>JADHYM010000036.1 GCA_016782445.1 Candidatus Omnitrophota bacterium | reverse complement strand
AGGGAAAGATTTTCTCTTTCCCGACTATTACACCGTAAGCAAATATCACCATAAAAATAGCCAGCATAAAGTAGTACTTATGCCAATCCTTTTTTATCTTATATATCCATTTTTTCATTGATATTCTTCTTTTAATTTTCCAGCTCAAAAATTTTTAACAAACGAGATCTTATTTCTCAATGAGCCTATCCAAAAATTCTATTGCTCTATCTTCGTACATATCTTCTATAACTTGGCGCCCACACATAAACTGCCATGCCTTTTATGTAATTATACACGACAATATTAAAAAAAAAATCTTTTTTTATGCTTTATCAAAAAATTGCGTCTATTAAACTGGGTATATCCAAGATGCCACTATTTTGAATTTTTAAACCCCGAATTTTCTTGAGAATTAAAACCTATTGTGCTATATTATCTTATCTTAACCGTCTTTCGAAAGGTTGATTCACATGCCATACCTATCGTTAGCCCGTAAATACAGGCCGCAGACCTTTGACGAGATCATGGGGCAGGAACATATAGCGATCACGCTTAAAAACGCGATTGCACTTAAGAGGGTGGCGCATGCTTACCTCTTTTGCGGCCCGCGCGGCGTGGGAAAAACTTCCACAGCAAGAATACTTGCGAAGAGCCTGAATTGTGAAAAAGGACCGTCTCACTTGCCGTGCGGGAAGTGCGCATCGTGCACCGAGATCTCCGAAGGCCGCGGCATGGACGTCGTGGAGATCGACGGGGCCTCAAATCGCGGGATCGACGAAATAAGAAATCTGAAGGAAAGCATAAAATTCGCCTCCATACGCGGCAAGTTCAGGATATATATAATAGACGAGGTGCACATGCTGACGCAGGAGGCCTTCAACGCACTCCTTAAGACGCTTGAAGAACCGCCGGCGCACGTCAAGTTCATTTTTGCGACGACCCAGCCCTACAAGGTGCTGCCTACCGTTATCTCCAGATGCCAGCGCTTCGATTTTAGAAAAATAACGTCTCAGGATATATGCAAAAAATTAGAAAATATCCGAAAGAAAGAGAAACTAAATCTGGCTGACGAAGCGATCTTTCTTATCACCAAGGCTTCTGACGGGAGCATGAGAGACGCCGAGGTCATACTGGACCAGCTCCTTGCCTTTACGAAAGGGAAGGTTGAAGGAAAGGACGTCACGAAAGTATTAGGTTTATTGGAGCAGGATACGCTTTTTGAGATTGCAAATTGCCTGGCAGCAAGCGAAAGGGCAAGAATTTTCGCGATAGTCGATAATTTCATAAACAACGGGAAAGACCCGCTTTTTGTGGCCATAAACATCATAGACCACTTCAGGAATCTCCTGGTGGTAAAGACCGCCAAAGGCGACAGCAGGGGCTACACGGCACTTTCCGAGGAGGATTTTTACAGGCTGGAGGAACAGGGCCGCAAGTTTTCGCTCGACGAGCTTTTATATGTTATATACACTTTATCAGGTACTATCGACCTCATAAAGAAAACCAGCCTCGGTCGCATCCCGCTCGAGGTTTCTCTGATTAAGCTTACGGAGAGAACGCACCTTACTTCGATAAAGGATATAGTCGAAAGGCTTGCGGCAGTAGAACGCTCATTGGGTGTGGGGTCTTCCGACGGAGCGGCTCCCGCCGGCTATCCGCCGCAGGAAGAATATGCAAAAACCTCACCTGCCGGACCGGATAAAATAACGGTATCCAAAAATGCGCCAGCCATGGCAAAAAAAGAAGAGGTCTCCGCGGAAAAGGACATATTGCTTTTTCAGAAGATAAAAGATTCATGGGCCAGGGTTCTGAATTTCGTGAAGAACAGGAAGATGTCCCTTGCTACCTTTCTATCGGAAGGACAGCCGCTTAAGATAAAGGATAACGTGCTTGATATAGGGTTTACGAGTGACAATTTCCTTCACAGGGAAACGCTGGAAACAGAGGCTAACAGGAAGTTTGTCGAGGAAGCCATTAAAAGCATTACGGGCGAAAGGATTTCCCTTAAGATCGAGAGCATGGAAACGCTTCCCGGGAAAACGGAAGAGGGGAATACCATCGATGAAAATCCGGTAGAGGAACTTGCCCCGTCCAGCGTGGTCAACCGGAACAAGATCGAACCGATCGTCGAATCAGCGATGGATATATTCGGCGGAAAGATAATCGACATAAGAAATAACAAAGAAAAAGGAAAGAAATAATATGTGCGGTTACGCGAAATTACGCGGCTACCGGTTGCTGAAAAAAGAGAGAATGGGTAAATGAAGGGGTTTCCGGAGTCAATGAAATCGCTCATAACCGAATTCAGCAAGATGCCGGGCATAGGTCCCAAATCCGCCCAGAGACTTGCTTTTTTTATCCTGACGAGACCTTCCGAAGAAGCTGAAAAACTTTCAAACGCCATACTAAAGCTTAAAAAGACTGTTAAATTCTGCAAATTGTGCAACAATTTAAGCGACAGGGAGCTTTGCGATATATGCGCCAACCCCTCCCGCGATAAATCGGTCTTGTGTGTAGTTGAAAAGCCGAGCGACGTCATATCAATAGAGAAAATGGGGGACTTTAAAGGCCTGTACCACGTTTTGCTCGGTGTGCTTTCGCCGCTGGACGGGGTCGGCCCGAAGGACCTCAAAATAGACGAGCTTGCGAAAAGGGTCAGGAAAGAGAAAATAGCCGAAGTCATAATAGCGACGGATTCAAACACCGAGGGCGAGGCAACGGCGCTCTATCTTACCAGGCTTTTAAAGCCCCTGGGCGTGAAAACGTACAGGATTGCTTACGGGATACCAGTGGGGGCAAATCTCGAGTACGCCGATCAGGCTACCTTATATAAGGCCTTTGAGGGAAAAAGAGAAGTTTAGCCTCTCACAATTCGCTTGACAGTAATGTAGTTATAGTGTATCTTAATCCTAGATAAATTAGAGCTATAAGGAGGTTCAAAATGGGCATAGTAGAAAGTGTTAAAAAAGGCTTTTCAATGAGTGGAAAGCTCCTTAACGTCATACTTATATTTTTCATTCTTAATGTCATTATGGGCCTTGTCAGCCTGCCGCTTGCAAGCCCGGATAACGTCGGAAACCCGGGAATTGCGGCTATATCATTCGTACTAAGCGTGATATTCTTTGGCATTTTTATCTTCCTTCAGGGCGGAGCGCTCGGGCTCGTGAGAGACCTTCATAAAACAGGCGAGTGCCAAATGTCCAACTTTACGCCTTATGGCAAAAAATACTATTTGAAGATTCTCGGCCTTCTTTTAGCATATATCCTTATAGCTCTTGCGCTAGTTCTTATCCTGGCGCTGTTCGGCAGCGGCATCCTGGCTATAGCCAATAATGCTTTTACGACAACTCTGGTCGGCGTTGTAGTGGGTGTCATTGCGCTCGTTACGATAATAGTACTTCTTTTCCCTATATACTCCATTGTGCTGGAGGACAGCAAAGTTATTGCGGCCATCAAAAAAGGCACCCAGCTTGCGTGGGCTAATTTCTGGAAGGTTTTAGGGTTATTCCTGCTCCTGGTCCTCATAAGCGTTCTTATTTCGCTTGTAATCGGGTTTCTGATCGGACTTATAACAGTTCCGTTGCCTTTTGCCGTTACCCAGGTCATAATAACCATCGTAAACAGCGCTGTCCAGTCCTACATACCTATAGTGATGATGATTGCGCTTATGGGGTATTATCTTGGGTTGAGCAAAGAAGCCACAGCCTCCAAAGGCCCCGCTACATAACACAGAAAATCAAGAAATGAAGGATTTACTGGAAATCAGATGGCATGGCCGCGGAGGCCAGGGTGCCAAAACAGCGGCCCAGTTTTTGGCTGAAGCGGCTCTGGAACTCGGAAAATACATCCAGGCTTTTCCGGAATACGGCCCTGAAAGAGCCGGGGCCCCGATCCGTTCCTATACCAGAATAAGCGATAAACCCATCAATATTCATTCTCCCGTAACAAATCCCGATGTCGTGGCAGTCGTAGACCCTACACTTTTGGATACGATAGACGTTACGAATGGCCTCGGCGATGATGGCATTTTGGTCGTAAACACCCATGAGGACGTTGCCGCTATACGTAAAAAAACGAATTTCAAAAAAGGCAAGGTTGCGGTATGCAACGCGACGAAAATATCGCTCGAGATCTTAAAAATCCCAATGCCGAACACGCCCATGCTGGGAGCGTTACTTAAAGTCAGAAATATCGTGCCGATAGAGAACCTTGAAAACGAGGTAAAGAAGAAATTCCTGAAAAAGATCGGCCAGGAAAAGACCGACGGCAATATAAAAGCGATACGCCGCGCCCACAAAGAGGTAAAAATAGGGTAACATAATTTTAGCCACCCACTTCAACGGGCGGCCTTAGCGCAACATTTTAAGCTGGGAAACATGGCAAAAAAAGGATGGAAAGACATTCCGATAGGCGGGCTCATAGAAGAGGCCGGCACCGCGAAAGAGTATAAAACAGGCTCATGGCGGACTTTTAGGCCGGTCATAGATAAAGCTAAATGCATAAACTGCCTCCAGTGCTGGATGCATTGCCCTGATTCCTGTATAAAGGTTAAAGACAGCAAGATGGAAGGCTTTGATTACGATTACTGCAAGGGCTGCGGCATATGCGCGAGCGTATGCCCGGTAAAATGCATCAAGATGAAACCAGATGTAAAGCAGTGATTTTAACCACCCATTTCAATGGGTGGCATGGTATATATTTTAAGCTGAATAGCAATAACATGCCGACAAAAACAAAACAAAAAGAAAAAACAAAAAATATAGTTGCTTTAACGGGAGACCAGGCAGCTTCCGAGGCAATGAGGCAGATCGATCCTGACGTTGTTGCCGCTTATCCCATCACACCGCAGACGGAGATCGTGATGAATTTTTCCCAGTTTGTGGATGACGGTAAAGTTTCAACAGAAATGATCCACGTGGAATCGGAGCACAGCGCAATGAGCGCCTGCGTGGGCTCTGCCGTAAGCGGCGCCCGCACTATGACAGCGACCTCCGCGAACGGCCTTGCGCTCATGTGGGAAATCGTTTATATCGCGGCTTCGACAAGGCTTCCGATCGTAATGCCTGTAGTAAACCGCGCGCTTTCGGCTCCTATAAACATACACTGCGACCACTCCGATAGTATGGGTGCGAGAGATTCGGGCTGGATCCAGATCTATTGCGAAAACGCCCAGGAGGTTTACGAGAACGTCATCGTTGCGGTTAAGGTAGCCGAGCATAAAAAGATCCTTCTTCCTGTCATGGTCTGCCAGGACGGCTTTATAACAAGCCACGGGGTGGAGGGCATAGAGATATTCCCCGACGATAAAGTCAAAAAATTCATAGGCGAATACAAACTGGAACACACGCTTATCGATGTGGACAATCCGGTGACATACGGGCCGCTCGATCTTCAGGACTTCTATTTTGAGCATAAACGCCAGCAGTCGGAAGCCATGAAAAACGCTATAACGACCATACCGGAAGTCCTCGCCGAATTTAACAGGACGTTCGGAAAATCCCACGATCTTATAGAGGAATACAGGCTGAATGACGCCCAGATAGGCATTGTTGCCTTGAGCTCTACAGTCGGAACAACGAAAACCGTTGTTGACGAATTAAGAAAAGAAGGTTTAAAAGTAGGACTTTTGAAACCAAGATTTTTCAGGCCTTTTCCTAAGGAAAGAATCACAAAAGCGCTCGCCGGGTTAAAAGCCGTTGCGGTTTTAGACAGAAGCGAATCGTTTTCAAATGAGGGGGGTCCTTTATTTACGGAGATCAAAGCCGCTCTTTACGAATCCGCAAAAAGGCCTTTGGTAACGAATTATATATACGGCCTCGGCGGCCGCGACATCTTCCCGGAAGATATAAAAAAAGTGTATAAGGATCTGGAAGACATAAAGAAGAATGGTAAAGTAGGGTCTTTAGTGAATTACCTGGGAGTACGCGATTAACCGTATACGCAGTACGAAAACATGGCAAATATAAAAGAACTCTCCAAAATACCCGAACGCCTAACGAGCGGCCACAGGCTTTGCTCGGGATGCGGAGCCTCTATTGCCGTAAGGCAGGTTCTCATGGGCACGACCTCGCCGGTCGTTACGGCTGCGGCGACAGGGTGTCTTGAGGTTGCTACGACGATATACCCTTATACGGCATGGGCGGTTCCTTTTATCCATAATGCTTTTGAGAATGTAGCCGCTACAATAAGCGGTGCCGAGACCGCCTACCGCGCGCTCAAGAAAAAAGGCAAGATCACGAAAGATATAAAGTTCGTCGCCTTCGGCGGAGACGGCGGAACCTACGATATAGGCCTTCAGTCTTTATCAGGCGCGCTTGAAAGAGGCCACAATTTCGTCTATGTCTGTTATGATAACGAAGCTTACATGAATACGGGTATACAACGATCCGGCGCCACTCCGACAGGCGCTTCCACGACGACAGCCCCCGCCGGTAAAGTAAGCTACGGCAAGCCCCAGATAAGAAAAGACCTGACAGCCATAGTGGCTGCACATCACATACCTTACGCTGCCCAGGGATGTATTTCCCACTGGAACGACCTTGTAACGAAATCCCAGAAAGCGTTTGCCATAGAAGGCCCGGCTTTTCTGAACGTCTTTTCACCCTGCCATAGAGGCTGGCGTTATCCGCAAAGCGATACCATTAAGATAGCTAAGCTTGCGGTGGAGACCGGTTTCTGGCCTTTAATAGAATTTGAGAACGGGAAATGGAGTTTTACCTACAGGCCTAAGGAAAGAAAACCTGTCGTGGAATTCCTAAAGACCCAGGGCCGCTTCAAGCATCTCTTTAAAGAGGAGAACAAACCTGTCCTGGGGAGGATACAGAAGGATATAGATACCCACTGGAACTACCTCGAAAAACTCACCCAGGCCACTTCCGCTTAACTCGCATAAACCGAAACCGATTTAATAAACTTATTCTTTACAACCCGCGACGAATGGATATATAATAGCTATGATTTCTTGTACATGGGATAAGGAGGATTAAGATGATAGAGATTATTACGCAAAAAACCTTCGCGCAAAACTACGTTATGGATTACCTGGTATGCATAGGCCTGCTTTTAGCCGGTTTTATCATCATCAAACTAATAGAGGTTGCTATCATAAAACGGCTGAAGAAATGGGCAAAAAAAACCGCCACGACGCTTGATGACTTCGTCATAGAAACAATTCAGAAACTGGGTATTCCCATGGCGTATTTCATGATTTTTTACCTCATCGTGAACACCCTGACGCTGGATGCGTCTTTCAAGAAGGTTATGGATATTGCACTTATGAGCCTTCTTGCTATTTTCGGAGCGCGCCTTGGCATATCGATTGCGAACCATGGGTTTAAGATTTACCGTGCGAACCGGGGAGAAGACGTATCCCTGGAGCGCAGCTTAAACGGCGTCCTGAAAGTAATAAAGGTAGTTATATGGGGCGTGGCGATCTGTTTCTTTCTCGATAACCTCGGGTTCAAGATATCCGCTGTTATCGCCGGGCTCGGCATAGGCGGTGTTGCGGTGGCGCTGGCCGCGCAGGCTATCTTAGGGGATCTTTTCAGCTATTTCGCGATTCTTTTTGACCGGCCCTTCGAAATAGGGGATTTTATCATAATAGACGAATATCTCGGGACCATCGAGCACATCGGCATCAAGACTACGCGCGTTCGTTCTCTCGGCGGGGAACAGCTTGTTTTTTCCAACAGCGATCTTACCGGTTCCCGGCTCCGCAACTATAAAAGGATGGGAAAAAGAAGGGTTGTTTTCAAGCTTGGCGTTACCTACCAGACTTCCCTCGCGCAGGCAAAAGCCATACCCGGGATAATCGAAAAAAGCATAAAAAACGTTAAGGATACCACTTTCGACCGCGCGCATTTTGCTTCGTACGGCGATTTCAGCCTTGTATTTGAAGTTGTTTACTACGTTCTCAGCAGGGATTACAATAAATACATGGATATCCAGCAACAAATCAATTTCAACATAAAGGAAGAGTTCGAAAACCGCAGTATCGAATTCGCTTACCCCACGCAGACCCTGTATTTGAACAAAGAACATGCATGAAAATCTTCATAACGGGTGCCACGGGGTTCATAGGGAAGAACCTGGCTGCCCGTCTTGTAAATGAAAGCCACGATGTTATATGCGGCGGCCGCTCTTTTGCCGGGCTTGGCCCGCTTCTCGAAAAAGTAAAATCCGTTTACATAGATCTGGAACATAGAGAAACCATTGGAAATGCGCTCAAAGAGGAAAAACCCGACGTTGTTTACCACACGGCCGCGCTCGTGAAAAGCCGCTCTCTTGAGGGGCTCATGAGGGTAAATGCTGAAGGAACGAGAAACGTTCTCGGCGCCTGCTTTAACGAAGGGATAAATAAAGTAATACATGT
>JADHYM010000002.1 GCA_016782445.1 Candidatus Omnitrophota bacterium | reverse complement strand
AAGAATAGCGGGGCATTCTGCTTCGCCATGATGCTTTCGCTCATGGCTACGCAGGAATAAATCTATAAGCTTCTGCTAAAGCCGCGTATTCCTTCGAAGCCGCACGCGTAAGCAATGCGGCGAAGAAGAATAGCGGGGCCTAAACTTCCTGAATTTCTTTCTCTTTAGCCTCGAGGTGTTTGTCGATCTCCTTCGAGTGCTTATCGATGAGTTTCTGGATATCTTCTTTATGCGCGAATTTCGCGTCTTCGGTAATAAGCTTGTCCTTTTCCAGTTTCTCGATCTCGGTATTCGCAACGCGGCGCGCAGTGCGTAAAGAAACTTTTCCGTCCTCGGAGATATTTTTAAGAACCTTTGTAAGCTCGTCGCGGCGCTCCTTCGTAAGCTGCGGTACGGCAATCCTTATGTGCTTTCCGTCATTTACAGGATTGATGCCGAGCTCGGATTTCAGGATCGCCTTCTCGATCGCGCCCACTACGGACTGGTCCCATGGCTGTATCATGATAAGACGCGGCTCAGGCGTTGAAATATTTGCTAAGCTCTTTAATGGCATTGAAGTATCGTAGCAGTCAACCTGTATGCCCTCGACAAGGCTCGTATGCGCCCGGCCCGTGCGTATGATCGAAAATTCACGTTCCGTAGCTTCGACTGTTTTTTTCATTTTGTGTTCGGTATCGTGTAAGACGTCTTTTGCGGTAGCCACCTGCATCACCTCCGGTTATGACACTATCGTGCCGACATTTTCTCCCAGAATTGCGCGTTTTATGTTTCCTTTTTTATTTATGTTAAAGACGATTATGGGCAGCTTGTTTTCCATACAGAGGGTCACAGCTGTCGCGTCCATTATCTTAAGGCCTTTTTTGATGACATCTATGTAGCGAAGCTTCGTGTAGCGTTTTGCCTTTTTGTCCTTTACAGGGTCCTTCGAATAAATACCGTCTACCTTGGTTGCCTTTAGAATAACGTCCGCACTTATCTCGGTCGCCCGGAGCGCCGATGCCGTATCCGTCGTAAAATAAGGATTGCCGGTCCCGGCGACAAATATAACGGCTCTTTTCTTCTCGAGATGCCTGATGGCGCGCCTCCGGATAAAAGGTTCGGCCAGTTCCTCCATCTCTATGGCTGTCTGGACCCTGGTAAAAATTCCGGCCCTTTCCATCGCGTCCTGAAGCGCGAGGCCATTCAAAACAGTGGCAAGCATCCCCATGTAGTCTGCCGTTACGCGGTCCATGCCTTTCTCGATGGTAGCCTGAAAACCCCTGAAGACATTGCCCCCGCCTATGACGATCGCGACCTCGACGCCGAGAGAAATTATTTCCTTAATCTGGAGTGCTATCGCTTCGAGAACGTTGGTATCTATGCCGTAGCCGGATTTGCCTTCCAGGGCCTCTCCGCTTATTTTAAGAAGTACGCGTTTATACTTCGGCTTTACCACGTTAGATATCTTCTCCGAGTTGATAACGGGTAAACCTGCGTATCACTATGTTTTCCCCGATTTTTGCTATAAGATCGTTTAGGAGTTCCTTTATCTTCACCTTGGGATCCTTGACGAAGGCCTGCTCCATGAGGCACTGCTCTTCGTAGAATTTCGTAAGTTTTCCTTCAAGAATTTTATCAATAGCCTCTTTGGGCTTCCCCTTAAGCGGGGCAGATAAAATCTCCTTTTCCTTTTCCAGCACTTTTGCGGGAATGTCCTCGCGCTTGACATATCCGGGGTGGGTGGCAGCTATTTGCATGCTTATATCTTTTACGAATTTTTTAAACTCATCGTTCCGCGCCACGAAGTCGGTCTCCGAGTTTATTTCGACGAGAACGCCTATCCTTGCGTTGGAATGTATATAGCTTTCTATGCGGCCTTCTTTCGCGAGGCGGCCTGATCTTTCCGAGGCCAGCTTTATTCCTTTTTTCCGCAATATCTCAACGGCTTTTTCGAGGTCATTGCTCGCTTCTTTAAGGGCCTTTTTGCAGTCCATTATGCCGGCGGCGGTTTTCCCTCTGAGTTTCTTTATTAGATCCGTCATTCCTGGTCCTTTCTCGCTTTGGGTTTTTTTCGCGAGGCAGGTTTAGCCTCTTCGTTTACTTTTTCTTTCTCAAGACGTAAATCTCCTTCGATGAGGCTTTCGGCTTTTTTTTCCTCTTTTTTCTCTTCCTCTTCCTTCTTGCTCGCCAGAAACTCGTTCCGGCCCTCCTGAATTCCCTTTGAAATAAGACTGGTTATGAAAATAATCGCTTTCATCGCGTCATC
Source organism: Candidatus Omnitrophota bacterium (assembly GCA_016782445.1). Classification (GTDB taxonomy): domain Bacteria; phylum Omnitrophota; class Gorgyraeia; order JABMRN01; family RBG-13-46-9; genus BS750m-G79. Next base: position 72,313 of record JADHYM010000002.1, on the reverse strand, counting down.
ATTTCCGGGTATGACATAATTTATTTTATCCGGGTTGCAATCGGTATCAACAAGAGCCACTACAGGAATTGAAAGTTTGTTTGCCTCGTGAACCGCTATCGCCTCCTTTTTGGAATCCACGACGAAAATTGCTCCGGGAAGCCTGTCCATAGAGCGTATGCCTTCGAGGTTTTTCATGAGTTTGCTAATTTTTTTCTCTATATCTGCCTTTTCTTTCTTTGAAAGGGTGGAATAGGACTCCTCTGTTTTCATCTTATCAAACCCGTCAAGCTTTTTGATGCTTTTTCGCATCGTCGAGAAATTCGTGAGCGTCCCCCCGAGCCACCTCTGGTTCACGTAAAACATGCCGCAGTTTTTCGCCTCGTCTTTCATGGAGATTTGAGCCTGTTTTTTGGTGCCGACAAAAAGAATATAGCTTCCGGCGGCGGAGACCTCGATGAGGAACTTAATCGCATCCAAAAGAAGCGTTGCCGTTTTCTCCAGGTCTATGATATAGATGCCCTCTTTCTGGTCGAATATGTACTTTTTCATTTTGGGATTCCACTTCTTTGTCTGGTGACCGAAATGCACCCCTGCTTCTAATAGCTGTTTTATTAACATCGTTTCTTTTTTTGTGGTCATATATTTAGAATCCTCCTTGCCTGCCGACAGGCAGGTCTATTTGTGCTTTATTATTATATCCAATAACGCTATAGTGTCAACCATTAATCCCTAAACTGCATATCATAGAGCTTTCTATAAAGCCCCCCTCGGCCCATCAGCTCTTTATGCGTTCCCGTATCAACTATCTTTCCGCCCTCAAAAACGATTATTTTTGTCGCGTGAGTTACCGTGCTAAGCCTATGCGCTATGGCAAATACTGTCCTTCCCTCCATCAGGCGGTCTATCGCCTGCTGTACGTATCGTTCAGACTCGGTATCAAGCTGGGACGTGGCTTCATCGAGTATAAGGATGGGGGGATTTTTGAATATGGCGCGGGCAATGGCAATGCGCTGTTTTTCGCCGCCCGAAAGGCGGAACCCCTTTTCGCCTATCACAGTATCGTATTGCAGGGGAAGTTTCATGATAAAGTCGTGCGCGTTCCCTATTTTGGCGGCGGCGGTCACGTTTTCCTGTGAAATATTCGCACTTCCGTAGGAAATATTGTTTAAAACCGTATCGTTAAAAAGTATCATATCCTGCGTAACAATGCCTATATGGTCCCGCAAGGATTTAAGCGTGGCATTGCGGATATTGGTGCCATCTATATCCACTGTGCCTTTTTGAGGGTCAAAAAAGCGCGGGATGAGGTTTACGAGTGTTGTCTTCCCGGCCCCGGAAGAACCTACGATTGCCACGACCTCGCCTTTTTTGATCTCGAGATTTATGTCCTTAAGAACAAACTTCTCCTCGTCCTCGTATTTAAACCAGAGCCCCTTAAATGAAATGGCGCGGGAAAGAGCAGGAAGCGTAACAGGATTTTCAATGTCTTTTATTTTGGCCTCTGCGTCCAGAATGTCAAATATGCGCGTCGCCGCGGAAAGAGACTGCTGTATAACAGCGTAGACCTTGCTCAGCCGCTTTACCGGTTTTATCATAAGAAGCACCGAGGTAAGAAACGCGAAAAAGGCCCCCCACGAGAGCGATCCGGCAGTTATCTCGCGGCTGGCGAGATAGATGACAATCGTAATGTAGATGGAGCTTGTCACCTCGTTGATCGGGCTTATTATATTAATTCTTTTCACGACTTTCATGGCGAGTTTGTAAAAAATCTGGTTCTCGGCCTTGAACTTCTGGTATTCATACTCCTGCATCGAAAAGGCCTTCACGATGCGTATGCCGGTTATAATTTCGAAAAGAACGGTATTTATATCTCCTATTTTCTCCTGGGTTCTGGTGGTTATTTTTCTTAGCCTTTTAGACACTATAACCGCCGGGAGAAGTATGCAAGGGAAAAGAAGCACTGTGGTAATTAGGAATTTTATGGGTATCCCGACAAAAAGGACTATCAGTATGACGACCACGGCATGACTCAGAATTTCTAAGGGGCGCAGGATAAGGTCGAGAAGGCCTGTACTTATAGAATTTCTTACAATCGTGGCGTCATAGGTTATGCGCGACATGAGTTTCGCTGTAGCGTTTTTACCGTAAAAGCTCATGGAAAGAGAAAGCATTTTCTTATAAATAGCGTCTTTTATATCCCGCACCACCTTTTCGCTCACTTTATTCATGAGATAGACCTGCATAAAGTCAAATATGTTCCTCAAGATAAAGTAAACAAGCGCTATGAAAAGAAGTATTACGATAAACCTCATCGTGGGAAGTGAATTGATTTTTCCTATGAGGGCATTTACCTGGTTAAGAATAGGGATAAGGAAATCCGGCATTTGCGCGCTCGGCGTTATGGTGATATCGCCGCCGCCTATTATTTTATCCACGACCGGTATTATGGCGGTGGGTGATATGCCGTTTAAGACGCTATACGCCATCATCGACAGAAATGCCATAAAAAGCACCCACATATGAGGCCTTATGAACCCCACCAGGCGCGTGTAATCTCTTACGTCCTTTTTAGCAAACATAGCGTTAAATAATATCATATATATGCTATTTTGTCGAGGTAAAACGAAGCTTAGGCAGTAGGGCAGGCTTAAGCCTGCCCTACTGCCTAATAAACGAGTATTTAGCCATCCGCTTTAGTGAGTGGTCTTGGCAGCGTTTTTGCTGCCAAATAACAACAACAACGATTTCGTGCTTGAAGTAGGGGAAATGGTGTGATAGAATTGGAGCTTAAATTAGACGGAGAAATAAGATGGCACACGAAAGACTACCGGTAGGGGTCGTTGGAGTGGGATACCTTGGCGCGCTGCACGCGCGCGTATACACGCAACTTAAGCGGGCGAATTTAGTCGCGGTATGTGACATAGATAAGAAGCGCGCGAAGAAAGTAGCGAGGAAATACCGCTCTTGGTATTTCCCGGACTATAAATCCATGTTCGACAAGGTGAAAGCCGTAAGCATAGTAGTGCCCACGAACCTGCACTACAAAATAGCAAAAGAATTCCTAGAAAACGGCATACACGTCCTCATAGAAAAACCCATCACGCAAACGGTCGAAGAGGCCGAAGAACTTACCAGGCTCGCCGAGGAAAAAAATCTTATAATACAGGTGGGGCACATAGAGCGTTTTAACCCGGTTGTAAGGGCCGTCGAGCCTTTATTAAAGGACCCCCGTTTTATAGAATGCCACAGAGCGGGCCCGTACATGAAGAAACGCCGCGTGAAAGACGTCGGTGTTGTCCTGGACCTCATGATCCACGATATCGATATCATACTATCCCTTGTCAAGTCCGAAGTAGACCATATAGAGGCCGTCGGCGTAAGCACTATTTCCCCGTACGAAGATACGGCGAATGTCCGGCTCACGTTCAAAAACGGCACCATAGCCGATATCATAGCCAGCCGCGTCACAAAAGACGAGATCCGGAAAATACAGATATCGCAGGAAGACTCCCTTCTTGTAATGGATTACCTGCATCACGACGCCTATCTTATAAAAAGAAAAGGCAAAAAGGTGATAAAAAAGCGCTTGCGCATAAAAAAGAAAGAGCCACTTAAGATGGAGCTAAAGTCCTTCATCGCCTCGGTCCAGAGCAACTCAAAGCCGCTTGTTTCAGGCACAGAGGGTGCGCGCGCGTTATCTGTTGCCATGGCGATTCTCGATAAGATTAAAGCAGCCAAACTATGACTAAAAATATTCTCATCGTCGCAGGCGAGGTCTCCGGCGATATTCACGCTTCACATCTGGTCAAAAATCTTAAAAAACTCGACCCTAAAATCCACTTCTTCGGCATCGGCGGGAAGAACCTCTCCGGCGAGGGCGTCGAAATACTCATGAGCATTGAAAATCTGGCAATAATAGGGGTATGGGAAATACTATCAAAGATCCCGCACATACGCGAGGCATTTGCGAAAATAAAAAAGAGCGTTTCGAAAAATCCGCCGGACCTGGCAATACTCGTGGATTACCCGGGGTTTAATCTGCGGCTCGCAAGAACGCTTAAAAAACAGGGCATACCCGTAGTCTATTACATCACGCCACAGGTCTGGGCGTGGGGCGCTTTCAGGATAGGTGGCATAAAGAAATACGTTGATAAGGCCTTTGTGATACTGCCGTTCGAAGAGGAGCTCTTCAGGCGTCACGGCATAGACGCGACATTCATCGGGCACCCTCTTCTCGAGACGCTCAAAGAAAGTAGTTTAAACCGCTCCTCAATGGGGCTCGACGAGAAAAAGCTTACCCTGGCTATCCTGCCGGGATCGAGGGAACGTGAAGTAAAATGCATGCTTCCTATTATGCTGAAAGCATGCGAGATAGTATCACAAGAGAAACCCGCGCAATTTCTACTCTTAAGAAACTCAAGCGTAGAAGATTCTCTTTACGATGAACTCATCGCCCAATCAAGCATTGAAATAACATCGGTAAAAGACGACACGCGCGGATGCCTCGCCATGTCCGATTTTGTGTTTACCTCCTCCGGTACTGCGACGCTCGAAACCGCTATCGTGGAAAAGCCTATGCTCATTATCTATAAAACGTCCTTTTTAACGGCTCTTCTTTTTAAGATTTTCGCCAGGACCCCTTTCATAGGGCTCGTGAACATAATAGCGAAAAGGCGTGTCTCCCCCGAGCTCCTTCAGTACGACGCCACGCCAAAAAGGCTCGCGAAGGAAATTCTGAAAATTCTCTCTTCGAAAAAGGAACAAGAATTGCAAATCGAGGGGTTGAGAGAGGTTAAGAAAATCCTGGGCACGCCCGGCGCTTCGGAACGCGCCGCGCGCTTAATACTTGAGTTTATCTCTCGATAACGCTAAATAGTATATCCGCCTCCGCCACGGTAACACCTTCCACCTTCGCAATGCAGTGGGACTGCACGATTTTCGTCTTATACCGCGTAACTTCTATCTCTAAACGTAATGTGTCCCCGGGAAATACGGGTTTTCTAAACTTGGCATTATTTATAGCCGCAAAATAACCGATCTTTCCCTTATTTTCCGGCCTCTTTAATACTAAAACCCCGCACACTTGAGCAAGCGCCTCGACGATAAGAACGCCCGGCATCACAGGATGCTCGGGAAAATGTCCCGCGAAAAACGGCTCATTTACGGTCACGTTCTTTATGCCTACTATTTTTTTCTCCTCAAGCTCTACGATTCTGTCGACGAGCAAGAAGGGATAGCGGTGTGGAAGAACTTTTTTTATTTCATTGATATCAATATTTACTTGCATGCATACTCCTTTTTTAATTTCTCCATAAGTTTCAGATTAAGCCTATGGCCCGAACGCACACCGACGACCCTGGCTTTCAATGGGCGCCCCAACAAATAAAGGTCCCCTATAAGATCGAGCACCTTGTGCCGGACAGGCTCGTCGGGAAATCTAAGTTCGTTATCCATCGGGCCGTCTGCGTCCATGACAAGGGTATTTTTCACGTTCGCGCCCTTACCAAACCCCATCTTAAGAAGAAGAAGCGCCTGCTCCTTAAGGCAAAAGGTTCTCGCGGATGCTATTTCTTTTTCGAAAATTTCAGGTTCTATCTCACCGGAGAAGGTTTGCCTGCCTATCGAAGCTACCGGGTAATCTATCAAAAAAGAGACCTTGAATTTATCGCTCGGAAAAATCCCCACAAATGCCTCTTTGTCCTCGACCCACAGAGGCTTAGTAATCCTCAAATACCTTCTTTCTTCTTTCTGTTCCTTTATGCCGGCTTTCCTGATCGCCTCGGTAAATATTTTCGCACTGCCATCCATGCCCGGAGGCTCGGAACCTGTCATTTCAATGCGCGCGTTATCAATTCCCAGCCCGTGCAGGCTCGCGAGCACGTGCTCGATTGTTTCTACGGAATTTTTTCCTTTTCCAACAATGCTCCGGCGGCTTGAGTTAAATTTAAGACCTCCGGATCCGAGCACAAGGGGCTCATTTTTCGGAAAATCTTTCCTTTTCAGTATTATGCCCTTATTCTCTTCTTCCGGATAAAAAAAGACCTCCACTTTTTTTCCAGTCTGAAGGCCCTTGCCCGAGAGAGAGAAATCTCTATTTATCGTTCGCTGCGTTTCCACTCTTTCCCTGCTCGTCCCGTTCAATTCCTGCCATTGCCCTTATCTTTGGTCTCAAATCCCGGTGTGTTCGGGATTGAACGGGGCAAACCGAATTTTTTTTCGAAAAATTTAAGCTTTGCGTATATTTCAGGTAGCTTGTCGATGATCGCATATATCGCCTTGGCTTTTTTTAAAGGGCGGGCGGGTTTTCCCCACATGATGGTATTGGGAGGGACCGATTTCATTACGGCGGCCTGCGCCGCCAGAAGAACGTTGTCACCTATCTCCATGTGATCGGCTATGCCAACCTGGCCTCCCATCATAACGTTATTTCCGACCTTAACACTACCTGAAATCCCGCACTGCGCCACGATAATACAATTAGAACCTATCGTAACATTGTGCGCTATCTGAACGAGGTTATCTATTTTTGTGCCTCGGCCAATTCTTGTATGCGAAAACTTCCCCCTGTCAACGGTAACAGAGGCGCCTATTTCAACGTCGTCCCCTATGATAACATCGCCTATCTGAGGTATCTTGGCATGGCCGGCGGGCGTCTGCTCGTAACCGAAGCCGTCCGAGCCTATGACAGAGCCTGAATGAATTATGACCCTCTTTCCTATCGTTATCTTTTCCCTCACCGTAACAGTAGGATAAATCACGCAGCTTTCCCCCACGGAAGACTCGTTACCTATGTAACAGTTCCCGTAAATAATCGTGTTATCTCCTACAAATGCGCCGTCTTCGATAATAGTATTTGCGCCTATCGAGACATTTTTGCCTATCCTGGCAGCGGAGCTAACGCAAGCATGTTTATTCACGCCCGCCGGATGCGGCAGGTAATCGGGCATTAAAAGCTCGACGGCTTTTTTAAACGCGAGGTTAGGGCTTTTGCACTTAATAATAGGAACGGGGGATTCTTTTATTTCCTGGGGAACCACCACGCAGGAGGCCTTAGTCCCCAAAAGAAAAGGGGATTTTTTTCTTCGCATTATGAAGGCGAGATCACCGGCTCCTGCTTCCTCTATATCGCGTATCCCGCTCACAGAAACATTTCCGTCACCAAGAAGCTCCCCGCCAAGAAGCGAGGCGAGCTCTTCGAGCTTAATCGTTTTTTTAGGCATGTTACTTATTCAGTTCCTTTATGATTTCTTGAGTAAGGTCGAACTTCTCGGAAAAATATATGAATGCCGCTTCATCAGCCACCATGTCATAGCCGTTCTTTTTTGCGTAGACCGTGGCGACCTTTATGATATCTTCCCGGATCTGTTTGAACATTTCGTCCTTGCGGGCTATGAATTCCTCTACTTTTCTCCGCCTGAATTCTTCCAGTTCCCGCACTTTTTTCTCAAACTCCGGCGCCCTCTCTTTTTTTGCCGTATCGCTTAAAAGCTCCATCTCGTCCCTGAGTTTGCGAAGCCCTTCGGCTTTTCCTTCTATTTCTTTCCGGATTTCAGTGTCCTTTGATTCGAGTTCCTCGTTATACTTTTTTATTCTGTCATACTCCGCGAAAATCGTTCTCATGTTCATGTAGCCGACCTTCAAATCCCTGGCATGCGCGTACGGTGTGAGAAAAAACGTGGCAATTATAAAAATCGCTAAAATCCTTTTTAACATCTTTACCTCCATAAGTTTTTTTTACCATCCATGACTAACTGAAAAATAAAACTGTCCTTCCTTTTTATCGTCTTGATTGTCTGCGAGAGGATAACCCCAGTCAAGCTTTAAAGGGCCTATGGGCGTTTTTACCCTGACACCCAGCCCCGCGCCGGATTTAAACCCTCCTTTGAAGAACTGCCCGAACTCTTCCCAGACGTTACCCGTATCAAAAAAGATAGCTCCTTTTATAAGCTTTTCATACACAGGGAACGTGACCTCGGCAGTGCCGAGCATCATCGATTCGCCGCCTATCGGGTCGTTTGAGAGGGGATCCCTCGGGCCCACTTTTCTTTCGCGATAGCCGCGTATCGTGTTCGCGCCGCCAGCGTAAAAACGTTCGTATATCGGAACTTTTTTCGTTTTCCCGTAAGCATTAGCTAGGCCTGCGTTTCCTTTCACTTCGAGAACGACCTTCTTGATTATGCTAAAATACCAGTTCGCGTAGAAGTATCCTTTATAAAAGTTCTTGTCTCCAAAGAGAAAACCGCCCGTGTTCTCAATGGACGTTCCCACGATAAACCCTTTTGTCGGGCTGTAAATATTGTCTCTCCTGTCATACCGGAGCCCCAAAATAAGGCTGCTTATCCAGTTCGTACCCTCCTCATCTTTGAAATCCTGCGAGGCCTCTTCGGGAACGTCGCTTATTTTTATCCTTTCCGCGCGGTACATGAGGTTCGCCTGGGCGTATTCCAGAAATTCCTTGCCGAAACGCACATCTCCGCCCAGGCGCTGTTCTTCATAGCCAAAGCCCACATGTGTTTCTCTGTACTGTGTCTTATAGTAGCCGTCGAATCCAAAAGAAAGCGGATAATCCAGTATCCAGGGCTCTGTCCAGCTAATATCAAAATTGTTCTTTGTCATGCCAAGCTCGGCTCTCAAAGCCAGATGCTGCCCATCCCCGGTGAAGTAGGGAAAATTCAAGAGGTCAAAATTTTTCTGTGTGACCTGGCAAAATCCTATAAACTGGTCAATTGAGCTATAGCCACCGCCGAAGGAGAACTCGCCTGTCTTTGTTTCTTTAACGATTATCTCTAGGTCGTCAATGTTGGGGTCTGCGGTGGGTTTTGTTTCAAAATAGATATCCTCAAAAAATCCCAGATTATAAAGACGCTCCTTACTGCGTCTTAAGCTCTCGCCGTCAAACGGCTCGCCAGGAAAGGCTCTCAATTCCCGGCGTATTATGATATCCTTTGTCTTCGTATTGCCTTTGATGTCTATTTTGCCTATAGTTACGATGTTTTTGGCGTTTATGGTAAAAAGTATATTGAGGTTGCTCGTCTGGGGGTCAATCATTCTGTCAACTATAACGTCGGCATTCATGTACCCCGACTGGTAATAAAGGCTTCGTATGCTCTCCATGGACTCCCTTAGTTGTGTAAAGCTGAACGGCTCGCCCGTTTTTATCGTAAGCTTTTTACGTATGTCTTCTTCGGGAAAAATAAGGTTTCCATCGAATTTTATATTTTCTATGTGGTACTGCCTGCCCTCGTTTATTTTGAGCGTTATAAAAATAAAGCTCTGCGTCTCGTCGTGCTCGAAGCCGGGCTCGATCTTGACGTCTAGAAAGCCCTTGTCTTGATAAATCGCCTTGATCCTGGCGAGGTCGTCCTGGAACATAAGCTCGTCGAAATATCCCCTGTTGAAAAACCATGCGGTCCGGGTCTTCATGACGTCGCGTATTTCCTTTTGCTTGACGGACTTGTTGCCCTCTATAATCACCTTCTTTATTCTCATACGCTGGGATTCCTTGACCTTTATGTGCACAACAGCCTGGTTATGCTCGGGCTCCTTCTCGATGGTATACGTTATGGCGGTATCTGTGAAACCGTTTTTTTCGTAAAGCGACTTGAGGCTCGCTACGTCTTCGGCAAGCGTCGAGTAATTAAGCATGTCGCCAACTTTTGTCTGCATCGTCTTTTTAAGGCGGTTCTCTTTAAGCTCCCTGTTGCCTTCAAAAACGATGCTCGTGACAAGCGGTTTTTCCTCCACAATTATGGTAACAATAACGCCTTCAGGAGAATCTTGTATGTCGATTACGACGTCGGTAAAATAGCCGAGCGCATAGAGACGCTTAATATCGTCGTTGGCGACTTCCTGGGAATATACTTCACCTGGCTGGGTTCTGATCTTGGAGAGTATGGTTGATGAGCTTATCGAGCTATTGCCCCTCACGCGTACATCAGAGACTTTCCCCGTTTTCTCTGCCTGGCTATGAGCTTCCGGAAGGCAGGCAAGAAGAATCGTTACAAAAAAAAAGCAAAAAACAAAAATTGCTTTCTTTTTTAATTCCGGCATCTTAAAATTCCTCTTCTGTTTTCGCCAGATTTTCAAAGCGCGTGTATTCGTTGAGGAACGCAAGCTTCAAGGTCCCTACCGGGCCGTTACGCTGTTTAGCTATTATGACATCTGTTATACCTTTGTTCTCCTCGGTAGGGTTATAGTATTCCTCTCTCAAGAGTAACACGACGAGGTCCGCGTCCTGTTCTATGGCGCCGGATTCCCTCAAGTCCGAAAGAAGGGGCCTGTGATCCGCCCTTTGCTCCACCGCGCGGGAAAGCTGGCTCACCGCTATTATAGGAACGCTAAGCTCTCTGGCGAGCGCCTTAAGCGCGCGCGAAATCTCTGATATTTCCTGCTGCCTGTTTTCTACGCCCGACGGCCCCTGCATGAGCTGAAGGTAGTCGAGCACGATAAGGCCTATGTCGAATTGCGATTTTAACCGCCGGGCCTTAGCTCTTAATTCAAGTACGGAAATTGATGGGGTGTCGTCGATGTATATAGGAGAATCTGAAAGCTTTCCGGCGGCATTGACGAGCCTCGGCCAGTCGGACTGCGATAAAAAGCCCGTACGCACCTTGTGCGAATCAACCCGCGCGTGCGAGCAGAGCATCCTCTGGACAAGCTGCTCCTTCGACATTTCAAGACTGAAAAACGCGAGCGGCGTTTTCTCTATAATGCCGACGTGCTCGGTTATGCAGCTTACAAGAGCGCTTTTTCCCATTGACGGCCGGCCCGCCATTATAATAAAATCGGATTTCTGCAGCCCTGCCGTCAGCACATCAAAATCGTGGAAGCCGGTCGCGACGCCCGTTATATTCTCTTTCCGCTGATACAGGTTGTCGATCGTCTCTATGCTTGACTTTATGACGTCCTTTATGCTGAAAAACCTGGACTCGACCTTGTGTGCCGTTATGTCGAAAATCATCCTCTCTGCTTTGTCGAGAAGCATGTCAACACCCTGGGTGGATTCAAAGCTGTCCGTCACGATCTTCGTGGCAGTCTGTATCAGTTTCCTGAGAATAAATTTCTCGCGTACGATCTTCGCGTAGTGCTCAATATTGGCCGAGGTTGGGAGGCTAGAGGCAAGAGAGGTTATGTAGGAAGAACCGCCCACATCTTCGAGAATTCCTTCTTTCTTAAGCTCTTCGGTAAGGGTTACTATGTCTACAGCTTTATTTTTGTCGTAGAGGTTTATTACGGTAAGAAATATTTTCCTGTGGGCATCCTTGTAAAAGGCCTGCCCTTCGACAAGCTCTATGGCCTTGGCGATGGCGTCCCGTTCAAGAAGCATGGAGCCAAGGACCGCTACCTCAGCTTCGTTATTTTGCGGAGGGACTTTTTCTACGAGCTGGTTTGTTGATGGCATTATTTACTTCTTAACAACCCAGACTTTCAACTTCACTTTTACTTCCGGATGGAGCTTGATATCTATATTATATATTCCCAGTTTTTTTATCGGCTCCTCTATCTCGATCGTCCTTTTATCCACGGTAATTTTTTCCTGCCTTAAAGCATTCGCCACCATCTCGCTCGTCACTGAGCCAAAAAGGATGTCCTCAACACCTGATTCCACCGGAAGTGTGAGCGAGAGGCCTTTTATCTTCGCGGCAGTATCTTCGAAGGCTTTTTTTTCATTCTGGCGTTTTTTGATTTCTTTGCGTTTCCTGGCTTCTACGGTTTTTTGCGCGCCTTCGGTAACCGGAATAGCTAGCCTTCGCGGTATAAGAAAATTGTGCGCATAGCCGTCTTTAACCCGTACAGTATCCCCGGATTTCCCCAAAGAGGCGTGATCCGTTAAAAGTATGACTTCCATATTATGTCCCCACGTACACGTAGGGTATGAGCGCCATCTGACGGGCCCTTTTTATTTCTTTTGCCATCCTTCGCTGGTGCTTCGCGCAGTTTCCGGAAACCCTTGACGGCACTATCTTTCCGCGCTCGGTGGTAAATTTCCGTAGAAACAAATGATTGAGATAGCTTATCTCGAGGGCCTTGTCGCCGCAAAATCTGCATTTCTTCTTTTTAAAAAGAAATCTCGGGGTTTTTTTCTTGAACTTTTTTTTAGCGTCTTTACCTCTCTTCATAATTCTCATAAGTCAACCTTTCTAAAAAGGAATTTCTCCTTCCGACTCTCTACCAGGCTTCGCCTGGCTGTTTAAGTCAATTGATTCCATTTCTTCCGCGGGCACCTCTTTAGCAGAAGCCGGGACTTCTGTCTTTTTAGCCTGAGTACTGGAACGCAGGAACTGAACGTTATTAGCTATAACCTCTATAGTGCTTCGCTTCTGGCCGTCCTGGGCTTCCCATGACCGCGAGCGAAGCCTGCCTTCAACAAATACCGGGCTTCCTTTTGCCAGGTATTCACCGCATACCTCGGCGCGCCGGCCCCATGTCACTATGCGTATGTAGGAAACTTCTTTCTTTTTCTCCCCCGACTGGCTCGAGTAAACCCTATTTACAGCCAGATCAAAACTTGCCACGGCCGTTCCGCTCGGGATATACCTCAGCTCCGGGTCCCTCGTCAGGTTTCCCATGAGTAGCACTTTGTTTAAACTAGCGGCCATACGCGCACCTCATTTCTTAACGATCATCACTCTCAATATATCCTGGTTCAGCTTGTAGGATTTATTTAAGGTGTCCAGTTTCGCGGGATCCAGTGAAAAGTTTATTTTATAGTAAGCGCCATCTTTTCTTTTTCTAATAGGATAGACGAGAGTTTTTTTTCCCCAGCTTTCCTCTTTTATAACGCGGCCATTTTCTTTCTCGATCATTGCATGTATGGCGCTTATGGCATTCTTTTCCTGTTCCTCTTTGTCGGAATCCACGATAAAGAGGACTTCATATTCTTTCATGTTCATGCCTTTCTCCCATTAATTTTTAGCATAATATCATAATAATATCGTAAAATCAAGTTCTCTTATTAAATGCGCTCATGGCCTTCAGCGCGCCTTCTTTTAGGTATACGGCCACGCATTCTTTCGCCTCCTCTATCACCCGTTTCAAGCTCTTTTTTTCTTTCGCGTTGAAGGGTTTCAAGACAAAATCAATTACGTCGTACGGCTTCTTTCCGCTACATATTCCGACCCGAAGCCGCGGAAAATCACTTGTCCCTAAGGCTTCGATTATTGACTGAAGGCCCTTGTGGCCCGCAGATGAGCCTTTTTCCCGGAGGCGTATGAGGCCCAGGTCAAGGTCGATGTCATCATATATTACCAAAAGATCTTTTAGAGACGCGCGTTCCGCCTTTAAAAGCTCCAGCACAGCCTCTCCGGAGCGGTTCATAAATATATAAGGCATGAAAAAAATCGTTTTCTCGGAGCCTGCGTTCCCAACGCCTAGTTTGCCTTTATACGATTTTTTCGCGATTCTTACCCTGTATTCTTTTGCTATTTCGCTTAATACGATAAAGCCTGCGTTGTGGCGCGTGTTTTTATAGCGAAGGCCGGGATTACCAAGGCCGACTAATATTTTCATATAATCCGTTTGCGTCGGTTGGCTGCGGTTGTGTCGCGAGAATCGGCTGCGTATATCGGTTGCGTGTGTAAACCCCCAACCGTCCAACGACCGACGTTTCGCCAGACGCAACCTCGACCGATCCACGCAACCGCAATCACTTCTTCTCTTCCTTTTTCTTCTCTTCCTTCGGTTTCTCTTCTTTAGCCTTCGGTTTCGCCTCTTTTCCCTCTCCTTCAACCGCCTCTTCTTCCTTCTTGCCCTTTTCTATGAGCTCTGGTTCCTCGGCACCTTCGGGAAGCTCTTCAGCTGCGGGCTCTTCGTCTTTTGCCGGCGGCGTGACGCTGAACACCGTAAGTTCCGGGTCATTCAATATTTTTACAGCCGGTGGAACCTGCAGGTCCTTTACATATACAGTGTCGCCTATTTTCATGGGGCTAACTTCTACTTCGATTTTTTCCGGAATATCCGCCGGCAAACACTCGACCTCAACCTCCCACATAACGTGATCCAGCACGCCTCCCTCTTTTACTGTGCCCTCAGCCTCTCCGTGCGACACCACGGGAACCTTGACCTTAAGCTTATCGGTCAGGGAAATCTCGTTGAGATCTACGTGGATTATGTCATCCTTCAAGGGATCACGCTGGATCTCCTTTATTATGCAGGTGTGGTCCCTCTTGCCTTTCTTGTCCCCCTTCCCCTCTATCATAAGGGATATGAGCACGTTTTCGCCGGCCGCGGTATGCAGCGCATCGTAGAGGCCCCTCTTTTTCATTTTTATACTCACCGCTTCCTTGCCGCCCTTATAAAGGACGCCGGGAATAAGTTCCGTTTTTCTTAAATGTTTTACTTTCGATTTGCCTTTTTCCTCGCGCAGCTCGGCGCCTAACTTCATTTTCTCCATTATTCTACCTTTCCTTCTATCTTTTCTTTTCTCTCTCTACTCGTCAAAAAGAATACTTATGGATTCTTCGCCGTTGATCCGCTTTATCGCGTTTGCCAGAAGAGGGGCAATGCTTAAAATTTTTATTTTGTCTATTTTTTTATGCCCCTCAACGGGAATCGTATTTGACACTACCATCTCTTTTATGACGGACTTCTCTATCCTCTCTATTGCCGGCCCGCAAAGAACCGGGTGCGTAACGCATGCGTATATGTCGCGCGCGCCGTTATTCTTAAGCGCCTGGGCCGCCTCTACCAGGCTCCCGGCCGTTGCCGCAATGTCATCCACGAGAACTACGTTCTTTCCTTCTACTTCGCCCAGGATGTTCATTACTTCTGCTTTTTTATCGTTTATTCTTCTTTTGTCTACAATCGCGAGGCCCGCCTTAAAGCGTTTCGCGTAAGCCCTCGCCATTTTTATTCCACCCACGTCCGGAGAAACAATGACAAGATCTTCCATTTTCTTCGCGATGAAATAATCCACGAAGATATTGACCGCGAACAAATGATCCAGGGGTATGTCGAAAAATCCCTGTATCTGCCCGGCGTGAAGATCTACCGTAAGGACCCTGTTGGCCCCGGCGCGGGCTATAAGGTTCGCTATTAGCTTGGCCGTTATGGGAACCCTGGGCTGATCCTTGCGGTCCTGCCTGGCATAACCGAAATACGGCAGCACCGCCGTTATCCTGTCGGCGGAAGCCCTTTTTAAAGCATCTATAAGTATTAAAAGCTCCATTAAATTATCGTTCGCGGGAAAGCATGTCGACTGCACTACGAAGACGTCGTGGCCGCGGACATTTTCGTTTATCTTTAGCTGCACTTCTCCGTCGGTAAAACGCATTATGTCGGCATCGCCTTTTTTAAGCCTCAAGAGCTTGCATATCTCGCCAAGAAGTTCTGTATTTGCATTTCCACCGAATACCGCTAGTTTGTCCCGCATGATTAACTCCTCCTTAGTTCCGATGGACGAACGAACGACCGTTCGCTTCGCTCACTGGGACGATAGACGATTCGTTTCCAATCGTCCTTTCGTCCTTTCGTCCTTCGTATCGTTATTACTCATTTTTTTAGTAACCGAGCCGGTACCCCTACCACGGTTTTGCCGGCAGGCACATGTTTATTTCTGGTCACCACGCTTCCGGCTCCGACTGTTGCGCCCTTGCCTATTCTAACAGGCGCTATGAGAATAGCCCCGACGCCTA
Source organism: Candidatus Omnitrophota bacterium (assembly GCA_016782445.1). Lineage (GTDB taxonomy): Bacteria > Omnitrophota > Gorgyraeia > JABMRN01 > RBG-13-46-9 > BS750m-G79. The sequence continues at coordinate 56,699 of JADHYM010000002.1, read as the reverse complement.
TAAAGGCCCTATCGCCTATAACTGTTTTATTTTTATTTTTTCCGTCAAAATTTGCCGTTATTGTTCCGGCGCCTACGTTTACGCCTTTACCTATATGTGCATCTCCGAGATAAGACATGTGTTTTGCCTTGGTCCCGCGCCCAATTTTTGTTCTTACGAGTTCTACAAAATTACCTATTTCGGCGTTATCGTCTATCCTGGTTCCGGGCCTTATCCTGGCAAACGGGCCTATTTCGCAAAAAGAGCCTATAGAAACTCCGCTTTCAATAATGGTATTCCGGTGAATAACCGTATCTTTTCCTATTTTAGCCGAGGTATCTATAAAGGTTGAATCCGGGTCGGTTACAATAACGCCCTGCTCCATGAATTTCGAGATTGTTTTTTTTCGCATAATATCATTGGCTTTTGCAAGATCGTTTTTAGAATTTATCCCCAGGGCTTCGTCTGAGTTATCGCTTAAAACCGAAGAAACCTTTTTCTTTGAAGCTTTTAAAAGCTCTACTATGTCCGTCAGGTAGTATTCTTTCTTTTTTGGATTTATTTTTATTTTCTTAAGATGTTCGAACAGGTCTTTTTTGTTAAAGCAATAGAGCCCTACGTTAATTTCTTTTATATTTCTTTCATAATCCGGCAAATCTTTTTCTTCAACGATTTTTAAAACCTCTCCGGAATCATCCTTGATTATTCTCCCGTACCCGGATGGATCATCCGTGTCCACGGTTAAAATCGTACAAGAGGAACGCGATTTTCTGTGTTTAGCCAGAAGGGATTTTATTCGCTCCGCGTTTATAAGAGGCGTATCGCCGCATATAACTATAATATCCCCTTTAAACCGGGAAAAATATTTCTTTGTATGCCGCAAGGCATCTCCGCTTCCAAGCGGCCTTGGCTGTAAGGCGACTTTTAAATACGGGAATGCCTTTTTCACGGACCGTGTTTCCGGGCTTATTACAAGAAGCTTATTCTTTATTCCGGCTTTCCGAAGCGCATTTAGAACCAGCTCAAGCATCGGCCTTGAGTGAACCTTGTGCAGGACCTTCGGGATAGAGGACTTCATTCTTGTCCCAAGTCCGGCTGCCAGTATTATTGCTGCTACGTTTTTCATAATTTCCTAAACCTCTATGGTTGTTCTTCTTCGCCAAAGTACTTTCGCCTTTGGCTTCGAAGGAACAACTTCTGCTTCATGTAACTAAAATGAGAATTCCTGCGAAGCCATGAGCGAAAGCATCATGGCGAAGCAGAAGTTGCCCAGCTAGGATTCGCCTACTACGGCTCGCAGAGCTCGCCTGCGTAGGCTCCCCTCACTCGCTGTCGGCCGGTCCTTTCGGACTTACGGCCTCTTCCTCCCTATGGGTCGGCGCTCGCTCGCTTCGAATCACAAGCCTGTAGCAAATAATGAATCATTTCTTTTGGAAATGCTTCATTATTTGGTTGCCCAGCTAGGATTCGAACCTAGACGCCGAGCTCCAAAAGCTCGTGTGCTACCGTTACACTACCGGGCACCGAATCGTCTGTCGGTTGCGGTTGCGTCGCGCGAAACGTCAGTCGTCGTTCGATTGCGTGTATTTACACCACGCAACCCATCGGCGCAACCGATTCCCGCGACGCGCCCGGCCGACGTAATTATTTTACAGCCGTATATCCCCCTCTTCCTCGATCTTCCTTGCTTTGTCAACGGGAGGCGTAGGGGACACAGGAGGTGCTGGAGACAAAGGCTTTTTCTCGGCCGGAACATCCTGTTTTGCCAGGGGCCGAGGGCCTGATTTTTCTTCTTTTTCATAGGCTTCCAAAACCTTTTTCTGGATATACGTTCTGCATTCCAGGGTTATGGGATGGGCGATATCCCTGTGTTCCGACTGCCGCACCTTGTCCTGGACCTGCGGCTCCTGTCTCGGAGGCGGCATGGCCGATCCGCACTGATTGCAGTGCCTGCTTCGCATGGGATTTTTGTGATTACATTTAGGGCATGCTTCTCTCAATTTCCTGGAAGGCATGGCTACAAAAAGGCCTTTTGTGCCCTGTATGATCTTTACGTTTCTCACGACAAAACAGTTGTCGAGTGTGATCGTAGCGTAAGCCTTAAGTTTTTTATCAACACCTTCCTTCAGCACAACCTTTACATCAGTGATTTCCATCTTGCTTCCTCCTTCATACAGTCGATACAACAAAGATCTGCCAGCCCTTTTTTCTCACAAAAGGGAGCCCTTTGACCAGCGCATCTCTCGCAATCAGAGCCTCCTTCCTTTCCTTGAACAAACTAAAAATACCAGGGCCGCTTCCCGAAACCAGCGTATGCGGCAGGTTCAAGCCCTTGATAAATTCTTTAAGCTTTCCTACGAGAGGAGATATTTTGATAACTGCCCGTTCAAGATCATTAAAAAGAAGACTTTCCATAATATCATATCCGAGCGCCCTTTTGGCAGCGGGCCTGCCCGACCCGTCAGGGGCGGGGGATAGTATTCTAATAAGACGCGGCCGCTTTGTCAAGTAAGAACGCTTTCGGTCGTAGCTTGAATAGACGTCGCCGGATAGAAGCTTTTTTGGCGGACAAACTATAAGGTGCCAGAATTTATTCCGTAAAGAAAGCGGCTTAATTTTATCGCCTATGCCGCGGGCGTAGGCAAAAGAAGAGTCGCTTAAGAAAAACGGTATGTCAGCTCCGAGTTTCCCGGCAATTTTCATAAGATCTTCCATATTGAACTTTCCAAGCCACATCATTGCTAAGCCTTTTAAAAGGCTGGCCGCGTCGGAAGAGCCGCCGCCGAAACCTGCGGCTACGGGAATGCGTTTTTCGAGGCGTACTTCCACGCCTTTTGAGACATTGAATCTCTCCTTAAAAGCAACGGCTGCCCTGTAAAGAAGACTGTTTTTGCCGGTAGGGATATTGTGGTTTTTAGAACGTATTTTTATTTTTTTTGAGGGCCGGAGGGTTATTTTGTCGAAAAGCGCTATTTTTTCAAACAGCGTCTCGATGTCGTGGTAGCCATCAGGCCTTCTCTTGATAACTCTAAGGTGCAAATTTACCTTTGCGGGAGCCAGTAATATCATAGTTAAATCATGCATTGCTCGAGTAATTTATAATTGGTAATTTGTAAAAATATACAAATTACAAACAACAAATTACAAATTACGCGTGATATCGGCTATTTCTTCTTTAGTTGTAGGGCCTCGTGCGCTGCCTTAACGACGTCTTCCGTCGCCAGGTTAAAATACTTGAGAAGCTCGAGAGGTTCCCCGCTCTCCCCGAACGTATCGCGTATTCCCACCATCTTAATGGGAACGGGACATTCGCCTGTCGTAAGTTCGGCGATAGCTGAGCCCATGCCGCCATGAACGGTGTGTTCTTCGACGGTAACAAAGGCCCCTGTTTCCTGAGCAGCCTTAAGTATTATTTCTTTATCGAGGGGTTTCGGAGTATGTAAATTTATGATCCTTGCTTTTATGCCTTCTTTTAAAAGCTCTTCCCGGGCTTTTTTGGCCTCATAGAGTGAGTGCCCGCACGTTATTATCGATATATCGCTGCCTTCGGAATAGAGAACGCCTTTTCCTATTTTAAAAGGTTCTTCTTTTTTCGTAAGTATCGGGGCAGGGTTCCTTCCCAGCCTTATATATACGGGCCCGTCTATATCTGCGGATTGCATCGTTGCTTTATAGGCCTCGTTGGCGTCTGACGGAACTATTACCGTCATGTTGGGCAATATTCTCATAAGCGCGATCTCATCGAGCGCCTGGTGCGTTGCCCCGTCTTCCCCCACTGTGATTCCGCCATGCGTGCCTATGATCTTCACGTTAAGGTTCATGTAAGCAACTGAAACCCTTACCTGGTCCCACGCACGGCCCGAGGCGAACACGCCGAACGTGCAGGCAAAAGGAATCTTACCGCAAAGCGCAAGCCCTGCCGCGGCTCCAAGCATATCTTGCTCGGCAACGCCAAAACCTATAAAGCGATCCGGAAATTCTTTTTTAAACCAGCCCGCCCTCGTGGAATCCGTAAGGTCCGCGGACAAGACAACCACGTTTTTATTTCTTTTTCCCAGTTCAAGCATTGCCTCACCCGCTCCGTCGCGGGTCGGTTTATGTTTTAATTCTTCCATATTTCCCTTCTGTCTTACAGCTTATAGCTTAAAGCTTACAGCTCAGTTTATCGCCCCTAAAACACCGCCGATAGCCAGTTTTTTTCTTTTAAAAAGGTATATGTCCTCTTTCGAGACAATAAGTTCGGTCTTAAAATTTTCCTCTGCAATTCTCGCAAAATCAAAATCCTCGTATTTATAGGCGTAAACCGTATTCGCTATTTCTTCAAAGGTAGTTTTGAAAATTTCTTGTTCCATGGACTTTCTTTCAAGCGTATCGAGAGTAAAAAGAAAGTTTTCGATCTTCATTCCTATGTTGAAAAAGATAAGTTCTTCCTGCCTTTCAAATCCGGCCTTCATGCTTTTTATAACGTACTTTCTTAAGCTCTCTTCTTCACGAAACCTTAGCTTTATGCGCCGGGCCATCTGCTGGGCCATGAACTCTTCGAGGGTTATGTCCTTAAGATAGAATTTACCCTGCCAGTAACCTATGTCTTCCAGCGTAGCCGGGGGGCTGCGGAAAAAATCATCGAGCACCTTTTCCTGCCATCCGTCTTCTACTTCTATTTTTTTAAACACATCTTTTATGGCCTGTTCTTTTTGGGCCTGCGGGTTGGTGTTCATGTCTATTATCGTACGTTTGAAATATTCCCCCCGAGAGATATCACCGAGGGACGCCCGTTTAACGTCGTCTAAGTACTTAATTATGATAAGCTGAACCTCGGGAAAACGCACGTCCTGGGCTATGATACAATAAAATTCATGGTCGGCATCCGTCGATAAAGCCACGCGCCGGCAACTAAAAAGAACGTTCTGTATCTTTTCCTGGGCCTCCTCGGTCATGTTGAGCGTGGCGTCGAAAAGGACGGGTATCGGAAGATAAATGCCGATGGTTTTCCCGATAGAGCTTACCTCTACATTGATGTTGTATTCGTCTTTGCACAGGCTTTTAATGCTTTCGTTCAGCTTCTCTTTAGGATACGTTATATTGCCGCACGCCGCGGTAATAATTACAAGCGCCGCGCTTAAAATTATAGTGATGTTCCTTTTTACTTCGCTGTCCACTCTTTTTTTACGGGCTTCTTCCCATACTCCTTAAATATGGCTTCTATTTCGTCGTATTCGAGCTCTTCCTTTTCAAGGAGCTCTTTGGCAAACCTGTCGAGTATTGTCCGTTCCTTAGCTAAGAGCTCATCCACTTCTTTAACGCACTTCGCGAATATCTTGTTGGTATCGTCGTTGAGCTGTTTTTTTATTTCATCTGATAATTGATCGTTAGGCACAGCGGTAAAATCGCCTATAAGGCCCGAATCACCCATCCCCAGCATCCATACCATGCCATGGGCAGTCCTCATGGCTTGCCTGAAATCGCCGGCCACGCCGCTCGAGGTTACGCCTATCTTTATCTTCTCGGCAACGTACCCTCCCAGGCTTGTTTTAATATCGGCCATCATGCTGTCTTTTGATTTTGTATGAAGCTCCTCAGTGGGAGAATGGTAAACCGCGCCTAATGTCCCTTTGCGCGGTATAATCGAGGCCTTAAAGACGTCGTCAGTGGGATGCAAAAGATACGTGACCATAAGGTGCCCTGATTCGTGGTAAGCTGTCATTTCTTTTTCGCCCGAGGTCATGGTAAGCGGGTGTTTGATGCCAAGCTCAACCCGCTCAAAAGCCTCGCTTATGGAATCCCAGTCAATTTCATCTTTTTTTCTTCTTGTAGCAATAAGAGCGGATTCTTTTACAAGGTTCGCGATGTCAGCCGGCGTTTTGTAAACAGCTCTTCTTGCTAAACGCCCTATATCAATATTTTTTTTCACTTTTATTTTTGACAGGTAATACTCAAATATCTTCTCTCTGTCCTCGAGATTGGGCCGCGTAATATAAATCATCCTGTCAAACCTGCCAGGACGCTTTAATGCCGGGTCAATAGATTCTTCCGGGGCATTTGTTGCCGCAATTACGATCACATTCTCTTCTTTGCCTTTAAGCCCGTCGAGTTCAGCAAGAAGCTGGTTCTGCGTAGTATTGGTTTCCTGGCCTCCAAGATGGCTGAAACTCCTGGAACGGCCTATCGCGTCTATTTCATCGAGGAATAGTATGCACCCTCCATAACCAAAAGCCAGGTTCCGCGCTTTACTGAAAAGCTTGCGCACCCTCGATGCGCCTACTCCTACAAATATTTCCACAAATTCGCTACCTGACATTGAAATAAAGGGAAGCCTCGCTTCCGTAGCTATTGCCTTTGCCAGGTATGTTTTCCCGCAGCCCGGAGGGCCTATCATGAGAAGCCCTTTTATGACCTTGCCGCCTATTTTTTGGAGTTTCGCGCGATCCCGTATAAGTTGGACGACCTCCCATGCTTCCTGCTTTGCGGCTTCCATGCCTATTACGTCTTTCCATCTTACGTCAACGTCTTTTCCTTTTATGGGCGCTTTATCAAGCTTTGCAAAACCGCCTCTTAAAAACACGAGATACATGAATACAAATATCGCCGCATGTATGCCGGCCATTAAAAACTGGACCGGCATAGTGGCAAGCGTCATCTTCCTGTAAAAAGACTCCAGGCTCCGCAAGCCTATGACGGAGAGAACTAGAAGAAGAAGTATGATGCCACCGATTACAATATACATTTTGTACGTGCGAAAATGCATTATGAGACGTTTATTAAACATTTATGCCACCCCTTTAGATTTTTTTTAGCGTTTCGTCAAGTTCCAAAAGCGCTTTTTCAAGTTCCTCTTTTTTCGGAGCAATGCCGTGCCATTTAACCTGGTTTTCTATAAAAGAAATTCCTTTCCCCTTTACCGTATGAGCCACTATAGCCTGCGGTTTGCCTTTTACTTTCTCGGCTTCATCCAGCGCCTCTATAAGGGCCTTTATATCGTGGCCGTCTACTTCTTTTGTGTGCCATCCGAAAGAGCGCCACTTCTCGGAAAACGGTTCCATGTTTTTAACATCACAGCAAAAACCGTCTATCTGCATTTTATTATAGTCAACTATCGCGCAAACCGCATTAAGCTTATAATGCGCCGCTGTCATGGCGGCTTCCCAGACCTGACCCTCGTTTGTTTCCCCGTCTCCGAGAATGCAATAGATCTTTGATTTTATCTTATCCATTCTGTTCGCAAACGCGATGCCATTCGCGATCGAAAGCCCCTGGCCCAGCGAACCGCTTGATACCTCTACGCCCGGAAGGCCCCGCTGTGGATGTCCCTGCAGCCTCGAACCCAGTTTTCGCAGGCTCGCGAGCTCTTCATGAGGGAAATACCCCGAATCCGCCAAAACAGCGTAAAGGGCCGGGCAACCGTGCCCCTTTGACAGAATAACCTTGTCACGCTCTTTCCATTCCGGGTCGCGCGGATTGTGTTTCACTTTGTAATAATATAATGCCGTAAGAATTTCAACGAGCGACAGGCTCCCGCCGGTATGGCCAGAGCCGGCGTTTTCGAGCATCGTGAGAATATCTTTTCTAAGCTGCACGGCTTTTTTCTTAAGCGCCTTTATATCGGGTTGCTTCATCTTTCTCCTTCTGTATTTTTAATCTTTTCGCGTACTTTCTCAAGATGTCTTTCTATTTCCGGGTCGTCCCGCATAAGAGAGGCTGCCTTTTCAAGCTCTCTCAAGGCTTCTTCGTACATTTCTTTTTTGTAATACGCCCATCCGAGCGAATCTAAATACGCCCCGTTTTGCGGATCAAGCTCTACGGCCTTTTTTATAAGAAAAATCGCTTCGTCAAGCTTTATGCCTTCCTCGACGTACATGTATCCGAGATAATTGTACGCGGAAGAAAGCTTTGGATCCAATCTAATCGCCGTACGGAAATTCTCGGCCGCTTTCTTTTTTTCGTTTTTATGCTCGTAGAGCGCTCCGAGACAGAAAAAAATACGCCCGTCCTTAAGGTCTTTCGCGAGTGCCGCTTCGAGCACCTTCGAAGCCTCTTTGAAACGCTCGTTCTTAATATAAAGGTAGCTTAAGGCGCAATAAGATTCGACTTCGTTCGGGTTGAGACTGAGAGCGATCCTATAATTCTTTATTGCCTCTTCTTCGTCGCCTTCTTTCGAGTAAATGTCCGCCAGGTGAAGATAGACACCGGCGCTTAAAGGATCCACCTTGAGCGCTTTTCTATAGCTTTCTATCGCGGCGGTGAGCGCTCCTTCCGCTTCGCATATATAACCGAGCCCGAGATAGGCTTCGAAATATTCGGGCTCTATCTCTATCGCTTTCCGGAACTGGTCGGCGGCTTCTTTGTTTTTTCCAAGCTTAGAATATAAAACACCCAGGTTGAAATGAAGAACAGGATTTTTGTCCTTCTTCTCTGTCAGCCTTTCGTAGATACGAGTGGCTTCTTTTGTTTTTTCCTGTATGACAAATATGTCGGCCAAAAGTGAGAGGGCCTTCAGGTTTTCCGGATCATGCTCGATAACAGATTCGTATTCTTCCTGCGCGCGCACAAAATCCTTTTTCGAAGTATACACGATTCCCAGCAAAAACCGCGCCTCGACGTTCCCGGGATCGAGCTTTTTGGCCTTCTCGAGTTCCTGCAAGGCCTTTTTCTCTTTTCCTAAAATAAGGTAATCTATTCCCAGCCTGACGCGGGCGAGCGTCCCGCGCGGATTATATTTAAGGCTCTCCCTGTATTCTCTCAAAGCAAGGTCGTTACGGCCTTTATAATCATAAATAATGCCCATTGTGTAATGGGCAAGCGCCTTGGTTTCGGGCGGCGAAGCTTCTGCCGCCCTTAAGCCAAAGGCATTGAAACCGAGATACGTTACGACAAGTAGTAAGCACAAGCGCCGGAAAAACACGTAAACTGCTCTTTTCCCTTATCGCTGTCTCTTCTTGTGCCTATTTTTTCTAAGTCTTTTTTTTCTTTTATGCGTCTTGATCTTGTGTCTTTTTCTTTTTCTTCCGCAAGGCATCGGGGTACCTCCTTCTTAAACGTTAACTAAAAATTCAAAGCGCAAAGCGCAAAACTAAAACTTAAAGCTAAAAACTTTCATTCAAGGTCCGAAGGACGCCTTAGCTTTACACTTTTCGCTTTAAGTTTTTCGCCCTCAGTATATCACTTTGTTTAGCGGGTATTCGATAATTCCGCTTGCGCCGGCTTTTTTAAGGCGCGGGATGATTTCCTTAACGACCTCCTCGTCTATGATCGTGTCGACATCAAACCAGCCTTTTTCCGAAAGCATGGAAATTGTGGGCCTTTTCATAGCGGGAAGTATGCTGATTACCTTTTCCAGATTCTTCTTTTGTATGTTCATCTTGAGACCTACTTTTTGTTCGGCGAGTATTGCGCCTTTTAAAAGAAGCACGATTTTTTCGATTTTCTTTCTCTTCCAGCTATTTTGCCAGGCGCTTCTGTTCGCAATAACCCTGGTAGTAGATTCACAAACTGTATCGATAATCTTTAAACCGTTCGCCCTCAAAGATGCGCCTGTTTCAGTAACTTCTACTATCGCATCGGCACCCATTTTGGTTTTTATCTCCGTGGCGCCCCAGCTGAATTCTACTTCCGCCTTAACTTTTTTCTTTTTAAGGTAGGCCTTGGTAACGCCTACCAGTTCTGTCGCTATTTTTTTTCCTTTAAGGCAAGATACCTTCCTCACTGAAGACCCCTCCGGCACGGCCAGTACCCATCTCACGGGCTTCATGCTTTGTTTGGCATATATCAATTCTGATACCCTTACGACCTTCGAGTTGTTTTCAAGGATCCAATCGTATCCGGTTATCCCGCAGTCGATAGTTCCGTTTTCTACATAGCGCGACATCTCCTGGGCCCTGAAAAGAATGGCCTCTATTTCATCATCATCTATGGACGGAAAATAGCTGCGCGACGGAATGGTTATGTTAAATCCGGCCTTTTTGAAAAGCTTTACCGTTATATCTTGCAAGCTTCCTTTGGGTATTCCGAGTTTTAATTTCATTTTAAACTCCTAGGCGGGGATGGGCCTCTTCCTGACACTATGCGACATATTTAAAGACCTGTCCCTGCGCGTGGTTACTTATTAATGCTATTATATTGTTATTAAAAGCTAGTGTCAAGATTTTATCTCGCCTTCTTCTCCTTCTCGTATATCGAAAACGCTTTCTCGAGCTGCGTGCCATCATGCACGATTGCCCTCACTGCCTTTATCATGCCTACGGGCGAATCCGACTGAAATATGTTCCTGCCCATATCCACCCCTACGGCGCCTTCTTTTATTGAATTATAGGCAAGTGTAAGAGCTTCTTTTTCAGAGGTTTTCTTACCGCCCGCCACAACAACAGGTATGGGTGTGCTTTTGACCAGGGCCCTGAAATTTTCGCAAAAGTACGTCTTTACGAAATGCGCCCCGAGTTCCGCGGCTATGCGGCAGCACAAACTCAGGTATCTTGAATCGCGGGCCATATTTTTACCTACGGCTGTAACTGCTAATACAGGCATCCCATAACGCTGGGCCTCGTCCACAAGGCGACCAAGGTTGGCAAGCGTCTGGTGCTCGTGAGGGGATCCTACATAAATCGACATGGTAACCGCAGCTGCGTTGAGGCGCATTGCGTCCTCGATAGATACTGTCAGGGCTTCGTTTGAAAGATCCTCGTCAAGAACACTGTTGCCGCCCGATACCCGCAAAACAACCGGCACGCGCGATGCGGCATCAACGCAATTTCGCAAGATCCCGCGCGTAAGCATAAGAGAATCCGCGTACGGTAAAAGCGGTTTTATGGTTTTTTGCGCGTCTTCTAGGCCCTTGGTCGGCCCTAAAAAATAACCGTGGTCCACCGCGAGCATCACGGTTTTTCCGGTCTTTGGTTGAATGATCTTTGACAAGCGGTTTTTTAATCCCCAATCCATTTTGTCCTCCTTTATCAAATTCGAATATCGTGCTTTGGATTTCGAATTTAACTTATGGTTCGATAATTACTTTTAGCGAATTTCGCCCATCGGCAACAAGTTTAAATCCCTTTTCGGCTTCCGTCAAGGGCAATCTATGCGTTATCATTCCGGAAACGTTTATTTTTTTCTCGCTTAAGAGGCGGAGAGCCTGGATGTGTTCGCGAGGTCCGGCAGCGTACGAAGATAATATCTTTACCTCGGTGCGCCAAAAAATATCATTCACGGAAAGCGGCATAGCGGCATTTTTTTCTGCCGCTGAAAAAATAAGCACTGTGCCCCCGCGATCAACCGAACCTAAGGCGGCCCGAAGTGCAGGTTTTGCGCTCGCGCAAAGTATAACCACGTTTGCCAGGCGCCCGCCCGTTATTTTTTTCAGCCGTTCGGGTATATTTTTCGTTTTTGCCGCATTTATTACGCCATCTGCGCCAAAGCGTTTTGCCATTTTCAGTTTTTTCTCCACGACATCAGCTACCACGATACATTTTGCTTTGTGGAGCCGCGCAACCTCAAGATGCAGCATCCCGGAGACGCCGGCTCCGACGATAAAAACTATTCCCTTTTGTGTTCCCGCCAGGCGCTGGCCCCTGAGAACGCACCCTGCCGGCTCCGCGAACGTCGCTTCTTCATAAGAAACATTTTTCGGTATTCGAAAAACCCCGTATTTAACGTTTATGGCCGGTAGGCGTATAAATTCAGAAAAACCTCCGGGATAAAAATTAGTGCTCCTTAATGTATCACATACGGTATGGTGTCCCGCCCTGCAATAATGGCACCTCATGCACGGGACGTGGTGGGCCGCAATAATTCTTTCTCCTACTTTGTATTTTCTTACGCCTTTTGCCACGCTAGCTATTCGTCCCGCGACTTCATGTCCGAGCACAAGGGGAACCTTGTGGGCCCTGTACCACTCCATGACGTCCGAACCGCAGATACCGCTTGCTTTTACCTCCATGAGGATCTCGCCTCGTTTTATCTTCGGGACGGGCATCTTTTCGGTACGCACTTTTTTATTGCTATAGTACATCGCGACACGCATGGCTTATCCCCTTGATTTCTTCCGTCTGAATACAAGTTCCAGGCCGGGTTTTTTATTAAGTTTTTTATACCTGTCAAAAAGTTCCATATAAGTAGAGGTAATCGCGTTCTTTTTGTCTAGGCCCAGCGCTTTCGCGGCTTTTCTGATGCGCTTTCTGTCCCCTTCTATCTCGAGATAAACCCCTATAAACGGCAGTTTGTCGACGGAAATCTTAAGCCTCCTCCATTCGTAAAGAAGCCTGCGTTTCTCCTTGCGGAACGCCGGGTTAAATTTGAGTATTTTCAGAATCTCCTGAAATGCTTTTTTGTTTTCTATATCGGTTTCAAACTCGTCTCTTATTTTGAAATTTCGCGAGAAGGTTTTTTTCGGAATTCTTTTTACCGTAAAGATGTTTCTTTTGCCCGCAGAGCGAAGCCTCACAGCGCTCGCTTTTTTACAGCAGGTAGGAGCCTTGTAATAGATATCTTTCTCTTCGACTCTACCCTTAAACCGCGCACCGATTCGCTTTAGCGCGCGAAGGATCGCCTTTTCGTCAGTAATCTTGAATTTTGCTTCTATCTCCAACATAATAACTCTTTAATTATATACCACTTAGCGCCTTTGGTTCAACTTGTTTGTTTTGTTAATACTCTAATTAACCCGTTTATCGTCATACGGTGACCGGTATCGTAACTCGAATCGTTGAACGGTTACCGTTCAACGAACGTTCGACGTACAATGTATGACGTTTCGAGCTACGACACCGTTCACCATATAACGCTCTTAAAATACTTGCCTTATGCCGCCAGAATAACTATAATAGCTAACCTATAAGGAGCACAAAATGCTAAGCATACTGCGCAAGAAAAAGACAATGAAGCTAATCCTGTGGGGGTTGGCGATTATCATAATTCCGGCTTTCGTCCTGTGGGGAGCCGGCAGCCTGAGGGAAGGCAATTCTTCCCCTAAATATATAGGTACGATAGGCGAAAAAAAGATACCTTTTAAGGAATTCACGCGGTCATTTACAGAGGCCAGGGTTGAGCTTTTTTTAAGCTACTTCAACCGGCCGGAAACGCTTAAAGAATTACAGAAAAATCGTCCCCTTTTAAACCGGCTCGCCTGGAACAACCTTATAATAAAATACAAGGCGAAAAATGACGGTTTCAGCGTATCCAACGAGGAATTAATAAATTATATAACTAATTTTCCGCTTTTTACACGCGGGGGAAAGTTCGATAAAAGGGTTTACGAGTATTTTCTGCGCAACGCCTTCGGCATGGATATGACCCCGCGAACATTCGAAGAGTACGTAAGGAGCTGCCTCATAATATCACAGTATAAGCAGAACATTGTAAAAGACATAACTGTAACCGATAAAGAGCTTATGGATTTTTATAAAGCTGACTTTGAAAAGGCAAGCATGAATTATGCGGTTCTTGATAAAGATATTTTTTACGATGACGTATCGGTTTCTCCCGGACAAATAGAGGAATATTACCAAAAGCAAAAAAATAATTTAAGGGCGCCCGAAAGAATAGTCCTCGAATATATAAAATTTCCCCATTCTAACGACGAAGAAAAAAAAGAAGCGCTTAGTTCCATAAGAAGAGCCTATGAGCTTTTAAAAAGCAACCCCCGCAAAATGGGGCCCATATCGGAGCAGTTAAATCTCAAGGTAAATGAAACCCCGCCTTTTGCGAGGAATGAGCTTGTGCCCGGAATAGGCAATATAAGCGAAATCGGAATAACTGCTTTTACCCTGAGGCCTGGAATAGACATAGTCCCCATAGTAGATGAGGATGAATCCGGAATGTCCTACATCGTAAGGGTAAAAGAAAGGATCCCCTCCCGTATACAGAGAAAAGAAGAGGCAAAGGATTATATAGTAAATGCGATAAAGGAATACGAAATGTATGTCCTGGCTTATCAGGAAGCCCAAAAAATTTACGACGATGCCATAAAAACAAAGCGTCTTTCTTTAAAAACCATTGCTGAAAAATACAATCTCCCTCTCGGGGAAACTGACCCCGTAGGACGCTTTGATTATATAACAGGCGTCGGAGAGTCTTATGTTGCGGTGGAAGCGGCCTTCAAGCTTCGGGTCGGGGAAATTTCCGGGCCGATCAAGGTGCGTAAGGGCTATGCTTTTGTGCAGCCTGTTGAGTTAATATTTATAGAAAAAGAGAAATTTGAATCGGAAAAGGAAGCTTACCGAAAAAAGATTCTTACCATAAAACAGGTGAAAGCCGTCGAGGAGTGGACTAAAAACGCTCAGCAGGATACTTCTCTAGAAGTAAACCTGGATCAGCTTTAACCGCAAAAATAACGGGTAATTGGTAATTTGTTGTTTGTAATTTGTAAGATTTCACAAATTACAAATTATCCGTGAAATTGCGATGATTACAAATTACTCGTTGAGGTATGTTTACTTTAGAAACTTTTTCAGTTCCTTGGTGAACTGCGAAACGTCGCGGAATTGGCGGTAGACAGAAGCAAATCTCACGTAAGCAACCTCGTCCAGTGAATGAAGAGATTTCATTACAATCTCGCCCACTATTTTTGAGTTTACTTCCTTTACGAATTTATTCTGAAGCTGCGATTCGATCTTGGAAACAATGCCCTCGAGCTTGTCAAGGCTTATAGGGCGCTTCTCGCACGCCTTGATAAGGCCGTTCAATATCTTCTGCCTGTCAAACGGCTCCCTCCGGCCGTCTGATTTTATGACCATAAGAGGAATTTCCTCTACGTATTCGTAGGTCGTATAGCGCTTGTGGCACCTTAAGCATTCACGGCGGCGCCTCACGGCCTGGGCGCTTCTTATGGAGCGAGAATCGATTACTCTGTCGCGTTTCGAATTGCAGTAGGGGCATTTCATGGTTTAGTTTATTATACAGGCTGCAGGCTGCAGGTTGCAAGCTAGAACCTGTAACTTAAAGCCTGTAACCTGTGACCTACAACCTGAAACAATTACTTACGAAATATTCTAACTTTTACGCCTGCTTTCTTAAAAAAGTCCCTGGCGAGCTTATCCGGATAGCGGCCTTCAATAACAATCTCTCTAATTCCGGCGTTTATAAGCATTTTCGCGCAGATTATGCACGGCTGGGTCGTAGCGTACATTTTCGCGCCCCGGACACTCACGCCGTGAAGTGCGGCCTGGAGAATGGCGTTTTGTTCGGCGTGTAAGCCGCGGCATAATTCGTGCCGCTCCCCGGACGGGATCCTTAACTTATCCCTTAGACATCCTGTTTTTTCGCAGTGTTCGATATTTGTTGGGGCTCCGTTATAGCCCGTGAAAAGAATACGCTTGTCCTTTACAAAAAGCGCGCCTACGCGCCTTCTCAGGCACGTCGAGCGCTTGCTTACAAGGTGCGCTATAGACAAAAAATACTCATCCCAGTCCGGGCGTTTTATTTTTCTTTTCTTCATACGCGTTTTAGTTCCTTTAATATGTCTTTGTATAATGGAAATTTACCCGCAAGGCGCTTTACCGATTCCTTGACCGACGCCAGCGTTTTTTGGTCCCTCGGTTTTTTTAGTATATCGTCTATCAGGGTGGCTATTTTCCGCATCTCGGTTTCTTTCATGCCACGCGTTGTAAGGGCAGGGGTTCCGAGCCTTAACCCGCTTGTAAGAAAAGCGCTTTTTTTGTCGAACGGGATAAGATTTTTATTTACCGTTATGTTGGCCCTGTCCAGGACAGAGGCCGCGTCTTTTCCCGTAAGATTTTTTCCGGTAAGGTCCACCAGTAAAAGATGTGTGTCCGTGCCCTGCGAAACTATCCGGTAACCTTTTTCCGAGAGCGCGATTGCGAGCTCTTTTGCATTTACGAGAACCTGCTTCTGGTATCTCTTAAAAGAAGCCTCAAGCGCCATTTTAAAACATACTGCTTTTGCCGCTATCGTGTGCATAAATGGGCCGCCCTGTATCCCGGGAAAAACCGCCGTATCAATTCGTTTCGCGAATTTCCGCTTGCATAAAATTACGCCCGAACGTGGCCCCCGGAGCGTTTTATGAGTGGTGGTAGTTACAAATTCCGCCAGTGGCACCGGGCTTGGATGAAGGCCCGTTGCGACAAGCCCGGCTATGTGAGCCATGTCGACCAGAAGATACGCGCCTACCTCGTCACATATTCTCCTGAACTTTTTAAAATCGATCGTCCTTGGGTAAGCGCTCCCGCCGGCAAGGATCATTTTCGGCTTGTATTCTTTTGCCAGGGCAAGTATTTCGTCGTAATCCAACATTTCTGTTTTTCTTGAAAGTCCGTATGGGACCACGTGAAAATATTTTCCCGAGAAATTCAACCTGTATCCATGGCTAAGGTGCCCTCCCGAGCGCAGGTCCATCGCCAGAACCGTATCCCCGATATTCAGCGCAGCAAAAAATACGGCCATGTTGGCCTGCGAGCCGGAGTGGGGCTGGACATTAGCGTGTTCGGCCCTGAAAAGTTTTTTGGCGCGTTCAATACATAAGCGCTCCGCCTCATCTACGAATTCACAGCCACCGTACCAGCGTTTGCCGGGATATCCTTCGGCGTATTTATTGGTCATGACGCTTGATATGGCCTCGAGTATTTCACGGCTAGTGAAGTTCTCGCTAGCTATAAGCTCGAGCTTATCGTTCTGGCGCTTGGTTTCGTTCAGGATAGCTTTATAAATTTGAGGGTCGGTTTTTTTTAGGTACTTCATTTTTTACCTTAGCTCCAATTTTTTTATCTGCCCCACGCGCTTTCCGTGACGCCCCTTTAAGGCCCTGGTTTTAAGCCAGACGCTGACTATTTTTTTCGCGTTATTTTGTGTCACGTATTTTGCCGCCAGGCTCAATACATTCGTATCGTTATGCAGCCTTGACGAGCTTGCCTGTTTCAGATTGTTGCAAACCCCTGACCGCACGCCTTTAAGTTTATTGGCGATAATAGCCATGCCAATACCGGTTTTGCATATAAGTATGCCTTTTCTGAATTTGCCCCGGGAAACCGCCCTGGCAAGTGAATGCCCTATTAAAGGATAATCGCAGGACACTGCCGAATACGTGCCAAAATCCTCTACTTTATACCCTTTTTCCGTCAGATAATTTTTAAGAAATTCCTTTAGACCGAATCCTCCGTGATCACAACCTATAGCTATTTTATTCATGAATATATACCTCTATTGACAACGCTACATTTTAAACCTGGCTGCGGTTGCGTCGGTCGGTTGTGTCGCGCGAAACGTTGGTCGTTGGACGGTTGCGTGAATATCGTACGCAGCCGATTAACGCAACCGATTCCCGCGACGCCACCGCGACCGAACGACGAAAACCGGGTTAACATCTTATTTCTTCTCCCTTAACCAAATCAAAAATCCCTCTATTGAATCTTTTATTAAAGCAAAGACCTTCCTGTAAAAATCAACGCTTTTCCCTATCGGATCTTCTATGAAAATATTTTCCTTCTTTTTTTCCGAAGAAAATTCCCGCAGGAAAAACACTTTTTTCCCGGACCCGGGCGAGAAGCTCTCTATTTTTTCCTTATGATAAGGTTCCATTACGAGAATGATGTCGGCGTTATCGATCCGGCCCCGGTCCAGGCATGACGAAACGTATCCCGAGACGTCGATTGCCTCTTCTTTCATGACATCGACGGTTTCTTGTGTCGGATGAAAACCTTCCGTGGCGCTTGTGCCCTCTGAGGCTACGATCACATCCTTTATTCCTGCCTCTTTAAGTCTCCGGACGAGATAACCCTCGGCCATTACGCTTCGGCAGCTGTTTCCGGTGCAAACTATCAGGATCTTTTTTATGGGCTTCAGATCGCTTCCTCCCAGATTCTTTCTATCTCTTCAGCGGGGATAGCGCCTTTTCTTACTATTTTATAGGAAGAACCCGTAGTGTCAACGATTGTGGACTCTTCCCCGATCTCGGCCCTTCCGCCGTCAATAATAAGGTCTACGTGATTGCCAAGGCTTTTTAAAATCTCCCCGGCGGTCCTGGCCGGGGATTTCCCGGAAATATTGGCGCTCGGCGCTGCGACCGGTACGCGGCTTTGGGCTATAAGCATTTTCGCCACTTCGTTTCTCGGCATCCTGAACGCGAGTTTTCCTTTTTTAGCGGGAAGGATTATGGTTAGCGGCCCGGGCCAGAATTTTTTTATAAGCGCTTTCGCGAAAGGCGATAGGCGCGCACCTGTTTTTTTTATGGTTCGGGTGCTTGCTATATGAATAGTAAAGGGCTTACTTTTCGGCCTTTTTTTTATCCTGTAAAGCCGCTCTATGGACTTTTTATTTGAGAGATTCGCGCCTATCCCGTACACGGTCTCGGTCGGGAACGCCACAAGGCCCCCATTTTTCAGGAGCTCTGCGGCAAAAAGTACCGCGTTTTTATCCGGCGCGCCCGGGTCTACTTTAAGCACCTTGGCTTTTGGCATAGTAATTTATTTTTTTCCTTTACGATTTTTACAAGACTTTTTTTGTGAGCGATAAGCTTTTTCTTTAGTGCCTGGTCCCCAAGAGACAGGATTTCCGCAGCAAGGATCGCGGCGTTTTTCGCGCCGGTTTTCCCGATGGCCACGGTAGCAACCGGTATGCCGCTCGGCATCTGCACGGTGGAAAGAAGCGAATCAATCCCCTTCAGCGCCTTCGTATCCATGGGAACGCCTATGACGGGAATAGTTGTGTGGCTCGCCACCACACCGGCAAGATGGGCTGCCCCACCGGCACCGGCTATAATTACTTTTATGCCTTTTCCCGCGGCTTTTTCAGCAAAGGCGCTGGTGAGTTTAGGCGAGCGGTGCGCAGAGAGTATCTTCACCTCATGCGCTATGCCGAATCCTTCCAGAACCAAGCTCGATTCCTTCATTACTTCCAGATCCGAATCGCTTCCCATTATTATTGATACTATTGGTTTCTTGCGCATTCTTACACCTCAATTAGTTACAGGTTTCAAGTTACAGGTTTAAGAAGCCTGCGGCCTGCGGCCTGCGGCCTGTGACCCTTTTAACGCTCTGTGCCCTATATCCCTCCGATAATGCATCCGGTCGAACTTTATGCGCTCGCAAGCGGTGTATGCTTTCTCGATCGCTTCTTTTATGTTATCGCCCAACGCGACAACGTTTAAAACGCGTCCGCCATTTGTAAAAACTTTAGACGGGGACAGGTCTCTATTATCAGGTATAGTGTCTGGATGAGACCTGTCCCCGCTCGTATGGGTTCCTGCATGAAATATAAATGTATCTTTAAGCGAAGCAGCCTCATTAATGCCGCGTATTTCTTTTCCTTTTTCGTATTTACCGGGGTATCCGCCGGAGGTTACGACAACACAAACCGAACTTCTCTCGTCCCAATCCAGGCTATAATCTTTAAGCGTGCCGTCTATAGAGCCTTCCAGGAGCCCCACAAGATCAGAAGAAAGCCTGGGCAGAATAGCCTGTGTTTCCGGGTCCCCGAATCTCGCGTTAAACTCAAGAAGCTTCGGCCCTTCTTTTGTAATCATGATCCCGGCATAAAGAACGCCTTTAAAAAGAATTCCCTGTTTTTTCATCCCTTTTATGGCGGGTTTGATCATATTCGATACGGTATAATCGAAAATTTCATCCGTCACTACGGGTGCGGGGGAATAAGCGCCCATGCCGCCTGTATTCGGCCCCAGATCATTGTCAAATATTCTTTTGTGGTCCTGGCTTGAGGCAAGGGAAACAATACTTTCTCCGTCTGATACGACTATGATGGAGGCCTCTTCCCCTTCAAGGCATTCTTCGATGATTATCCTGTCGCCTGAAGAACCGAATTCCTTCGCGACCATTATCGAGTCTACCGCTTTAACTGCTTCTTTTTCAGTTTTTGCGACGATAACTCCTTTTCCGGCCGCAAGGCCGTCTGCTTTTATAACCAGCGGCGCGCCTTTCTTTGCAATATATTCCTTGGCCTTTTCGGCATTGTCAAAGATCTTAAAATCAGCTGTTGGTATGTTTTCGGACCGGCAAAGTTCTTTTGTGAAAATTTTGCTTGCCTCAAGCCGGGCAGCTTTTCCTGAAGGCCCAAAAGCCCGCAGCCCCTTCTCTTCAAAAGCATCCACAATGCCCATAGTAAGAGGCACTTCCGGCCCTACCAGAGTTAAATCTATTTTTTCCTTTAAAGAAAACTCGAGCAGGCCTTTTATATCGTTCGCTTTTATCGGAACATTTTCCGCGATCCCAACGGTTCCGCCGTTACCCGGTGCGGCAAAAAGTTTTTTTACCCTTTTTGACTGCTTTATTTTCCAGAGAAGCGCGTGCTCTCTCCCGCCGGAGCCGATTACTAGTATTTTCATATTTAGTTATCAGTTATTGGTTGTCAGCATTCAGTCGCTGATAACTGAATACTGACAACTGAAAACTGTTATATTATCTCCACCCCGCGCGCTCCTTTAACGATCTCCCCGATCACCCAGCTTTTAAGCTTGTGCTTTTTACAGAGATATTTTTGCGTTTCGAAAATTTCTTTCCTTGGCATTACAATAGCCATTCCTATACCCATGTTGAAGGTCCTGAACATTTCTCTGTTCTCTATTTTGCCGCGGGATTGAATTAGTTTAAATATCGGCAAGACAGGCCATGTCCCTTTGTATATTGCGGCTTTGGCCCCTTTGGGAAGAAGCCGTTCTATATTGTCGTAAAAGCCTCCCCCTGTAATATGCGCTATTCCGCTCACCTTAAACCTTTTTATAATATCAAGCGCGGGTTTTACGTATATTGCGGTCGGCTTTAATATTGTTTTCGCTAATTTTGTTTTTAGCTCTCTTTTTGAAAAGACTTTTCTGACCAGCGAGTATCCGTTTGAGTGAATTCCGGTGGAGGCAAGGCCCAGGATTAAATCGCCTTTTTTTATTTTCGATCCGTCTATCACGTTTTTTTTGTCCACTATTCCTACGCAAAAGCCCGCCAGGTCATATTCTCCGGGTTTGTACATACCCGGTAATTCCGCGGTTTCACCGCCTATCAGCGCGCAGCCGGCGCGCCTACAACCTGTTGCAACTCCTTTAAGCACGTCATAGGAGGTTTTAAGAGAAATTTTGCCGGTTGCAAAATAATCCAGAAAAAAAAGCGGCTCTGCCCCGCATGCCACGCAATCGTTTACGTTCATGGCAACAAGGTCGACCCCGACCGTATCATGTATGCCGGCCCAATTGGCTATTAAAAGCTTTGTTCCGACGCCATCTGTCGAAGAAACAATGAGTGGATCTTTGCACCCGGAGAGGTTGGGCCTGAAAAATCCAGCAAAAGCCCCGACATTACTCATCCACCCGGGTCTTTTTGTGGACATTATGAGCGGCTTTATCTTCTTGATAAAAAGATTCGCCTTGTCTATGTCTACTCCGGCTTTCTTGTAGGAGAGCTTCATTTTTAGTTTTCAGTTATTAGTATTCAGTTTTCAGTTATCGGCGTTCAGTTCTCAAACTCTAAAAACTGATAACTGAAGACTGAAAACTGTGAATTTCTACCCTGTTACTCTTCGTAGCACTTCCTGGTAGGCATCTTCAATGCCGCCCAAATCGCGTCTGAAGCGGTCCTTGTCGAGCTTTTTGCGGGTTTCTTTGTCCCACAATCTGCAAGTATCCGGAGAGATCTCATCCGCTAAAAGGATCTTGCCTTTATATCGTCCGAATTCCAGTTTAAAATCCACGAGAATGAGGCCTTTTTTATCAAAAAAGCTCTTAAGAAGATCGTTTATAATGAAAGAGGTTTTTTCTATGAATTCAAGCTCTTCCTGGTTGGCAAGCTTAAGGGCACGCGCGTGGTAATCGTTAATCAAAGGGTCGTGGAGCGAATCTTTTTTGTAATGATACTCGAATACAGGCTCCCCGAGCGTTATCCCCTCCTCAAGTGCGAGAAGCTTGGCCATGCCTCCGGCCACTATATTCCTTATTGTCACTTCTAGCGGGACAATCTCAACTTTTTTTATGAGCATGTTGCGCTCATCCAGCTGCTTGACAAAATGCGTTTTAATACCTTTTGACTCGAGCATGTTAAAAAGTATGTTTGATATCTTGTTATTCACGACGCCTTTTTGCTGTATGGTGCCGCGTTTTTTGGCGTCAAACGCTGTCGCGTCGTCCTTAAATTCCTGGATAAAAAGATCCGGGTCATCGGTCTCGTAAACTTTTTTCGCTTTTCCTTCGTATATTTGTTTTCTTTTTTCCATAATCTTCTTTCCTTATTCCTTTCTATCGTCTATCGACTAACGACTATTAGATCCCCACTTTCTTAAATATTCTGTCGGTATTCTTCGTGTGATAGCCGATATCAAAACACTCTTCGATTTCACGCGTATTCATCACGTCACGTATCTTTTTATTTTTCTTAAGGGCGTCCTTAAAATGTATGTCTTCTTTCTGCATGTTCAAAGAGGCCTCCTGCACTATATCGTAAGCTGTTATTCTCGTGAGTCCTTTTTTTACAAGTTCAAGCAGCACATGTTGTGAAAATACTATTCCTTTTGTTTTTTCTATGTTTTCGCTCATCCGTTTTTCATTCACTACGAGCCTGTTAACAAGCCCCTCCATCTTAACAAGCATATAATTCAAAAGTATAGTCGAATCCGGCACTATGACTCGCTCAACCGAAGAGTGCGATATGTCGCGCTCGTGCCAAAGAGGCACGTTTTCCATGGCGGAAACGGCATTTCCCCTCAATATTCTCGTAAGCCCGCATATGCGCTCAAACATGATCGGATTCTTTTTATGCGGCATGCTGGATGATCCTTTTTGCGTAGGGGCAAAGTACTCTTCAGCTTCTCCTATCTCTGTCCTCTGAAGGGCGCGAAATTCAGTGGCGAACTTTTCGAGGGAAGTTCCGACAAGCGCTACTTGAGTCATAAATTCGGCGTGCCTGTCCCGCTGCAGGATCTGGGATGATATTCTGGCGGGTTTAAGGCCCAGTTTTCCGCAAACATATTCTTCTACAGAAGGGTCAATATTCGCGTAGGTGCCGACGGATCCGGAAATCTTGCCGTATGAAATTACATCGCGCGCCCTTTTAAGGCGTTCAACCGCTCGTTTGGTTTCTTCATAAAAAAGAGCCATCTTCAGGCCAAAGGTTATCGGCTCGGCATGGATGCCGTGCGAACGGCCTATCATTATGGTATTTTTATATTTTCTGGCTTTTAAACGGAATGCTTTAAGCAGGTTTTCAGCATTTTTTATGAGGATTCCTCCTGCCTCCTGCATGAGACAGGAAAAAGCAGTATCCACAACATCGCTTGATGTAAGCCCGAAATGAATGTATTTTGCCGCGTCGCCTACGTATTCGGATACGTTCATTACAAAGCTTATAAGATCGTGATTTGTCTTTTCCTCGATTTTCTTGATACGCTCTATGTCAAAACGGGCCTTTTTCTTGATTTGAAAAAGGGCGTCTTTGGGAACAATTTTCAGCTTGGAGAGAGCCTCGCATGCCAATATCTCGATCCGGAGCATTTTGGCAAATTTATTCTCTTCGGACCACACGCGGGCTATTTCAGGGAGAGTATATCTCTGTATCATCTTCTACTTCTACCTTTTAGAAGATAATTTTATACCATATATGGTATATATTGTCAACCCTTCCTGACTCTGTAAACCCAGGGTGCCGTGCTTTCCATAAGCTCGGTTTCCTCCCCGTAGATCTTTTTAAGATCGTCCACTATGGAGTGCCGGATATACTCGGTGTATATAGAGAATATATCCTCGCTCTCCAGGCCTTTCATCTTTAACTTGCTTATTCTGTCCATTACTTTCACCTCCTTTCAATGAGGTCCGTAGTTATGAAAACCATCTGGTTTTCATAACTTATGCGCTCATTTACGCGCTCCGTATGAAACCCTCTATCCTCTTGTATATTTTTTTTAGTCGCTCCGGGTCGAGTCGTTTCATTTTCGGAAGCATAATTAGGGTTACGGATTTTTTTACGTTACCGTGTTTGTCAAAAAAGTAGTGCATAAATTCCTCTTCCGTAAGCGCCTTGACATTTGGTATGTGCCTATACCACCTCCAGAGAATTTTTTTGTATTCCTGAAAGCTTTTTTTATCGCCTGAATACTGAACCGATATCGCCCTTAATATGGCGAAAAAAGCCGTTTCCACGTAGGGATAATAATTTGTTTGCCAGTCAAAATTTTTATTTTTCGCAAGCGCTGTTATAAAAGATTCCTTGAATTCCGGTATGTTTTTTACCTTTGCCAGATTATCTAAGCTCGTAACGATAGCGACGCGTTCGGGATTGAGCCTGCCATCTCGTATGCGCGCTTTTATCTTATCCGTATCATCAATGCCGTATATGGAAAGATTCTCAAGAATTGCATGAATTGCCCTATTGTTGTCTGTTACGCGGGTAAGCGGATCTATAATATGATTCTTAAATGCCTCCACGAACTCTTCGAGCTCTTCGCGTTCGGCCGGCGGGGCGTCGAGTATAAGCGCGAGCTCTTCTTTTTCATCTTTTTTCCCGCTTGTCCACTTTATAAGCGCGTTCACAAAAAGATTGACCACGTCTTCGGCGTTTTCTTCTATGTCCTCAGCCGTGCGCCATAAGGGGTAGGCATTTTCAGGGATATTGATGCGCGCTTCATTATAGTCGCTGGCAAGCTCCTTTTTTGCTTCTTTGGGAGGCATGGGCCTTAGGGCCTTGATCAACCTTGTATCTTTTCTTGCCAGGCGGACTTCGCTGACAAAGACTTCATTATTAGATAGCCTTTTTCTGAGTCGATTCCTTTTTAGAAATTTTTTCCACTCGTAGCTTCCGCGTAAAAACCACCCTTTATCATTGGCAGTAATAGAAAGGTGCAGTTCGTCGGGTATTGATACTACCGTATAGGCATGAACAAGTTTTTGTGTGTTTTTTGATGTTTTTTTTATCGTTTTGACTATGGTTTTTGCCGCCGCGCGCATAACCTCGATAACGCCTCCCGCAAAAAAGAAACCGGAACGGCCCTTATTTTTAGCAAGATCGTCAAGCGCTCTCTTTATCAAAGAAGAAAAATTTTCTCCTTTAGCAAGATTTGCTATGCCCAGAAGCAATTCCGGCTTGGATTTCAGTAGCCTTCTTGCTATCACGGTTTTAACCGTGCTTGCGGAGATTTTCGGAAGTGCGATTAAAAATTGATTGTTCCCGAGTTTTATGACAATGTCATCCGCACGCTTAAGGGCTTTCTGCAACAAGCTATAGACATCATCTTCCGCATCCCCGGCGCTTACTGCTATTAAAGAAAACGTGCTTTTGTAGTGCTTGATAGAGTCCTTTATTGCCGGTCGGCGTTCTATCAGGAATTTTCTTATCTCTTCCACTGCTTCCGGGCTGCTCGGAGTTAGATTTTTTATTTTCCCTTCAAGGATTTTTACCTCGCTTATTTTTTTAAGCCTTGAAAAGATCTGGGCCACCCTTCCCGCCCTGTCAATATGTTGTTCATCTGTTATGTAAACGGTTACTTCCCTTCCTTCCTTTGTCATATATGTTCTTTCAAAACCCTGTAAGTTTTCTGTTTTTTCTTTAAATTTTTCGCCGATCGCCTCACGGACCCTTGTCTTTTCCCGCGCGGGTACAAAATCCCATATATGCCTGCCGAGCATTTCGCGCGGAGAATAGCCGAACATGCGCGCCTCGGGCCCGCTGATTCCAACGATCCTACCGGAAGAATCTATGATGTGGCAAGGGGATCTATGTGGTAAAATTCCGTATTTTTTCCCTGATATTTTTGCTTTTATTTGCATGGCGCGCCTGACACTGAAACCGGACCCGGCCTTTGCGTCAAGCACCACCGTCAAGTTGGGGTGCTCCTGAAGTACGGTGGCAGGAATTTTGTTTACGTCTTTTTCTCCGAGAAGCGCTCTTTTGATCGCTTTGGCTTTTTGGCTGCCTCTTGCCAATAAGAAGATTTTCTTTGACCTCATTATTTCTCTAAGGCTCATAGTGTATGCGCCGTGTATGCCCCTGTCATGGACAAAAAACGTGCCCTGCTTAAAGTTTACTTCCATCAATCCGCCTCTAGTACGGGTGCCTTCTGTTCCCGGTTCGTTCAATCCTATGCGGCCGTTAACGCCTACGCCCAGAATTGTTATATCCGGCCCGCCCCGCATCATAAGCCCCTGCATGTACCATGGGTCAGGCGCTTGGCCGCTTAGGTAGTGCAGATTTAAAAGTGGGATCCGTGCTTTCAAAGCGAGATTTTCATGTAAAAACCGCGTAATTGAATCTTCGTCAAGCGGCGTAAGGCCTTTGTATTCGGCAAGTTGAAATATGTGAACCCTGCTCCAGTCAATGCCTTTGATCTCGGCCAGCCTTTTCATAAATCCGGTCATTGTTCCTCCGGCCGTAAAGGCAATATTAACTGCTTGTTTTTTCTTATCGGGCTCGCCCGACCTTTCATGCTGCAACCTGATAATTTCGCACGCGACTTCTTCCGCGGCGAATAATTCAAATTCGTTCTCAGGCACGACATGAAAGCCCATGACATCCCTCAGCCTGTCCGCTAAAAATGCCACGTCTTTGCGTCGGCGCGCCCTTTTCAGGATATATCTTATTATTTCTTTTTTGAGCGCGGCGGATTCTTCCGTAAGAATTTTGACTCCAAATGTATCATCTTTTGTTTGTGACACAAGCCTGTTTATTACGGCTTCTATGGATTGATGAAATTCATGCTTTTCCATGTCTACGATGCGCCGTTTATCAAATATATTCTTGAAAATATCTTTTATAGTCTGCAGCTTTTCTTTCAGTGGCGCTCCGCGCATGATTTTAAGTATTTCTGCGAGCCTCCGACAACTTGTTTTCATGAATTTTTTTATCTGCCTGCTATCCCCTATAAACAAAAGTTCGTATGCCGCGTCGAAAAAGTTCGGTATGCTTTTTCCTCTGGCGCTGTCCGAGAGGAGTTCGATTTTTTCGTATTCGGACTTAATCAAAAGATCTGTCAGGGCTTCCGCAAAATGAGGTAATTTTTTGGATTCCTCCAGAAGCGGATAGAACCGACGGAAAAATCTCCACCCGTAACGCATATACACCTCGATTATCGCTTCAAGAGCAGGCTGGAAAATTGTAGGGTCAGGGCTTGATAATATACAATTGACCATTACGTATTTTGCCTTATTGCTTCTTACCCTTGACTGTCCTATTTTTTCCTTTTCCCAAAGTATGTCTGTCAAAATGCGTTCGACTAGTTTTTTTCTTTTTGGTATAAGGTCGCGGGAAAATTGCATCCCGTACATTCGCAGTATTTCGTTGAAGTATTCGTCGGCTTCCTGTTTTTCGTCTTTTTTGCTTTTTTCTTCGGCCTTGATTTCACTTTCAGGCAGAAGGTACTTGTTTATTCTCTTTTCCTGAATCGCGCGCATTGCCACGAAAAACACCGTATAAAGCGCGGGGCCGATTGCATGCCATGATTTCACTCCACCATTGGGCACTAAAATAGCTGCCCAGAGTATAATAACTACTGATATGAGAGCGTAATAAAAAATCATCTTTGTATTTATCCTATAGCTTCTGGGAAATTTAATTTGGCCCTTTATGTCGTTTTCGTTGTTCGGAAAAGCTTTTGCCCTCAGGATCTGCGGCATGTTTCCGCTTATCCATTTTCTGATAACGCTAATTCTTGATTTTCCTTCAAACTCAAGCCATTCCTGCATCGACCGAAAAACATCTCCCGAATGCTGCATGGCCTTCTTAACGCCCGGCAGGGCGCGTAATCTGTCTATTTGCGACTGCATGCCTATATCCTTTGTAATTTCCGAAAAAGGAATATCCTGCTCATTTAAAATCCTCGCTTCCTCTTCAGCCTCCTCACGCTTGCCGGCTATAATATTGTCGTGCCTTAACTCATGCATCAGGCGTTCGGCGCGCACATGTAAAGAGGCGCGTTCGAGCCCGGTGTATATAGATATGGGGTCGTTGCCGATTAGCTTATCTATGTCGAAAAACTGTTCGTTGAATACTATTATCGCTTTATTTGTTTTTTTGTGGAAATAACGCGCGGAATTTATGGGAAGTTTTGAGGATACGGCAAACGTAATGCCGTCTATGCCGAGGTTTGAGGATTTTTCTTCGCCTTTTTTGTTTTTTATAAGTGGCGGGCTCCTTAACGCTTTTTTAAATAGCGCGCGGAACCGTGGACTTTTGGCAGCTAGCCCGAACATGTAAATAAACGTGTCCTTCAAGCGCTTTATATCTTCCGGGCGCTTTGATTCATGCTTATCAAAAATATACTGTATGTCTTTTTTGATTTCTTCGAACCACAAAGCGCGTCCTTGTTTTTGTATAACCTCGTTCATAACCTCTGAAAGCCAGAAAAGGTGTTTTACTTTGTCGCAGGGAAGGGTTATGACTTCTTCAAAATCCAACTTTTTAAGATTCGGTAAAACCCGGCCTTTTAGCGCGCCGGCATACGCACCTTTTGGCCGACTTGTTTCTGTTCGCGGACTTAGTTTTATTGACCACAAATTTTGAGTTTCGCCATCTTCGCCCAGCGGTGTTATAGCCAGATCTCTGGCGGTACTGCTCCGCCCTATCGCCTTTCGCAGGCGTATTACCGGGTCTTGAGGCGCGCCTTTAATGACAATATGGGTTGTTTTTTGTTCTATCATTGGCTCAACCCTGTAAATAAGCTCTGTTTGCATTTTTTCAAGCCATGGCAGCCATGTTCTCCCCGGACGCAGCTTAATGGGCTTTACCGCTCTTTTTTCTTTTCTGTTAAAGCCATTGTCCGGAGGCTCAATCCTGAGCAATATGTTATCGCTTATTCTGAAGCTCCCATCTTTCATTTTTATAAAATCAGATTTATTTATTTCCAAGAATAAATCAAAATTTTTCCCGAAAACCGGGATAATAAAACCGGCTGTAATAGAAATAATTGAAGCGCCGATTATGATAGGTATTATAGGGTTCAGCCAGCCCATGGTAAAAATACCTATGCCAAGCATTATGCCGGCGGCGTTCAACATTTGCCCGAAAACTGTCCCAAAATTAACTATTACATCGAACTGGCGCGAATAGCCCGCCTCTATGGCCTCATGGCTTGTCTGTATGGCTCCCCTTACGACCTCTGTCCAGTTACGCATAACAAACTGGTTACTTATGACGCTTATAAGCCACCACAGGAACATAAGGCAAAGATAGGTAAGCGGCGTGAAATTAAAAAGAAGCGCCGCGCCGCACATTCCGCCAAAAACAGTCTTTGGTATAAGAATAAAAAATGAGCTCCTGAATAGTATTCGCACAAAAGCTATCTTCAGGAAAAATTTTCTCAACTTATCGATCGCCCTCTGGTTTTGCACTTTTCGGTGCCAGATGTGCCCTTTTTCCGAGCTTCTTATATCGCGCCTTGAACGTACAAGTTTTGCCACAAGCTTCGCGGCTTTCGGACTTACAAAAATCGGGATAACGGTAAGGGTCATGAGATATGTTACAAAATTAAAAGTGCTCAGCACTTTAAGGTCGGCTGCATAGGTCAATATTGAAGCGTACACCAGGCCCGCTATTAAATTCGTAAGATAGTGCTGGAACCACCAGCATATGTCGCCTATCCTAAAAAACCGGTCCGAAAGGAGAGCTTTGAAATAAAGCATTTCCCTTTCTTTAAATTTAAGCTCATTTTCCACGTAATGAATATAATCAGGTTTTGTTTTGTAAAACATACCGGGGTTGATTTTTAACCTTGCCGCTACTTTGTCGGTGAGGCTTTTTCCGCGCGGGGTTTGCAGGGCGTTCACGTGATCCGGAAGAAGATGCGCCAGTCTTTTTGCATTAACAAGCCTTTTTTGAAAGATTATGTTTTTCGGGCTTCTTGTGAGAATTTCGTCTGTTATAAATTCCTCGGGCAGCTGCCTCAGGCGCGTCCCTTTTTCCTTTTCCACTATCACTTCCGTTATTCCGTCATCAGTGCGCAGTGTTACGGTTCCGCAGGCAATATTGCCGCTCTCATCGGCGTGATAGAGAAGGTAAACTGGGTATTCTGCTTCTTCCTCGAGCAGAAAGTCTTTTACTTGTTTCAGCAAAGTCGGCGGCATTTTAATGGACATAACATTGTCTTTGTTTTCCCTGCAAAGCGATATGTACTCGTAGAGGGAATAACGGCTTTCTTTTGCATCCTGCTTTCTGTCATTTTTATGGATAAGCCCGGGTATATCGGATTTTTTCAATATAACTGTGAAGCCTATTATTATTCTCCAGACAAGAAAGAGCGTAAGCGATATGCCAAGCGCCAGGGATATGACCCCTATGACAGGCATTGCTGCTTCTATAAAATCCGGGCTCGCTCCGAGGTCCTCGAGCATTTCGCGCTTTACTATCGCGAAAGCGTTGCCGGCCAAAAACGCGATGGCAAGCGTGACTATTCTCGCCTTTAATTTATTACATCGAACGCCCCACAGTAGCTTATTTGCGCCATCGGTTTTAGAAGCTGCTTCAGTTTCTATCTCCCGGAGTATTGCCGATAATTCCGTAGGATTATTTAAATTGGCGTGTGCCGCTATAATTAGTTTTCGCGCCCTTTTTATCTCATCGTGTGTCATTGTGTCGGTATCTATTACGGCTTTTGTATTTTCTATTTCAGATTCGGACTTGAGCACAATATCAACATATGAAGCAAAGTCGTGTTTTTTTATGCCTGAAAACTTTATCCGCGGGTCATTAAAATATTTCGTGCCGGGAAAAGGCAACAAAAAGCTCACTTCTATCTGATCCGGTTTTGTCTCTACGATAAATTGCGCGGTTTTAAGCACGCTTTGCCAATCCTGCCCCGGTACTCCTACCATGTAAAAGTGTTTTATCGCTACGCCGTGCCGTTTTGCCGTTTCGGTAGCTTCTTTTACTTTTTCCAAATCGAGTTCCTTGTTAATTTCCCGTAAAACAGCCGGATCCGCGCTTTCAACGCCTATCGATATTCGTCTTAACCCCGCCTTCTTTAATTTTCTAACCAGCTCCTCATCCAGGCGGTCCGCTCTTGTCTGTATATAGAAATTTATACCCAGGCCCCTTTCAATTATAAGATCGGCTATTTCAATAGCTCTTTTACGATTCAGCGTAAAGGTATTGTCCCAAAAGAAAAAGGCCCGCGTTTTCCTTGTTTTGTACAATTTTTCCAGTTCATCGACAACATTTTTTGCGCTGCGCAGCCGTATCTTTGTAACGGTTTGACTTCCCGAACAATAAGCGCAGTTATATGGGCATCCTCGTGCGGTCACGACAGGCATTATGGGCAAGGTATTGTTGTTTTTTAAAAAATTTGCTCCGGTTACAAGATCCAAGGCGTCCGAAGCAAATGGAAGCTCATCAAGATCTATGTAATGTTCTCTAGGCGCATTTTCGATTATTAATCCCTTGGCATTTCGCCAGTAAATCCCCCGCACCGAGGATAGGTCATGCGGGTTTCTGGAAATTTCTTCTGCTAAATCGTAAAATGCTTCTTCCCCTTCGTACGGAATTACAGCATCAAAGCTTGACTCTTTAAGTATTTCACCGTGAAAAACCGATGCGTGTACGCCTCCGAGGACAAGCTTTGCTTCCGGAATCAGCTCTTTAGTAGATGAGGCTATTTCACAAGCGTTTTGATAGAGGCGTGTTATGGCCGTTATCCCGACTAGATCCGGCTTTATTTTATCCAGATACGCTTTATATCGGGTTTTTTCATTTTTAAAATCCAGATTAAGTATTGTAACACTGTGCCCTTTTGATCTTAAAAAACTGGCTATGGAAAGAAGGCCGAGTTGTTGCCTTAATATATTGTCTTTATGGGCAGATCCCGGTATTACAGGCTGAATAAGAAGAATATTGATTGGTGAGGCGGGGTTTGTGTTTTTTATTACCTGCGCGCGGAGATAGTCCTTGTCTTCAGAGTCGTAATCTATAACGCGCTTATCTTCGGCTATTCGTTTGCCGGGTGTGCGCTGATGGTCCCAGGCATTGCTTTCTGCATGACCCGGGCTAATGTTCGGATCATAGTAAAGAAGCCCATCGCCGTCTTCAAACTCAATCTTTATAGCGCCGTCTAAGTGGTGGCCCTTGATTGTCGGTTCAGATACTCCAAAATTTCTGGCTGCGGTTTCTATGTTTGGCAAAAGGCCTTCTATCGTGGAAAGGGTTGGTTTTTGTCCTCGCAGAAGTGTCTTGCGGATCTCTTTTTCCATGGTAAAGGCGGTCCATCTTTTGAAGGATTCAACTTTGTTCGCATCTGTGGCAAGTGTTGGTTGGGCAAGTGTGTGTGTTTTAGGCTGGAACGCTTCGGGATTTGCCCATAGAACATCCTGCCATAAGAATGCAGTGATCAACACGCAGCTTATGACGCGTATCCACATGCGAAAATTGCTTTTATATATCTCTTTACTCATATCCATATATTCCTGCTATGCCTTGCGAATCAATTCCTCAATCGCCCTGTAAATTTCTCTGAGTTCCTCCGGGTTAAACGGTTTTGCCTGGGGGACAAGTTTTATAATAACCTGTCTTTTAGCCATACCATTTTTCTCAAAACAACGGTCCATGATTTCTGCTTCGGTAAGAATTTCTGCGTTCGGTATTTTTTTATACCATGCTAATGTGTCATGCTTTATGTTTTCGCCCACGATGTCGTCTAAGGCCCTTACAAGCGCGAAAAATGTGGCTTCGAAATACGGGTAATACGTTTCCTGGTTAGGCCCATCCATCCTTACAAGATCTGAGGAGTCTAATACTGTTATAAAAGAACTTATAAATTCTTTAAATTTGTCTTGATTCAACTCATTTGTTACAACAATCACGTTGCGTGACCTTAAAGTGTTATTTCTGATTCTTTCTTTTATAACTTCGATTTTTTGGCTATCTGCAAATTCCAGATTTACGAGAATCCGTTTTATGTCGTCGTTATTTCCGCTAATCCTTCTTAGCGGATCAATAACAGACTCTTTTATTAACTGTTTTATTCTGACAAAGTATTCAGGCGGCACATCAAGGAGCATCACAACGCTGTCTTTTTCTTGGGTTTTAGAGCCTTCTTCTTTATAAACGTTCTTTGCCCATTTCATAAGGTATCGCACTAAAAGCGGCATAATTTCTTTCGCATTTTCTTTTATCGCTTCTGAAGTAGTCAAACTTGCGGATTTTCCATCATTCAGTGCCGAAGCAGCCGGATCATGGTATTCTTGTTCGCAAACGCCATGAATAGCTTCTTCCGGGTATCTTCTTACAAGAGCGCCTAACTGTTCTTCTTCATCTAAAGGGCGTCTTTCATCAGCACTTTTTACCATGGATACACGCATTCCTAAGTATAATAAATCCGAAATGCCAAACGCTTCCGGAGAATTGAGTCTAAAGTAAATCCATGACGCGTCAAGAATAAGCAGAATGACAGTCAGTAAAGACCTCCTCACCAGAGGCATAGTAAGCACAAACTTGATATTTGCCAGAAGCCTCTTGTTCCATTTATCGCGCAAACCGCTGGCAAGATAGTTGCATTTTGAAACCACTTCCTCTACGCCCGGCACCCTTTCAACATTCTCTATTCTAAGCCCCCACAGCTTCCTTTTTGTTATACTTTCCAGCGAACGCCCGGGCGTTATCTCATCTTTTGTCTTACCGGTCAATACTGTATCCGCTTCAAACTCTCCGCGCAGCAATGCATCAACTGATACGCAAAGAAGATTCCCGTTTTTATCAAGCAGCCTGACCTGCCCAAGTTTTTGTATGCCCCGTGTAAAATCTGACAGGCTAAATATGGTATTCACGCCCAGGTTCAGTTCTCTTCTCTGGCGCTTGGCTACATCAGAGATATTAAGTCCCCGGGCGACATATGTTGTCCGGAGAAAGCTTTCAAATATTTCCTTAAATTCTTCGGGTATGGATTCTCTCGTTTCGGTAAGGATCTTGGAAAGATTTCTAAAAATTACATCCAACTCTTTACCGGATGTATTTTCGTCTATCGAAGCCCTCATTTGGTCAAGCGTATTATTATCTATGAATTCTCTGTCAAAAAGCGCGTTTAGGCCTTTTTGTTTTGATAAAACCTTTATTACGTCTTCGACCCTTTCCTGGCTTGTTCTTTCATAAGCCGATTCTCTCTCATGTGTTACCCTCCATACTTTACTCATAAGTTTTGAGATATGAATTGATTTTTTTGCATTTTCTCTAAACTCTTCTTCCATGGATATAAGCGCTGCTATGCCCCGTAAACCACGCTGCTCAAAGTCTGCGGGTATTCCTCCTGAAAGATAAATGTTGTGATGCGTGTCCTCGTGAAAAACAAAATACATGTTATCTACCATAAATTGCGCTATGTCCAGTAGTCTGGGATGAAATCTGTACCATTCCGCCCTTATGCTATCTATGTTTCGGCGTTCTCGTTTTGCTATATGGAACAGGGCCTCTTCGAATTCCTTTATGCGCCTTATCTGATCTGTCATTTGCGGAGAGGTATACGACATGAGCATCGCTTTTTTGCCAACTTCCTTAAGCGACTCCATCACGGCCTTGCCTTCCTGAGATTTGATTGACCACGTTTTTGTAAACGGCCCGCCGTAGCACGCGCTCTGGTCACCAAACATGGCTCGCAGGAAAAGATGCTCAGATGCGCCCATTAGAAGAGTAAGATGCGGTGTTTCTTTTTGGGTTACGTGTTCCATTAAAATATCTATTGCCTCAAGGCCATTTTTTTCTTTTCCAATGTAATCCCCCATAAAAATGAGTTTTCTATATCTCTTTTTCTTAAGCCATGCGAGAAGCACTTTCAGTTTTTCCACCTCGCCATGAACCTCACACGCTACAGCCTCCGGTTCAACGCTTCCTTCTTTAATATCATCGAGCCTTTTTCTAAAAAGCCTGGTAAGGTCTCTCAGGCGTCCTATATTATAGATTGTTGAGCGCATATCCTTTCTTATAAATCTGCGCATGGGGCTAATAAGAAATGGCTGGCTTCGATTGATCGCATCAAGAGCGTTTTCAGCGGTTTTAGCTATTTTATCTATCCTCTTTTTTCGCTTATTAATATTAAGTTCGCCCGGGGAACCTTCTATTAATCCATTGTCGGATATTATAAGCACAAATGAACGCTTTTCGGATTTCTCTAATATTCTTACAAATTCCTCTTCTGTAACGCTTGACGCGCAAGAAGCTTTAACAACAATAATATCATCTGGCCTGTCTTTTACGGGTATAAGTTCTATTTTTTCTTGGGCTTCTCCGCCTTCCAGCCAGTCGCGCCAATATGTCATCCGCTCTTCTTCCGTAAGTGTTTTTTTGTGCGCATAATGAGATATAATTCTATCTACTTCTGTATTGTTCAGATGTCTGTGCCTTTCTGTATCTATACGCCTATGGCCTGCTTTTGTTTTTGTTGTGCCTACACTCATGGCAACAACCCAGGAAAGGATAATAACGAGCAAGTTATATACAATTAATCCCGCTAAAAAGATACGATCGGGCCTTGTAAGAAACCACCCGAAACCAAAAAGCAGAATATCTAATACTGCCAGAGCCGGCAGGCAAAAAGTAAACACCACTGCTACGGGCTCCAAATCAATCCTTAATATCTTATGAATGAGTACCTCGTGAATAAATACAATCCTCTGGAAAAATGGATGCAGATGTTTCATGGCAGTTTCATCTATGAATAATGCGCTCTTTATTTGCGGGATATCTTCTTTTTTACTTTTGAGTTTTTCTTCTACGTCATATGAATAATAAGAGAGCTTACCTTGCGCGCTTGAGTCTTGAGGGATTACAAATGCTATATCTTCGGCGCCTTGCAAGCCGCGTATAATAGGATATTTTTTTCCTTTAAACAAAAGAGCCTTTTTTATAAAAAGCGACGTCAGCATTGGAAGTATGAGCACCGTAGCCAAAAAAAGCAAGCTTACTCCAACAGAAAAAAGTGTTTTTTGGGTGCTAAAAGAAGCCAACGCAAGAATTAGCGCAGTTCCGGCCCCTACCATCGAAGCCTGTTCTAACTTGCGTGGATCAATGGCGTTTCCGTGTGGGGCCGGTTGGGATTGACCGGTATCGGGATTTTGTTGCGCCCAAACCTTGATCTGTCTGCGAAGATAACGGTTTACTGTGTCGGTTTTTACGTTATCGCCTTTCCATAATGGCTGCGAAAGATGCTGTTCTTCAATAGTCTGCTGCTGTGTTGGATCAGGCGACCAGTGGTGATATCTCAGCCAACTATAGGGATTGTTATTGTAATCCTTGAAAGTAATGATAATTTCTGTATCATTAGCATTCTGTTCGCTTTTATAAACTTGCCAGTCGTAATTTCTGAATTGTTCGGATTTCCATTTGTCGCAGTTTTTTAAAGTTTCTTTTATGTCATCTAGCGTTAATTCATTTCGAGAAGCTACAGAATTTTCAATAGCCTGTTGAATAAGGCTCGGCGTAGCGATATGAAAGTTTTTCGGGTTAGACAGAATGGTTTCTACTTGAAGTGTGTCTTTTTGTGATGTGCGGCGTGAATTATTTATATCAGGGTATGCCCATATTACATCCTGCCATAAGAATGTAATAACGAGAATACTCGCTATTATACGCATCCAAGCGGGAAAATAAGACTTATATTGCCTGGTAATCATATTCATATTTTATCAATATTCTTATAATATAATAGGGTCATATAGTAAGCTTGTTATACGGTTAACGGACTTGGCACAAAT
This sequence comes from Candidatus Omnitrophota bacterium, assembly GCA_016782445.1. GTDB lineage: Bacteria > Omnitrophota > Gorgyraeia > JABMRN01 > RBG-13-46-9 > BS750m-G79. The sequence continues at coordinate 20,143 of JADHYM010000002.1, read as the reverse complement.
ATAGCATAATTTCCCATATTATGTGTAACAGGTATGTAATAAATATCTGCCTTTTTCATATTTAACGTTTCGGCCATCGTAGTCCCAGGGACTGGGGTGGTTAACGTAAGTTTATTTAAAAATGATTTGACATTGCCGGTGGGTTTGATATAATACCAATCACGCTATTTGATTATTGCGGGGTGGAGCAGCCCGGTAGCTCGTCAGGCTCATAACCTGAAGGTCGCCCGTTCAAATCGGGCCCCCGCTACCAAATTTTCGAAGAAAATTTGATTCTGAAGCAAAGAAAGGAATGCGATCTATGAAGCATTCCTTTTTGCTGAAAAACCTTTCAAGATTGTTCGACATCAACTGCCGTGAGCCATAAAATTCGTCTGAAAGGCTACGCTACAGTCATCTTGCCTTATCGCAGCACAATTTCGTCTTTTCTGACCATGCCGAGTTTTTCGCGGGCGATTTTTTCGATATAGGTGGGATCCGTCTCAAGCTTTTTCTTTTCTTCCTCGAGTTCTTCGTTTGTCTTGTTAAGTATATCTATGCGTTTTTCAAGCATTCGGTTATTTTCCTTGAGCTGCTGTAACCGCGCAAAGCCCGGAACATATATCGCGATAAGTATCGCGACAGCCAAAAACGCAAAGATCAGCTTCTTTTTGGCCATATGGTATTCCCGTAAACTGCCTTTTCCCCGAGCTGTTCCTCGATCCTTAAAAGCTCGTTGTATTTACAGATCCTGTCGGTCCTTGAAGCCGAGCCTGTCTTGATCTGGCCCGTGTTCATGGCTACGACAAGATGCGAAATTGTCGTGTCTTCTGTCTCACCCGAGCGGTGCGAGACAACTGCAGTGTAGCCGGCGTTTTTAGCCATTTTTATGGCGTCTATTGTTTCTGTAAGCGTTCCTATCTGGTTTACCTTTATGAGAATTGAGTTGGCTACGCCTTTTTCGATTCCCGTTTTTAGGCGCTTTGTATTGGTAACAAAAAGGTCGTCTCCGACGATCTGTATCTTTTTTCCGAGTTTTTCTGTCATTTTCTTCCACCCGCCCCAGTCATCTTCGGCAAGGCCGTCTTCTATGGAAACGATGGGGTATTTTGAAACCCAGTCCGAATAAAATTTTATCATGTCTTCGGAAGACATTTTCTCAGGAGTACTTGTTTTGTATCCTAAGCTATAGCTTCCGTTTTTAAAAAACGAGCTTGATGCCGGATCAAGCGCCATGAAAATATCCTTGCCGGATTTATACCCTGCTTTATCTATCGCGGCAAGTATTTCCTCTACGGCCTCTTCGTTTGATTTTAAATCAGGGGCAAATCCGCCCTCATCTCCGACAGCGGTTGAAAGTTTTTTCGAATGCAGAACCTTTTTAAGCGAGTGAAACACTTCGCTTCCCATTCTCAGGGCCTCTTTAAAATTCGGAGCGCCTATAGGCATGATCATGAATTCCTGAAGGTCCACGTTGTTATCCGCGTGTTCCCCTCCGTTCATTATATTCATCATTGGTATTGGCAAAATTTTAGCGTCTTTTCCGCCTATGTATTGGTAAAGCGGTTCTTTTTTTGATACGGCCGCTGCCTTGCAAACGGCTAAAGATACTCCAAGGATCGCATTCGCGCCGAGGCGCGATTTATTTTCCGTTCCGTCCAGATCAATAAGGGTTTTATCTAATTTTTCCTGCTCAAGCGCGTCCATACCCTTTACTTTTGAGGCAATTTCTGTATTAACATTTTTGACTGCCTTTAAAACGCCCTTTCCCATGTAGCGCGATTTATCACCGTCTCTTAACTCAACCGCTTCATGCTCACCGGTAGAGGCTCCGCTCGGAACCGCTGCTCGGCCAAATGACCCGTTTTCAAGCATCGCGTCGACTTCAACAGTGGGGTTACCCCTTGAATCAAGTATTTCCCGGCCAAATATGCATTCTATCTTTGATGACATCGTTATTTCTCCTTTTTCTTTCGGCTCCAAATATGGCGCCAAGACCACCCACTAAAGTGGGTGGCTAAATCTCGTGGCTAAAATTTCGTTTTCCCGTTTACGACCGATTTGATTGCTTGAGGATATAACTCGTGTTCTACTTTATGAATCTTTTCTTCGAGCGTTTCCAGGGTATCTGTTTTTTCTACGCTTACTTCTTTCTGCATAATTATAGGCCCGTGGTCAAGCTCTTCATCGACAAAATGCACTGTAACGCCTGTTTTTTTAACGCCCGCTTCGAAAGCATCCCTTATTCCGTGGGTGCCTTTAAAGACAGGGAGAAGCGAGGGATGTATGTTCATAATTTTTCCTTGATACTTTTTTATAAAATAAGGGCTTAAAAGTCTCATGAATCCGGCAAGCGTTATCAGATTAATATTGCGTTTTTCAAGCTCCTTTATTATTTCCTTATCGTATTTCTCGCGGGAAGAAAATTTTTTATGATCCAGGACAAACGTTTCTATACATTCGTTTTTCGCGCGCGTGAGAGCATATGCATCTTTTTTGTTGCTCACAACAAGCGCGATTTTCGCCTTTATAACGCCTTTTTTTACTGCGTTAATTATGGCCTGAAGGTTCGTCCCGTTTCCTGAAACAAATACCGCGATATTCATAATTAGTCGCTAGTCATTAGTCGATAGTATTTAGTTTAGTTTTTTAATTAGACCCATTGTCATTTTGCTTATTTCTTCAACTTCATTTAATAAATTGTCAGCTTTATTTTCATGTAAATAGTCCAATTTTACTGCGATGATAATTTGTGTTGTAAGTTCAGCGCAGCTTCCAAGCGCTATGTATAAAAATTGCTTATATTCTTTATTGTGATATCTTGCAAAACCTTCCGCTATATTGGAAGGTATAGATACGGATGAACGTCTTATTTGACTGGTCAACCCGTAAATTTCTTTTTTTGGAAAAAATTTAGTTTCCTTATATAGATTCTCTACTAACTCGATACTTCTTTTCCAGATATTAAGATCTTTAAAACTTCGTATCTTCATACTAAATACTATTCACTAACGACTATTCACTAATTAGAATAGCGTATAAATAAAAGGAGCGACGGCCGAAGACTCAGTGAAGATTATTAAAAGGCCCAGAAGTAGCAGTATGATGATGATCGGAAAAAGCCACCATTTCTTTCTCTCCATCAGAAAGCCCCAGAGTTCCTTTAAAATTGATATTCCCGGCATTTTTTCTCCTTCTTTTAAATTGATTACGCAGATTGGGAAAAGATTACACAGATTAAATATTATCTATGTAATCACGGTTGCGTCTTTTTAGAAGCAAGAAATCTGTGTAATCGTATTATTAGTACTGGTTTTCGTAACTTTTCGCGTCCTTTTGTTTAGCATCGCGCTGATGCCAGTAAGATACTTTATTTTTGTCTATTTTCTGATCCAAAAGATCCTTTCCCAGGAGCCTCATTATAATACCGATAGGCGTAAGAACAAAATAAAAAAGTATCGTCATTATGATGCGGCTTACAAAAAATCCCAGAATGATTGAAAATCCCATCCATGCCTTCTGAAGCGGTTTTAAAATAAACGGGATAAAGACTCCGGTCACGATAAATATTCCGCCCACCGTAAAAAAATACGGGTATATTTCTTTACCGCGCCATAATCCGATTCCGCCCAAAAAGCACAGGATTATTCCTATTGTTAATCCGAATTCCCGGAGATGTTTTTTTTCGCTTTTTATCGTTAATATTTCGTCTAACATTATTTAATCCAGTTCATACTCCCGGAGCCAGTCGATATCCTTATCGAGCGGCTTTTGGGAGGATTTTTCCAGCAAATAATTACCTATAATAAGATAATCCATGTTTGTCCGCATGAAACAGAGATACGCGTGTTCCGGCGTCGCGACGATCGGCTCGCCGCGCACGTTAAACGAAGTATTTATAATAACGGGGCATTTGTATTTTTCGTCGAATTTTTTCATCATATCGTAAAATACAGGATTGTCCTCTCTTTTTACGGTCTGGACCCTCGCGGAATAATCCACGTGCGTTACGGCAGGCACTTCGGAGCGGATAGCTGAAAGTTTCGTGAGGCCAAAAAGATTTTCTTCATTTTCTACTCTTTTGCATTTTTCTTTTTTTACCGGCGCAACCAAAAGCATGTACGGGCTTTCTTCTTTCATGCCGAAATAATCAAACACCTTTTCCCGCAAAACAGAAGGCGCGAACGGTCTGAAGGATTCACGGAACTTTATTTTAAGGTTCATCACTTCCTGCATCTTCGCAGATCTGGCGTCGCCTATTATACTTCTTGCGCCGAGTGCGCGCGGGCCAAACTCCATTCTTCCCTGGAACCATCCTATGACTTTTTCCGCAGCGATCAGGTCCGCGATTCTTTCCGCTATATCTCTGTCTTTAAGAAACTCGTAAAGTACTTTTTTATCATCAAGAAACTTCTTTATTTCCTCGCTTGTAAAAGATGGCCCGAGATACGTGGCCTTTTGCAGGTCCCGTACATTGTCAACGCAGCGCGTTTTGCCCAAATACTGGTACCACGTAAAAAGCGCAGCACCCAACGCTCCTCCGGCATCCCCGGCAGCAGGCTGTATCCAGACGTTCTTAAATGGTGTTTCCCTTAATACTCTTCCGTTTGCAACGCAGTTCAGCGCGACACCCCCGGCCAGGACAAGGCTTTCTTTGCCGGTAACCTTATATACATGGCGCGCCATTTTAAGTATGGCCTCCTCAGTGACCGCCTGGATAGAACGCGCAATATCCATATACTTCTGGGTCAGCTTGGTCTCCGGCTTTCTGGGCGGCATTCCGAAAAGGTCGTGAAATCGTCTGTTCGTCATGGTAAGCCCGGCGCAATAATTGAAATATTTCATGTTGAGCTTAAAGGACCCGTCTTCCTTGAGGTTGATGAGCTCTTTCAGTATCAGGTCCTTGTAAATCGGCTTTCCGTAAGGCGCCAGGCCCATGAGTTTATACTCGCCCGAATTTACCCTGAAGCCCGTATAATAGGTAAACGCCGAATAAAGAAGCCCTAAAGAATGGGGAAAACGTATTTCCGCGTTGAGACTTATTCGGTTGTCCTTACCCGCGCCAAAGCTCGACGTGGCCCATTCTCCCACTCCGTCAACCGTGATAATCGCGGCTTCGCTGTAAGGCGAGGGGAAAAATGCGCTCGCGGCGTGCGACTCGTGGTGCTCCGGGAAAATCATTTTCCCGTGAAAGCCAAGTTCTTTCTGGATAATGTCTTTCATCCATAGTTTTTTCTTTATCCACATGGGAACGGCCTTTATAAAGGACCTGTAACCGGAAGGGGCATGAGCCATATACGTCTCGAGTATGCGCTCGAATTTTATGAAAGGCTTATCGTAAAACGCTACGTATTCAAGGTCCTTAACGCATATTCCCGCTTCTTTAAAGCAGTAGTTTATCGCGTTTTTCGGAAAACGATAATCGTGCTTTTTCCTCGTAAAACGCTCTTCCTGCGCAGCCGCGATTATTTCACCGTCTTTTATAAGCGCGGCTGCCGAGTCATGGTAATATGCGGATATGCCGAGTACGTACACTATTTAAGGGCCTCGTTTATTTCTCTTTCTATTTCCTGCTTAGGGTTTACGCCTGTGATTCGCGTTACTTCTTTCCCTTTATTAAATACTATAAGAACGGGTATGCTCAATATCTGGAGATTTGTCGCAAGCTCGGTATTGTTATCGACGTTTACCTTTGCAAATTTCACTTTTCCTTCGTATCCTCTCGCAAGCTCGTCAACTACGGGCGTAAGTAGTTTGCACGGCATGCACCATTCGGCCCAAAAATCAACGACAACCGGAACGTCCGAGGTTAAAACCTCTTTCTCGAAAACATCGGAATTAATCTCCTTAAGGGCTCCTGTCACTTTAATACCTCCTTTAGATTTTTAGAATACACTTTGTCGGACACTTTTTCAACACTTCTTCTTTGTTTTTTATCCCGCTCATTCTTTCCTCGTTCACGCTTGATAGGTTGTTTTTAACGGAAAAAGCGCTGCCTGTTAGTTTCTCGCATATGCCGCAGGCAATGCAGCCTACGGAGCACGTTTTTCTCGTAAGGGCGCCTTTGTCTTGCGAGCTACAGGCAACGTAGAGAACCTGCGTGTCTTCTACTTTCATGATAGAAATTATTTTCCGCGGACAAGCCACTACGCATTTCGCACAGGCAGTGCATTTATCCCTGTCTATTTTTGGCAGGCCCTTAACAATCGTAATCCCGCCGAACGGACACGCTTGTACGCAATCACCGTACCCCAAACACCCGTAGTCACACAAGAGCTCTCCGCCAAACGTGTTATGCGCCGCCAGGCACGTCTCTACCCCGGTATACAAAGCCTTTGTTTTTCTTATTGAATTATCAGCCCCGCAATGCACCACTGCCGCTTCTTTAACTTTTGTTTTCAGACTCACGCCGAGAAGCCGGGCAAGATCTGCCCTTTGCTCTTCTTGGCTTGCTTTGCACTTGTCCGATGCTGCCTCTTTTTTCGCAAGCGCCTCGGCGTACTGCCGGCAGCTCGTAAACCCGCAGGCCCCGCAGTTTATTCCTGGCAGCTCATGAAGTATTTTTTCTATAAACGGATCTTCTTCGACTTTAAGTTTCTGGTTTGCAAAAGCAAGGAGAGTCGCAAAGAAAAGCCCCAAACCCGCCATGCTTAATGTGGATATAACTATCGTATTGTCCATTTTAATCACTGACTATCCCGCCGAAACCCATGAAAGCGAGCGCAAGAAGTCCGGCAATGATAAGCGTCATCCCGGCGCCCTGAAGCGCCTTTGGTATATTCGAGTATTCAAGCTGTTCCCGTATCCCGGCCATTATGAGAAGCGCCAGCGTAAAACCGCATCCGGCCCCGAGTCCGAAAATAAAAGCTTCTAAAAAAGTATATTCCCTCATAACCATGAAAAGCGCGAGACCGAGGATAGCGCAGTTAGTGGTAATGAGCGGAAGGTATATTCCAAGCGCCCTGTATAAAACAGGCGAAGTTTTTCTTATAAACATCTCCACGATCTGAACGAGGCTCGCGATTATAAGAATAAACGCCACGTACTGGAGAAAGGGAAGCCCGAATTTAAGCAGCACGAAATGATAGACGACCCACGTTGTGCAGGCGGCGAGCGTCATGACAAACGTTGTAGCCAGGCCCATACCGAGAGCCTGCTCGAGGCGTTTCGAAACACCTATAAAGGGGCATATTCCCAAAAAATAGGTCAGGACGAAGTTGTGCGTAATAGCCGCAGAAATAAATATTATTATTAACGTTGCCATTTTTGATTGATCCAGTTAAATAATCCGACTAAAAATCCGAGTGTTATAAAGGCCCCTGCCGGAAGCGCCATGACAACCCAGTGCTCGAACCCTTTTCCTAATATGGCGTAATTAAAAATCGTGCCGGATCCGAGGAGCTCGCGTATCGAGCCAAGAACAATGAGAACAAGTGTAAAGCCGCACCCCATGCCGAGCGCGTCAAGGAAACTTCTTGCTACATTCTGCTTTGAGGCGAAAACTTCCGCCCGTCCCAGAATAATACAATTTACGACGATAAGCGGCACGTAGGGCCCGAGGGCCTTGCTTATCGAGTAAAAATTAGCCTTAAGAAAATAATCCGCGCATGTCACGAAAGTCGCGATAATCACTGTGAAGGTCGCGATTCTTACCTCATGAGGAACAAGTTTTTTTATGAGCGCTACCGTAACACTTGAGGAAATAAGAACGAAAGTGGTTGCAAGCCCCATCGAAAACCCGAAAACCGCCTTAGTGGAGACCGCAAGCGTCGGACACATGCCGAGTACCTGCACAAGAATAGGATTCTCGCGCCACAGCCCTTTTATAAAATCTTTGATCATTTGTTTAGATCTTTTTTTATTTTCGCTATTCTTTCGTTCAATATCGTGACAACCGCCTTTGATGAGACCGTGGCTCCGGTTATCGCTTCGATTTCATTCGGGTTCTGGGGTTTTTGATTTTTCACGTAGCTGATCGAGGGCGAGACTTTAAGCCCCTTAAATTGATTTTCAAATTTTTCCGTAGTTATCTCCTGTCCGAGGCCAGGCGTTTCCTGGGAATCCAGAACCTCTATGCCAGCAAGCGTTGCGAGATCCGGCTGGATACCTACCAGCATATCTATCTGGCCCTGATAGCCGTTTCCGGAGGCCGGAAATGCATAGCCGAGTAATTTACCATTTTTATCCTTAACCTTGTAAACGCTGTCCTCGCCGATTATCCGCGTGTCATAATTTTTTCCTTCGGGAAATATTTTATAAATGGCTTTTTCAGTCTCGTCTTTTTGATTTTGCGCGATAAGCGGGGAAGCGTATCTGTAAATAAAAACGAGTGCGGCTCCCGATAGAAGCCCGAGCACCGTAAGCACTATTATCATTTTAATTGTATTTTTCATATTTATTTCTTGTTTTAAGTTTTGAGTTTTGGTTTTTCGTTTTGCGCTTTTCGTTTTGCGCTTCTATGTTCCGTATCTCTTAGGCCTTGTGATCCGGTTAAGTATCGGCGTAAGCCCGTTCATGAGCAGTATCGAATACATGACACCTTCCGGCAAGCCTCCCCAGAGCCTTATGACCATGGTAATCAAACCGCAGCCTATGCCGAAAATCCAGCGTCCGGCTTTTGTCACGGGGCTCGTTACGGGATCCGTCGCCATGAAAAAGGCGCCTATTATTACCCCGCCCGCCAGAAGATGAAACGCGGGCCCCGCATACGTGCCGGGAGAGGCTTTTTCTGTTATGAAACTTATAATGGCCACGGTTCCGAGATAGCTAAGCGGTATCCTCCAGTCGATGGTTTTTCTTAAAAAAAGGTATCCCGCTCCCAAGAGAAGCGCCGCAGCCGAGGTCTCTCCTATGCAACCCGATACGTTTCCGAGAAATAAATTAAGGTAGCTTATATCGAGATTATGGCTGAACTTTACAAGCCCCAGCGGCGTAGCGCCGGTAACAGCGTCCAGTGTAATCGGCGCGTTCCACGCCGTCATAAAAGTAGGGAAAGCCGCCATGAGGAAGGCTCTTCCCAAAAGCGCCGGATTGAATATGTTTGAGCCCAAGCCTCCGAAAAGTTCTTTCGCGATGCCTATGGCGACAAAAGAACCGAGGGCGGCCATCCACAAAGGAAGCGCCGGCGGTATAATCATGGCAAAAAGAATTCCGGTAACTACCGCGCTTCCGTCGGTTATCCTAATTTTTCTTTTCATTAGAAATTGTATGGCCGCTTCCGCACCGACACACGCGGCCATGGATATTACTATCAAAAGAAACGCGCGTATTCTGAAAAAATAAATGCTTACGGCCACCGCCGGCATAAGCGCTATAATAACGTCCCTCACCATCCGGGGCGTCTCCTGGTTTCCGAAAATATGCGGCCCGGGGGAAAGATAGGGTTTTGGGTCGTTCATCTTTTATTCAACTCCTTTATTTTTCCGAGTTTTATATACTGCGTAAGCGGTATTTTGCTCGGGCAGACATAAGAGCAGGCCCCGCACTCGACGCAATCGGAAGGGTGAAGCTCCTTAAGGTATTCCCACTTTGAATATTTGACCATGCGCATAATATCGGTGGGAAGAAGGCGAAGCGGACAGGAGTCCACGCACTTGGCACATTTTATGCACGGCATCTCTTCGCAGATGGCGGCTTCTTTTTCGGAAAGAAAAAGCACGCCTGTGGTGCCTTTCACTACCGGGACATCCAGGGTGTACTGCGAAACCCCCATCATCGGGCCGCCGGATATTATTTTGGCGGGTGGCGTGAGAAAGCCACCGCAATAATCAATTACGTCTCTCAAGCGGGTTCCTACTTTCACGATATAGTTGCCGGGCTCTTTAAGGCAGCTTCCCGTAAAGGTAACGCATCTTTCCGTAAGAGGCTTTCCATCGCACACAGCATTTTGTATTGCGAAGCAGGTCCCCACATTCTGCACTAAAACGCCGACGTCAAGAGGAAGCTTTCCCGGGGGTACTTCTTTTTTAAGAATGGCCTTTATAAGTTGTTTTTCCCCGCCTTGCGGATATTTTGTTTTAAGCACCTCTATTTTTAAAGGAGGCTTTATAACTTTTTTCATTGCGAAAACAGCGCTAAGCTTATTTGACTCTACGGCAATAATGACCTTTTTTGCTCCGAGTACGCGCGAAACAATATTCACGCCATCTATGACTTCTTTTGTTTTTTCGATCATGAGCCTGTGGTCACCGGTAAGATAGGGTTCACATTCCGCGCCGTTTATGATTAATGTATCTATGATTTTTCCCTCCGGAACTTTAAGTTTAACATGTGTCGGGAAGGCCGCGCCGCCCATTCCTACTATGCCGGCATTTCTTACTATCGTTATAATTTCTTCTTTGGAAAGCCGGGCAGGATCGTTCTTTACAGAGGTGGATAGAGGCTCATGCTTTTCGTCGTTTTCTATTAAAACTGCGGGCGATTTTCCGAAGACAGGGTGAAAGAAATTCTGCACGGACTTGACCGTACCTGAAATGGGTGAGTGCACCGGCGCCGACACAAAGGCCTTCGCATCGCCAAGAACCTGGCCTACCCTTACCGCATCACCTTCTTTTACAATGCTTTCGTTCGGCGAACCGATATGTTGGCAGAGGGGCACGATTAGCTCTTTCGGTGCCGGGATCTCTTTTGTCTTTTTGCCTACAGTAAGTTCTTTTTCCTCGGCAAGACAAACTCCACCACGAAACGTATTGGATAACATAGCAGTATAATTATACATATATACATGCTAAAGTCAAAGTGTTTTGGTTGCATTGCTTTCGGCTGCGGTCTTGGCCGCGTATAAAGCTTCCGAGGCGCGCCTGCCGAGCGGCGAACTTTTGCGCCATACACTTGTGTTTACACCCTCGCCAGCGACCTTTTGATATCTTTATAACAATAGATGGGGTGAGCAGTGAGGTAGGCGCGGCTCGGAAGCTTACGCGCAAGACGCCGGAAGGACGCCCGCCTGCCTGCCGGTAGGTAGGCTTGCAGCCTGGTAAACAGAAATAAACTTGACAGCGCAAGAATTTGATGTAAAATGAATGCGAACGAATTAAAAGGAATTATTCATGAGAAAAAGGCTGCGCTGTTGCGAAAAATGCCAGATCTACTGGACCTGCGAAACCAAGTGGTATAGGGGTGAACGCGGGGAAGAGAATACTTGCTGTCCGCTTTGCAATTTTTACAAGGTGTGCATAAACGAAGCGGGATCACTTATCTTTAAAAAATCTAAGAAGAAGAAATAGTCCTTTTCAGTCCGCCTGCCAAAAAACTCAAGCTTCCCACGATTATAAAACAGAATCCACAGAAAAGAAGCATGGTCATTTTGTTCATGTTTTCCGCAAGGCGCGAGGAAACCAGCATGAAAATAAGAAATCCCGTGTTCATAACTATGCCAAGGGAGCTGAAAATCCTGCCGCCGAGTTTGTGTTCGATTGATTCGTGGATCACGGTATTCGCAGTTATATAAACGGGCGCTATAAAAAGTCCCAGAAAAAACATCGCTGCGCCGCCAAGCCGGATCGATCCTGTAAACGCAAGGCCGAGCGAGAAAGTCAAAATAGAAATGCCCATTAGGATAAGTGATGTTGAAACGGTTTTTGTTTTTGAAAGTTTGGGGCCGACTCTTCCGTAACCGTAGGATCCCGCCAGGATACCAATAAAAAGAAACATACCGAAAAGCCCTACGTATTTCGTCATTGATTTAAGCGTTTCCTGAACGAATACGACACCCACGACATAAATAAGCCCTATAAGCGACGCAAGCGTAAAAAAAAGCCCGGCGACGAGCCTGGCGTTTCTATCCGTAATAAGAGTTTTTAATCCAATTGATAAATCCCGCAAAAAAGTTTCTTTTTTTACCGGCCCGGGTTCGAAGGTTTTTGTTTTTGAGGCATGAAAAAGAATGAGAAAGCTTGTCGCGGAAAGGCCGTAAACAGCCGCGTTCGCGTAGAGACTATTTTTAAGCCCTGCCCATTCCGCGAGAATTCCACCGAGAGAAAAACCCGCAATGCCGGAAATCACCCATACAATGGAGCTGGCGGAGTTTGCCACAAGGATATCCTCTTTCGGCACAAGCCTGGGTATGATCGCGAATTTGGCAGGCAAAAAGAAACAGGCAGCGGAAAATATCAAAAAAAGCGCTGCGTAAAGAGGGAGAATGCTTTCGGTGCTCAGAATAAAAATAGGCACCAGAAGAACTAGCACGGCGCGTAGAACATCGCTTATTAGCATTACTTTTTTTCTGTCCCAGCGGTCCACGAAGACTCCGGCTATGGGGCTTAAAATAAACGATGGCAGCACTGTGATAGAAAAAAGCTTGGCGAGTTGGAAGGTCGATCCGGGCCAGCGTTTATACACGTAGCCTATAAGAACGATCTGAACAAGCCTGTCGCCGAACTGCGAAAAAGCCTGGCCTATCGAGTAAAGAACAAACTCCCTGTTCTTGAGTAGTTTCTTATATTCTTTCATTCTACTACGCTAAATATTTACATATTTAGCTCCGTAGGAATTGAAATTTTCTACGAAGCTATTATGAATTCCTGCGAAGCCATGAGCGAAAGCATCATGGCGAAGCAGAATGGAGCTGGCGACTGGATTCGAACCAGTGACCTGCGGTTTACGAAACCGCTGCTCTACCAACTGAGCTACGCCAGCGTAAACAGCGACCGGTTAACCGGCAAACCGGCTAACCGGCTAATTAAAAATGGTTCTTCTTCGCCGCATTGCTTTCGCGTGCGGCTTCGGAGGAACAACATCCTGTTTGACGAGAATTCCTGCGAAGCCATGAGCGAAAGCATCATGGCGAAGCAGAATGGTGCCGAGGCCCAGACTTGCACTGGGGACGCCGGGCTTTTCAGGCCCGCGCTCTACTAACTGAGCTACCTCGGCAGATTTTGTGTAAAATAAAAATAACACAAATAGGCATTAATGTCAAAGTAATTGTCGGTAGATATCTTTATAGGATGAAACGCCTTTTTTAAGAGAAAAATATTCTTCTGCTTTTTTGCGGCAGCGGTTTTTAAGCTCTTTGTCTTCTGTTACCGCAAAAAGCTCCCTTGCCGCGTTTTCCTTTTGTTGCCTCGCAAAACCTTTCAATACAACGCCTATCCTGCTGCCTTCGATTATGCTTTCGGTATCTCCTATGCCATAATTCGTGACGCAGGGTATTCCGCAGGCCAAAAATTCGCCTAATTTCGTAGGCATCGAGGCTGTTTTAGAAAATGTCGGTTTTATAAAAAATAATCCCGCATCCGCGTGAACAATTTCTCTACCTACCCGGCTATGCTCTACCTCTTTTATTGCAGCAGATTGAAGCGGAATATCGTGGGTTTTTAGTTTTTCCCTTATAAAAGCGTGTTCTCCGCGGTTTAGAAAAAGAAGTTTTGCCGAGGGTAGTTTTTCGGTGAGAATTTTGAAAAAATCCAACATTTCGTCGAAAAGATATAGGCCTTTTATGTTTCCCACTATCGCTACCGTGAAAACGCTTTTATCGCGGGAGCCTCCGGAAAAATCCGGTTTAAATAAATCCAAGTCCACGCATGTCGGTATGACAGCGAGGCGTTTATTTTGATCCTTCATGAAGGAAAGTTTTTTTATCTCTTTGGCGCCACTTAGCGTAAGCGATACGATGCAATCAGCATTCAGAAGAAACCTTTTCTCGAACCATTTAAAGATGCGATAAACGGCCGAGCGTATATTGAATTGCCCTATCTCAAGGCGTTCATCCGCCCAGAATCCTCTCATGTCGAAAATAAATTTTTTCCGTAAAATTAATTTTAGCCAGAGCGCCACAGAAGAGGCAATGTAGCTTCTGGCGTGCACGATTTGTATCCTGCGGGCAAGGCAAAGATAAAAGGAAACAAAAATCCCCGTTGTTATATCGCAAAGAGTGGCCAAAAGAGACGGCGTTTTATGATAAAGAAGCGCAACCCACAATACGTTCCGCGCCCTCGCTTCATCCCGCATTGCAGAATAACGCTTTCTATCCTGCAAATCCTCCGGCTTTTCATAGGTAAGGAGAATAACCGCGTATTCTCCGGCAAGTCCTTTCACATACTGCCAGACCTGCGAGGCGCCTATCGGCTCCATTATCCCGTCATAGGATATATATAAAACGCTTACAGCCATTTTTCTTTCCACATCTGAAATAAAAAAATATACCACAGTTTATTCCGGTTCACGGGCCTGTCCCGCAAAAAAAGCGCGAGAAGTTTTTGGACATAATGGGCGTCCAGAATCCCGTCTTTTTTTATCTTTTCGTTGTCCATGTAAAATGAAAAAAGGTCTTTTAGCTCTTTCTTAAACCAGTCGTGAACGGGTATGGCAAACCCCTGCTTAGGTCGTTCTATTAATTCCCGCGGAACGTATTTATAAAGAATTTTTCTCAAGATATATTTACTTTGTCCGTTTTTATACTTTAGCGCCATCGGAAGAGCGGCTGCGTATTCCGTAATCCGTTGATCGAGAAACGGATCCCTGCCTTCAAGCGCGACCGACATGGTGGCGCGGTCCACTTTCGTCAATAGATCACCTGGCAAATAATTTTCGAAATCATCCAGCATCATGCCGGCAGAAGCCTCCAGCCCTTCGCAAGATCCGTATTCAGGCCATAAACTATCGGACTTCAGGATCGTTACAAACTTAGTGTATTTTTCCTCGAAATTCGCAAGGCGCTTTTCCTTCGGAATATGCCTTACGGCTTTTTCATAAATGGCTCGCGCCGCAGAAGGGCTTACGGCAGAAAGCGCCAAACTCAAGCATTTTCGCACAAGAGGAGGCATATTTTTCGTAGCTTTGCGCACCGCGGGCAAAAGCCTGTACCGCGCGTAGCCCGAGAAAAGCTCATCTCCACCATCAGCCGATAGGCTCACCTTTACATCGCGTTTGGCGAGTTTCGACACGAGATACGTAGGTATAGCCGAGGAATCGCCGAACGGCTCATCAAACATATCGGGAAGGCTCGGAATAACGTCAAGGGCTTCTTTAGGCGTGCAATAAAGCTCAGTGTGGTCCGTGCGTATATGGCGCGCCACTTTTTTCGCCCACTCGGCTTCGTTATACCTTTCATCGTGAAATCCTATGGTAAATGTCTTAAGTGGTTTTGAGCTTTTTTTCTGCAAAAGGGCAGTTACCAGGGATGAGTCAACCCCTCCGCTTAAAAACATACCCACGGGAACGTCAGCAACCATTCTTAAAGAAAAACTATCGCTAAGTATTTCTTCGAGCTCTTCCGCGATACGATCTTCCGGTATTTTAAGCCATTTGTTTTTATTTTTCGCGCCTTGCGTATAGTGTGTTTTTAGTTCCCAGTACCTATATTTTTTTATACGGCGGTTTTTGCCTATCTCGAGGTAATAGCCCGGCTCTAATTTATAGGTGTCTTTAAAAATAGTATAAGGGGCCGTTATATAACCGTGCTTAAGGTAAAGGGAAAGGCCTTTCGTGTCGAGTTCCTTGCGGAATTTAGGGTGCCTGTGAAAGGACTTGAGTTCTGAGGCGAACATGAACAGGTTGTTTTTATAATACCAGTAAAGCGGTTTTACGCCTGCCCTATCCCTGTAAAGAATAAGCTTTTCCGTGTTTCTGTCCCAGATAGCGAAAGCAAACATGCCGCGGAACCTGCCCACGGCATCGTGCCCCCATCTGTCAAATGCCTTTATGACCACTTCCGTGTCGGAATTCGACTTAAATTTATACCCGGAGGACTCAAGTTCCTGTCTGATTTCCGCGAAGTTATATACTTCCCCGTTATAGGTTATCCAGAACCTGCCATTGTCCGTCGACATCGGTTGGTGGGCGAGCTTCGAAAGGTCGATGATGGAAAGCCTTCTGTGCCCAAAAGCAAGCCCGTTTTTCTCGTCGATATAGGCACCTGAATCGTCCGGGCCGGCATAGGCAAAAACGTCCCTCATCGCGGAAATGGTTCCGCTCATTGGGTAGTCGTGATTATAGGCAAAATCGATAAATCCGGCTATTCTGCACATATTGCCATAAAACGATTGCCGAGTTTCTTATTATTTCCGGGCTCAAGAAGGCTTAAAAAAATGGCTGCCCACCCCACAACCGCCTTAAGATACCACTCCGGGGTGGCTTTTTCCGGCTTTTTAGAAAGATACGGCCAGCCTGTCTCGTAAATTCGAAAATACTTCATTTTAAGGCCGAGTCTTTTTGAAAAGAAATCAATCATTGCATTTTTGTTTGTCAGGATAAGGTGAGTAGGCGGAATTTTTGCGGGTTTGTCAATTTTAAAAAATCTTTTTACATTTTTTAAAATCAGCGCAAAATAGTACACAACGCTAAGGTTATTTTGAAGGGGCCCCTCAAAGAAGAAGATACCTCCGGGCTCAAGAAGCGCCTTAAGCCCTTCTACGGCTTTATGAGGATCCCCGAGATGCTCGAGGACGTCTCCCATATGAATAATATCAAATTTCCGGGAGGTGCCTTGCATTTCTTCAAAAGAAAAAATATCCGCTTTGCAAAGTGCGCGCGCTTTTTCCCGGGTTTCGTGATCAAGTTCCGTGCCCGAACAGATAAAACCGGATTTTTGCGCCTCGTCTAAAAAAAAGCCGGCCCCGCAACCAAAGTCAAGAAGCGTTTTTCTTTCTCCGGCATATTGCATAAGTGTTTTTACGGATTTTTTGTACTTTTCTGCGGCCGGCTCATGATAGAAAACGTTGTGGTATGACTCGAAAGAATAAATTTTCTCAAGCTCCTCACCTGAAGGAAGGGGGGATATGTACGTCGTGCCGCAGGAAGAGCATTTTTTGTATGCGTATTTTTTTTCAGCCCAGATGGTTTCGTAAGGAAATGCGGATTTTGCCTTCCCGTACGAACAAAGCGGACAAAATGCCCGGGCGCTCACCCGGAACTCCGTTTTAAACGCGAGGCGTCCTTTTCGTCATATATTTCACCGAAAAGTTCCTCCAGGACGTCTTCCATGCTTATTATTCCTATGTTTTTCCCCTTCGCGTCCCGGACTATGAAAAGGTGCTGATGATAAGATTGGAATTTGTCGAGAAGCGAGTCTGCTTTTTCGCCTTCATTCACAAACAACGGAGTTGATATAAAATCTTTTATAAACGCGCTTTCGTTGTCGTTGGCTATTTCCCTCAAGAGTATCCTTTGTTGCGCAATGCCGATTATATTCGCGGGATCTTTCTCAAAAATTGCGATTCTTGAGTAAGGGGACTGTATTATATTTTCTTTCTCTTCGATAAGCTTTTTCTTTCCGTCAAGAGCGTACACGCCTTTTATCGGTTTCATCATTTGGAGCGCCGTAAGGTCGTTCAGCTTGAACACCCTGTTTATCAGTGTCTCCTCGTCGACCTCGACGGTTCCCGCGACCCTCGCAAGACGAAGGAGCATTTTTATTTCTTCCTCGGTTACCCACGGCCGCGCTCCTTTCTTCGCAAAGGGCCTCATTAGCCGGGAAAGAACGGCAATAAACGGATTTAAAAACCACATCGTTACACGCAAGCTTTTTGCGGTCCTGAGCGAAACCCGGACCTTGTAATGCTCGCCTATTGTTTTCGGGATAGCCTCCGATAGGATGATGATAGCAAAGGTCAACACTGCGGAAAATATTCCCAGGAACTGGTTGCCGAAAATGTTCGCTACCATCTGCCCCACGAAAATCGCGCCCACGATATTGATGGTGTTATTGAGTATAACTATCGTAGCAACGGCTCTGTGTATATTTTCCTTGATAAAAAGAAGATCTCTTGAGCCTTTGGCCTTCTGCTCCGCAAGAATTCTCACCCTGATAAATGGAATGCTCAGAACGGCCGCTTCAGTCATTGAGCAGGCGGCCGACGATAAGAGAACGATTATTATTAGGATTATAAGTAGTATCATATTAGAAAATTTGGGCTATGGGTTTTGAGCCCATAGCCCACAGCTCATGCCCCCCAGTAAACTATTTATCGTGTCCGCGCGCTTTCGGCTATGCTGTCTTTATACCCTTGCGTGTAGCCCTGCTTATAGCCATTATTGAATCCTTCTTTATATCCGGCTCCGTAGGCGTCCGAGGAGGGCATTTGCTCAACACGATCCACCGAGTCAACCTTTTCCCCGCTCATTGAGTCAAGAAGCGCGCCTCCGACTATTGTAACACCGGCTCCGGCAAGAGCGCCCTTCCAGACGTTCCCGCCCTTGGCGCCCGAAGCAAGGCCGCCTATCGCGCCTGCGCCGCCTCCTAAAAGGCCCTCTTTTAAAATATCGCTCGAACTTTTACCGCGAGCATAAGAGATGGTAGCCAGCGAAAATACTAATATAGTTATTAACAAAATAGAGGTAACTTTTCTCATTGCTTAATCCTCCTTAGAGTTTTTTATTATCTTCCGGGCACTTCAAAAAAGAGTGCTCTGTATTGAAATTGGCGGGGACGACGGGTCTGCTACGCTGAATGCTTTCGCGTTCAGCTTCGCAGGACCGACAAGCCGCCATTCTGCTTCGCCTAACTATCAAATTAACCGCTTTTTAAGAAAAGCATTGCCCGATCCTTGTTTTAAATATTTCTCAAATCTTTGCGCTAATTGCTTATTCTTAAAAGTAATAAATGTTTCTATCTGCCAAGGTATGTGCCTATTCGCATATCCACTTTTGGCATTATTATGTTCTTTGAAACGTTTTTCTAAATCTTGTGTTACGCCGATGTAATATTTGCTGGGCTCTTTTAAACTCAGAAGAATATAAACGATATACATGTTTACTTGCCAATTCCTGCGAAGCCGAAAGCGCAAGCATTTCGGCGAAGCAGAATGGCGGGGACGACGGGATATTCCATCCCCAATTGCATAAGTTCTTACTTTTTAACCGGTTATAGTTTACCATAAACCTTACTGTGTAGTCAATTGTGTAGTCTTTCTAAAATGCTCTAATGTATTTGCCATTTTCTTTTTGCTCTCATCAGCAACCCTCACATACCTCTCTGTTGTACGTATATCTGAATGCCCGAGAAAGTTCTTAATGTGGTAGATATCGTGCGAAAGCCCTAATATATCGCCTGTGGTGTGGCGTAGCTCATGGAACCTTGTCATGCCTTCAAATTCTGTGCCTCTTACAATACTGATTATTCCACGTCTAAAACTCTTATCCCTGCGGTCTATGGGTCTTCCTTTTTTAAGAAATACCTTTTTATGTGTGTGTTTAGAGAGGACTTCTTTTAGCATTTTGGCAACGCTTTCAGGCATCGGAATCACTCGTTCCTTTGGCTTCTTATCCTTCTTCCCCCTACCTTTAGGGCTAAAGTTTTCTTTTCGTGTTATCCGCACGACATTATGAACAAAATCAACGTCATCCCTTTCAAGGCTTACCAATTCCCCAAAGCGTAAGCCAAGTAGGGAAGCGCAGTAATAGTGGGGGTAGTATTTCGGTTTAATTTTCTTGCACCGTTCAAAAAAGAGACTAAACTTTTCAGGCGTATTTAAAGTAACAATGGGCTTCTCATCTTCAACCGTAACCAGCTCTACGCTTTTAATGGGGTTCTTATCAAGATATTCCCATTTAATGGCTACGTTAAACATTGCCTTGAATGTCTTTAGATGATTATTAACTGTATTATCCTTATGGCGTGTTTTTTTGAGCCACATTTTATAATCTTCAAACACCTTCACCCGTAGATCTCTTAAAAATTGTGTACTTGGATATTTCTCGTCTGCGAATATAAGGAAGTTTTTAAGGACACCCTTATAGGTCTTGTGGGTTTCTTGGCTAAAGTTCTGATATATATATGAGATATATTCCTTAAAGAAAGACTTATAGGGGGTACTTCCTGACGGAGACTTGTTTGCCTGTATTTCCTCTATCAAGTCCTTCTTTTCGGCGAGACATATGGTCGCCTTGCTTTTAGTGCGAAACCCATTTGAAAACCTCTTATAGCCTGATTTCAAGCTTGAGTCGGGTACCGCCACGTACCACTTATTGTCTCGCTTATAAACATAGCCAGTTTTCATATGCTACTGATTCGCCAACTTTCTATTTTCTTGTGTAACTCTTGTCGTGGAAACATATATTTTGATTTTTTTCCGTTTAGAGCCTTGCGTGCGGGCAAAAGTCCTATATTCGCCCATTTAATTACGGTTGAATATTTAAGCCCCGTCATTTCACATACTTGCTTTGGTGTTAAATATGTCATTTTTTCCCTCCGTTCTTTTCTTTCTGCCACCGGAGATGATATCCGGAT